>CAMBMW010000037.1 GCA_945868875.1 uncultured Treponema sp.
ACTCCCTCGCGCCAACTTTTATGAAAATATTTTTTATAATGCGTTTGCCCTGGAGATTCTTTTTTATCAAAAAAAATGCATATTCCAAAAAATATTAAAAAATGATAAATTAAGTTTTATGGAAATCAAAACTGTAAATAAAGCTGAAAATATTCGCGATGTCATAAGATATCTGCAAAAATTCAAAAATGCAGTTGTTGTTATTTATCTTGATGACAACACAATTCAATCTCCGTTGTATTCGTCACACATCAGTGATATTGCACTTTTACATCAGGCTGGATTAAAAGTAGTTTTGATTCCAGGTGCACGAAACCGCATTGATGAAGTACTTTCTCTTTCCCAAATAAATTGGACTTATCATGATAATACACGTGTCACAGAACCAAATGCCATGCCACTAATCAAAATGGCAGCTTTTGATGTTTCAAACACAATTATGACAAGTCTTGCTGCAAATAATATCACCGCTGTGATTGGAAACTGGGTTCGCTCTCGCGCAAAAGGAATCATCAACGGTTTTGATTTTGGAACTGCTGGGGAAATTGAAAAACTTCAGATTGATTCTATCAAAACTGTTCTTGAACATGGATTTATCCCGATTTTCCCGTGCATAGGATGGAATGCAGTTGGTCATCTTTACAATATTTCATCAATGCTTTTGGCTCAACAAGTTGCCATAAACCTTCATGCCGATAAGCTTTTTTATGTCATTCAAGATGGACGCATAAATCAACAGAGTTTTGAAATCCCTTCAACTTTTGCACTTTCTCAAAGCGGGGACATACCTGCAATGAACCTCGAAGAAGTGGACGAATTTTTGCAAAATAATTCAGATGCAGACAATACTATCAAATCTGTTTTGCTTTCTGCAAAAGAAGCCTGCCGACAGGGAGTTACACGAGTTCATCTTGTTGATGGAAATATTGATGGTGTTCTCCCTTGCGAAATTTTTAGTGGTCTTGGTCAGGGAACAATGATTTACACAAATAATTATGGTAAAATTCGCGAAATGCAACAATCAGATATTCCATCTGTCTTGGCAGTTATGCGGCCTTTTATCAAGAGTGGAAAGCTTTTACCACGTTCCGAACAGCAGCTTGAACAAAATATAGATGAATTCATAGTTTATGAATTAGACGGTGGAATTCACGCCTGTGCTGCTCTCAAAAAATATAGTGATGGACAAGCAGAAATTCACGCAGTAGCAGTCGACGAAAGTTTTTCGCATATGGGTGTTGGACCAAAACTGATAAAAAAACTCATTGCAAAAGCAAAATCTCAAAATGCAAAATCTATTTTCATAATGACTACACAAGCCGCAGACTGGTTCGAAAAACTTGGATTTAAATATGACCTGATTGATTCCATTCCATCTGAACGAAAACAAATCTGGTCGCCAAAAAGAAACTCAAAAGTGTATCGACTTCAATCTTAACCAAAATCTACCTTTTAATAAAAAAAAGACTCTTATGGAACTGACTGAGCAATAAAAAACAGCCCCATAAAAGTCAATTCTGCTTTTATATTCATTATAAATGAATTCTAAAGCCAAACTGGAAATTCGGATACACTTCAAAACTGTCACCAAGTGTCATTTTCTTTTCCCTGTGGTAAAGAGAAAATGCCAAATCATTCCAACCTTTTACATTAACATCAAATATTGCAGAACCAAAGATACTTCCGAATTTTCCAAACTGCAAATGTGCATTTAATCGCAAAGAAGGAACTGTCAACGAATTGAAAAATTCTCCCAAATTTTCAATTTTAAGATTGTTTAGATAATCAAAAAAACTACTATATTCTTCGTTTTTGTAATTAAAACAATACTGTTTTTGCAACAATTCCACTTCAAACCTGAAAAATCCTAAATCAAGTTGACTCCCAATACCACAATACACTGCACCCATATCAAAACTATTATTACTAAAACTTTTTTCACTTACCAAAACTCCCGTTATTGTATATAAATATTTTGCTCCACCCTGATAATAAAAATCTACAAAATTATCTGAATTCCATGCTACAGAAATATCAGCCAGACCATTATCAACAAAGTTGAACAAACCAAGTGCAACTCCATTTACTTCATCAGCAATATTGATTACACCAAGCTGCAGACCATTTACTTTATCAGCAATGTTCATAAAGCCAGCAATCTGCACACCTTGAACTTCATCAGTAATGTTCATAAAACCTGCTACCTGAGCTCCTGAAACTCTGTCAGACACATTCATAAAGCCGGCAATTTGACCGCCTTCAATACGTGTGCTAAAGTTTGCTCCACCAGCAATTTCCAAACCTATCATCCTGCTGCCCACATTAAAAAGACCAGCTGTTTGATTTCCAATAAACTCATCTGCAACATTGAACAATCCTGAAACTTGCGCGCCACTGAAAGTATTTGAAATATTAAACAAACCTGCAACCTGGACAGAACCAAGTCCCCATGAATTAATATTAAATAATCCTGAAGTCTGTACTCCAAATTTCATGGCTGGAGCAATATTCATAATTGTTGAAATCTGCGGACCTGTCATCATAGCTGATTCAATAGAACCAAACAAACCAACAGATATTATTGCAGTTTCAGCATTTCCAGTCACACTGATTGCTGGAACAGGTTGAAAATGAAACACGTCAAAATCACTAAAATTGACACTATTTATATCAAATTTTTCTTCAAAATCATCATTTTTTTCATTATTTTCGTCAAAAGAATCCTGTTCCAAATAATTTTGAGAATTCTCATAATTGTCCAAATCGTCAACTCCAAGAACATCAGAGTTGTCTGTATCATATTTTGAAAGGTTTTCATTCTCTGAATCTACAAAATCACCACGCACGCGACCAGATTTTCTTTTGATTTTCCCAAATGAATTATCATCAATTACAAAAAGATTATCTTTTTCAAGGGTAAAACTTCCCTGTTTTGTAGAATTTCCATCAATTACAACAGCAAAATACTCACCAGCAGGCAAAGCCATGAAAATCGGCTGTCCTTCAGTTTTATTGATTTCTGCTACAAGCTTTTCATTTTTATCACGGATTATAAAACGACCTTTTGATTCTTTAGAAAATGATAACATTGATTCAGCCGTAGACAAATCTGACAAAACTAAATCCCCAGAACCAACCAGCGTAATATTATAATTTGGATGCTGAGGACCTGCCTTACTGTTTTCTGTTTTAGCAAGCGTTTCATTAAAAGCATAAGAATAAAGCTCATTCAACGTAACTTTATTATCACCAGAAGTGTCAGCAGCACCACGAAGCCCAGAAATCATTGCATTTGTAAAATATGAGGATTCAATCTCATCAGATTCCTGCGAAAACTCGCTTTCTGAACTTGATGACAAATAGGCGTGACCTTTCACAACAGCAGAATCATCGATTAAAAAAGGCTTTCGTTTTTGACCACCTTTTGTGCGGATAAAATTTCCTGAATAACATGAATCCAGAATCACAACATGAATATCACTTGGCACTTCCGTAATTGCTGCTTTTAATTCAGAATAATCATAGACTGTTTCTCCGAGTAAAAGAGCATTTTCATCAGAATGTCCTGAATAATAAAAAATAAATTCAGAACGTTTTGCCACATCAGCATTTGAATTAATTTTGTCAGAAACTTCAGAAATCGCTTCATCAATGTTATTTTTCGAAGGATTAATTAAAATTCTGCTGTTTTCTTCTTCCACACCGCCAATTTCAGTCATTGCTTTTTTAAAAGCTTGAGCATCTGTTCCAGCATAAAGAAGTCTTTCCCGCTCTTTTCCACCATCATTGGCTCCAACATAAATTGCATATCTTATAACACCATTTTTCAAATTTTCTTCTTTTTCAATGGAAATTGCAGCAAAAATCGTAAAATTAAACAAAAAAATAGTAAAAGTAGATATAAAAAGCTTGTTTTTCATAAATATTTCTCCATTTAGACACAATAATACCACACAAGGTCACATACAAGATCAGTTAGATAAATTGTGACAATGTCAGTACAAGGTCAAATATAAGGTCAGTTATTTTTCAAGAACAAAAACTGAGCCGTCTGTTTTCTTTGGCAGATACTTCATCTCCAATAAATAGTCCAGCTCTTTTGAATTTTCGATTCGTTTTTCAATATCATTCAGATTAAACTCTTTTTCGGAAGAAACCATCACAAAACATTCAAAACTAGGCGCATTATCTAATTCATAAGAGAAATCAAGTGGAATTTCAGGTTTTTCATGACTTAAACGTTCAGATTTCCAGCTTTTTTCAGGAAAATGACGAGTTATATTTCCATTTCCGTCAACACTGAAAATTACTCCATAATTATTTTTTCCAGGTGCATAAGTGATTTGGATAATATCACCACTTTTAACACTGTCACCATTTGCCAAAAGCTGCACACCATCATCAGTTTTTTTATAAAGCTTGATTTCAGACTTTTGATTTTGACGTGAATTTTCCAGATTGGTGATATTTTTAGCTCCTTTAATGCGAATATTTGCACTTTTTGTCGAAATTTCACTCAAATTCTGCGAATTCTGGAGATTATTTGATAAAATCATTCTTGGAAGTAAAACTGCAACTATAACAGCAGCAGCCATTGCCGGAATAATCACCTTAAACTTAGAAAAAGACGTTTTTTGTGCTTTTTCAGTATTTTTTTCTCCAAAAACAACAAAATTTTGCTGTTTTAACTCTGTTTTTTCGAATTTTTCGTATTTTCTGGAGGTTTTATTATTATTCGCATACTGAAGTTTTTGCGCAACGGCACGTTTCATATCTTCAGCGGAATAAGTCTGTTTAATCTGTTCATTTGAAAGTTTTATTTGATTACAAGCATTAATGACATTTTCTTTCCCATAAACATCATAAAAATCCTGTGCTTGAAGTTCATCATTGCAAATGGCTTCTAAAATTCTTGATGGAATTTTCATTTTGCCCCCTTTTTAGAAATTACATAGATTTAGCAAATTCTTTTAGTTTAGAAAGACGTTTTCTCACTCCAGAAACAGACATATTCATTTTTTCAGCTGTTTCTTCCAGAGTATAGTCATCCACATAATATAAGACAGCAATCTGACGATCCTTAGAATCTCGTTTTGAAAAAATACAATCAAGCAAAATTGAAGAATCAATCTTATCTTCCTGCAGTGAACTTACATGATCTTCAACAATTTCAGCAATAACATCAAATTCTGGACCACTACGAAGTTTATCCGCACGAATTTTGTTTAAACAAACATTAGTCGCCATTGTATACATAAAACTGGAACAAATGTTTGAGATTTTTTCTTTTCGTTCAATCAAACGGACAAAAACATCCTGCATAGCATCCAAAGCTTTGTCTTCATCCTTTAAAAGAAAACGACACCGCCTCAAAACCATAGGTCCATATTGATTGTAGAGAGTATCGAAATCTTCTAGAGATAAATGTTTCACTGTAGTAATTCCTGTCTAATAATGTAACAAATGAGGGTACGAAAGATGTCACTATTATTTTTTAAAATTAAATATAGAGGTTTAATTTTTTTAACATTTAGTGTAGTGATTTTGTTTTGAGAGATTAAACCTAATAATTATTTCTAGATTTTCCAGAATAATTTGTGTAATAGTCGTCTCCAGCAGATTTAAGAACTTCTTCCATCTTGTCTGTAAGGCGTTTTGCAGCAATCGGTTCTGACAAATCTTTATATTCATCAATAGAAATCACTGGAAGTTTTTTAAAATCATAAAGATAAGGTTCTACGTGATTATAACTCCATAAAGGGTCATGTTTTCCAAGTCCATATTTATCACTTCCACCAATAAAAACCGGTTGAACATCACAACCACAGTAAAGTGCAATGCGTGCAGCTCCTTTTTTGTAATTGTTTTTGCCATGTCGTGGAGTTCTTGTTCCTTCAGGGAAAATGATTACGTTGCAGCCCATATCAGTAAGTTTTTTGCATTCAAGACACATATCTTCAAAAGTTGTTGTATTTGTGATATAAGCCTGCTTTATTACGCCACGCAAAGGAGTTTTTGTCAAACCACCACGTACTATGCAGGTTGAATTTGGTACAAGCGACATAATGTACACAAAATCTAAAAGTGAAGGATGATTTGCTATGATGATTTTACTGTGAATATTTTTATACTCTTCAGGATTATCCACTTTTTTGATGGACACATGCAGAAGATTCAAAAATCCCAAAAATACACGGAATGTGTGGGATACATACGCCCGTGCAACTACACCAAAATCTTTTCTGCGCAGTGTAAACAATCTGATAAAAGGAAATACAAAAACTGCCAGGATTACCGCTCCAACACCAAAAACAGTTATTGCAAAAATTTTCATAAAACAGCCACAAAAATTAAATAAATAATTTTCAATTTTTGGCATATCTTTGTGATTATATTTTTCATCTAATTCTTTTTTTGTAAGTTCTGCCATCTTTCTCACCTTTTAATTAAAAACTATAATTAACATCAATAATCATTAAATTTAATTTAAAATATACTGCAAAAAATCCACAGGAGAAACAGAAATTTCATCAAAATCATCTGTAGTCATTTTGATATATTTTCCATTTTTTTCAGTATTATCTTTTGAGTTTACTAAAAATGAAAATGCACATGGAATATTTTCCTGTGGACGTTTATCACCATAATAATCGGGAACAAGTTCATCAGCATACACAAAAATGATTTTTTCTTCTGTTCCAGCAAGAACTGGAGATACCGCTGTCTTGAAAGCATCTGCAAAATTGTTTTTAGAAGGAAAAATTACAGAATATCCACCTTTCAATCCGAAAGCTAAAGTTGCAGACGAAACTGGTGTATTAAACACAGATAAAGAAAACGCTGCCGGCAAAATCATTTTTTCTTCGATTAAACTTTTATTAATTGTAAATTCTCGTTCTATTTCACCACGTAAAGACACAAATACAATTTTTGTATTCTTATCTACATTTGTTTTTTCAAGCAGATTATGGATTACATGAACCGTCATTTTTGTGATTTGACTTAGACGACGCCTAAAAAGAGGATCTGTATATTCAAGTTTTGGAGATTCTTTTGACTGTTCTATTTGAGTTTTTCCATCAAGCCAATCCTGCCATTTTGCTTGCTCATCACCAATTCCAGGAGCCCAAGCTGAAATATCAGATATAAAAACCTCTTTCATTTATTTCTCCAAATCTGTCAAAACTATTTCTTTTTAAAACAGAGTAAAGAATATGCATTTGAACCAAGATTGTGATGCGCACAATCAAGTTTAAATCCAGCTTCTTCAATTGCATCAACAAGTTCTTGAAAACGATACATTTTGCTGTTTCCATTTGCAATACAAGTAAAATAAAGTGAAGTTCCTTGCAAAGCATAAGAACTTGCTTCAAACTTTTGACAGTCCCAAAGTGGCTCTAAAACCCAAACATTTGTATTTTCAGTAGCAACTTCATGCACTTTTTTCAAAATTTTTGTGATTTGATGCAGAGAAAAACAATCCAGAAACTGACTCATCCAAACAGCATCAGGTGAATCTGGTAATTTTGTTGATTCATGCAATACATTTCCTGTACAAAAACCAATTCTCTGTGCAAAACCTGCTTCAGCAGCATTTTTTTCAGCAACAGCAGTTTGTCCTGGTAAATCTACAATTGTCATTTTTACATCTGGATTATATTTACAACAAGTAATAGACCATTTTCCGGTATTTCCGCCAATATCAAGCATAGTTTTTGGATTTTTTGCAAAAACTATCGGTAAAGCTTCTGGAAATGCAATATCAGAATAGAAATGGTCAAAATCAAACCAAGATTTTTTTGCCTGTTCTGGCAAAGTAGAAAGAGCCTCGTAAACTGTTGTCCATTTATCTCCAAAAACTTTCAGACCTTCTGGTTTTCCGTTTTTTATTGATTTTTCCAAATCCCACGCACCCTGATAACAAATATCATTTGTAAACCAGAAATTCACTTTACACAAATCATCTTCCAAAAGCATCCAGCCGATTTTTCCAAGCTTATATTTTTCGGTTTTTGGATCAGAAACGGAATCCTGTGTCAATTTTATAACATTCATTCCCAAAGCCATTTCGCAAAGAACGCCAACTCCATATTCTGAAATGCCAGTTTTTTCGGCAAGTGCTTTTCTAGAAATCCCCTGTTCATCTGCTTCTTCAATAGCCTGCAAAATTCCAAGATTTATCATAGATTTGATTGCCTGAAATGCAAGCGGAGCAAAAGCAATTTTGTTTGCTTCAAATTTTGCATCAACTGCACGAATTTTATCATTTTTAAATTTTTCAATATCGTATAAAGAAGAATCCATATTATCCCCTAAATTATAAATCATTTTTTATTTTAGATTAAAATGCAATTACATGATTACTTTCAATCTTTAAAAAAAAGAATTATTGCAACTTTTTTTTCATCATATAATTATAAAAAAATATATTCTTAATTGTACTATAAATATTTACTGTTATTCAAGTGATTAAAAAACTGGTGTAAAAACTGTTAAACTTCAATTTAAACACATTTATTACAATCATCAAAGCTGATTTTTTGTAACATAGTACATTTACTCTGCAAAATAAACATTCTATCTTGATTTTTATTTATATATTTTATAATATAAACTCTTATATTAAGTGTTATTGGCACAAAAGGGATTTTCTATGGACGAATTGAAAGAAGAAATTAAAAAAGTAATAATTTCATCTCTTCAGCTTGAAGATATCAAGCCAGAAAATATCGTTGATTCAGAACCGCTTTTTGGAGAAGGACTTGGCCTTGACTCTATTGATGCACTTGAGCTAGGAGTTGCACTCAAGAAGAAATTTGGCATTAAGTTTTCTGCTGAAAGTGGAGAAAATAAAAAGCATTTTGCATCTGTAGATGCTTTGGCTGAATACATTTCGGCTGAAAAAGCCAAATTAAACTAATCAAAAAGAGGGAAAAAATGTCTAAAGAAGAAATTTTTGACAAAGTAAAAAACATTCTCGTATCAGAATTTGAACTTGACGAAGGTGATGTAACACCAGATGCACTTCTTGGTGACGACCTTGACTTGGATTCAATCGATTCTATTGACCTTATCGTAAAGATGAAGGAATTTATGCCTGCAGATAAAGGAAATGTTGATCCATCTATCTTTAAGACAGTAAAAACTGTTCAAGATGTTGTAGATGCTCTTGTTCCTTATATGGCATAAAAAATAATGAAAAAATTCCTGAAAGTTTTTTTTTATGTAATTGCAGCAGTTTATCCAATTCTTGTTTTTTCACTTTTAGTCATTTTTAAAGTAGATACAAGAGTTTTGTCCTTATGTATTATTGCATTGGCTGCTGCTTTTTTTTTAAGTGCTACAGGAAGTAAAAAGACCAGAAATGAAAAAGAAAAGTCTGTTTTAGACTGGAAACCGTTAGTTAGTTCCATGCTTTTTCTTGCCGCTGGTCTTTTTTGTTTTATAACAGGAAAAGAGTTTTTTTTAAAACTTTATTCTGTTGTAATCAATCTGACTTTGCTTTTTGTTTTCGGTAGCACACTTTTTATCAAACCTAATATTATCTTTAGATTTGCGACTTTGGCAGATAAAAAAATATTAGGTTCAACGTATGAAAATCAAGTAAAAAACTATTGCAAAAAAGTCACCCTCGTCTGGTGTTGTTTTTTCATTTTAAACGGAACTATTGCAACCTATACAACCTTTTTTTGCTCAAGAGAAATTTGGGCAATCTACAATGGAGGAATTTCCTACGCTTTGATGGGAACACTTTTTGCAGTGGAATTTATTATCAGAAAAATTGTGGACAGTAGAATTATGAAGTCATATCCAATTTCCAAATTTAAATCAGATTCTAGAAAAGATGATTACATTATGTGTTTTGATGATGTTTGGTCAAAAAAATCATACAAAACTTGGAAAGATTTTCTTATAGATTCTGCAAAAATCAGAAAACATATAGAAGAAAATCCTTCAGAGGAATTTTTATTGCATTGTGAAGATTACTGGTATTTTTTATGTACTTTTGTAGCAATTCTTCAATGTCAAAAAACAGTATATCTCACTCAAAATATTGCAGAAAACTTTCTGGCAGACGTAAAAACACCTCAAATCAAACTTTTGACAGACCAAAAAGTACCTGATTCGGACTTTATTCCTGACTTGATAGAAAAAACTGACATTCCAGATGAAAAATATTTTAGGAATTGTCCAGAAATAGATGCGGAGCTGACAAAAATTTTTCTTTACACTTCTGGTTCCACTGGAAAACCAAAAGCAGTTCCTCAACGATTGAAAGAATTTGAAGAAGATAATGCATTTATCATATCAAAATGGGGAAAAGAAATAACAAGTCGTAAACTTATTACAACAGTTAGTCAGCATCATATTTACGGATTTTTGTTTGGAATTTCGTTACCATTTTCACTTGGAACACCATTCCGTCGTCATAGAATAGAGTTTCCTGAAGAATTTGAAAAAATGACGGATGAATCTTATATTATAATTGCAACTCCAGCCTTTTTGAAAAGAACTTGCGAAGTTGAAGAAAAGCTTTCCATGAAAAATGTATGGATTTTTACTTCAGGCGGCGCGGTAAGTCCGGAACTTGCAGTTCAATGTTCAAAACTTTTTGATTTTTATCCACTTGAAGTTTATGGCTCAACTGAAACTTCTGGAATTGCTTACCGTCAGCAAAACAAGGATGGACTTTTGTGGAATCCTTTTGATAACGCTAAACTTTGGCTCGGTGATGACGGTTGTCTTCGAATTATTTCGCCATACATCAAAAATCCAGAAGGTTTTGCTACTTCAGATTTAGTAGAATTCCAAAAAGATGGCAGGTTTTTACTCAAAGGCCGTTCTGATTCCATCGTAAAAATTGAAGAAAAACGCATTTCTCTGATTGAAATTGAAGACAGACTGTTGCAAAGCGGATATGTAAGCGATGTAAAAGTTGTTGCTATGCAGAATGATGTAAGACAATATCTTGCTGCTGCGGTTGTGTTGAATGAAAATGGAAAAGAAAAATTCAAAGATTGTGAAAAATTTTTGATTAACAGATTTTTTCACGATTATTTGATAAAATATTTCGAAAATGTTGTCATTCCTAAAAAATGGCGTTTTGTTGAGAAAATTCCTGTAGATGTTCAAGGCAAAAAACACAAATTGGAAATTATGGCAATGTTTGAAGAAGGAACAAAATGAAAGAAACAAATTTACACGATATTAAAGATGAACAGATTATTTCAAAAGAAGAAGGAAAAGTTGTGTTGGAATTTGTAATTCCAGCTTCCAGTGATTTTTTTGACGGTCACTTTCCTGAATACAAACTTTTACCGGCTGTAGCTCAGTTTGAGGTTGTAACAAGATTTTCACGCAAATATTTTGGTACGCAGCGTTGGGTTCCAAGTATTAAACGCATAAAATTTTCTGCACCAATCAGACCTGACACAAAAATTCATCTTGAATTAACATACAAAGCTGAAAAACAAAGTGTAACATTCAATCTGTCTGATGCAAATGTTGAAGGAAAAGTTTATTCTTCAGGAACTTTTAATGTACTTTCAGAGTAATAACCGAAATTTTAAGCAAAAATCTGGTGTATAATCTAATGGACAAAAAGAATTATGAAAATTATGGCTTTGTAATTCCTGTTTATAATCATGGTGCGGCTTTACAATCTGTTGTAAAAGAACTTTCTCCATTTAATCTGCCAATAATTGTTGTTGATGATGGAAATGATGAGAAAAACAAAGGATTTATAAACGAAATTGCACAAAGTAATCCTCTTGTAACGCTTGTGGTGCGTCCAAAAAATGGCGGAAAAGGTCTTGCTATGAAAGATGGCATGCGTAAAGCAAATGAAATGGGGCTTACACACATTCTTCAAATTGATTCAGACGGTCAGCATGATACAAAACGGGTTCAGCATTTTTTAGAAAAATCAAAAGAGAATCCACAGGCAATAATCTGCGGTTATCCTGAATACGACGAGAGTGCACCAAAAAAACGTGTGAATGGTAGAAAAATTGCAAACGGATGGATTCATTTTGTAACTTTATCTCATGATATTGTTGACGCAATGATTGGTTTTCGTGTTTATCCTGTAAAATCATATATTGCACTTTTGGAAAAGAATCCTGTTCTTGATGACAGAATGGGATATGATATTGATATTTTGGTACATCTTTTTTGGCAAGGAGTTCCTGTTATTTCTGAAGCAGTAAGAGTTTTTTATCCGAGTGATGGAATCTCAAATTTCAGATATTTCAGCGACACAATGAGAATTTCCAGGACTTATACCAGACTTTGCATTGGTATGATTTTCAGACTGCCAAAATTGATTTCGCTTCGCAAAAATAGAACTGCAGAAAGGAAATCAGAAAAATCAGCATAGTTTATGAAAAATAAAAAGAAAGAAGATAAACTTCATTGGGCCGATGAAAAAGAAGTAATTCATACAAACATTCCTCTTAAACTTCTTGTT
Source organism: uncultured Treponema sp. (assembly GCA_945868875.1). Lineage (GTDB taxonomy): Bacteria > Spirochaetota > Spirochaetia > Treponematales > Treponemataceae > Treponema_D. Next base: position 12,470 of record CAMBMW010000037.1, read on the forward strand.
TTCCTGTTTAAAATGCTGCCATCTTTTTTTGTGCTTTGTTTGGCCTATCCTGTAAGCTTTTTTTATTATCTTTTTTCGAAAAGAGCAAGAGAAGAAAGCCGCACATATCAAAAAAACTTGAAGTATTTTACAGGCGGAAAAGTTCCACAAAAAATCAGTCCATACAGACAAATTCTTTCATTTTCGTTTTGTGTTTTAGAAAAAATGCAAGGCTGGCTTGGAAAATTTAATTTCAATCGCATAGAATACCAGCAGGATGATATCGACATTCTGTTAAATCAACTCAAAGAAAATAAAGGCGCACTTTTAATCAGTTCTCATCAGGGAAATATGGAACTTATGCGAAGTCTTTCTGAAAATAATAAGCAGCTGGTTGGTCATGATGTTCCTGTTGTTGCAATTATGGAAATAAACGCAACAAAGCAGTTCAATCAGACACTTTCACAAATAAATTCAAATTTTGATTTGAATCTCATTGACCCAGCACAAATCGGCCCTGATACAATCTGCACACTTATGGATTTTATTGAACGTGGAGCACTTGTAATAATTTCAGGTGACAGAACTTCTGCACGTTCACGAGATAAATTTCTTTCAAAAAACTTTTTGGGAAAAGTGGCTCCATTTCCATACGGAACTTTTTTGATACCATTTTTACTAAAAGCGCCTGTTTATTATATGTTTGGTTTCAGAAATAAAAACTCAATTTTTAACCCTAAATATAAGATTTACATCGAAAAATCACAGATTGATTTAGAATGTTCAAGAAACGAAAGGGATGCAAGAATTTCTGAAATTTGTTCCGAATTTATAGAAAAAATTGAAAAATTTTGCAAAATTTACCCTTATCAATGGTATAACTTCTATAATTTTTGGAATTTCGGCGAATAAACGATTTCACCTGAAGAATATTGAAATATCATTTTTTTGGAGATTTTTATGAAAGTTTATAAAAATTCTTTATCAAATAAAAAATTAATTCTTTCGGCTTTATTGATTTTCTTTTCATTTTTTTTGTTTTCTGTTGAGAATGAAAATCTTTTTAAAGATCCGCTTGTAATCAAAGTGTGTGAGGAACTTGCAAAAAATAAAAACACAGTCGGAGATTTTTCGCAGACTAAAACAATCACACAAAGCGGAAGAAAACTTAAATCAATTGGAAAATTTATTATTTCTGATATGGGAATTGTGTGGAAAACTGAAAAACCGTTTGCCTCAACTCTTGTAATTAGCGAAAACAAAATGGTTCAAACATCTGCAAGCGGAAAAAAAACTGTAATGGATGGTACAGACAATCAGATTTTTCAAAGCATTTCTTCTGTTTTGAGTTCACTTTTTATGGGAAATACTGAAAAACTATATGAAAACTTTGAAATTGTTGTAAAAAACAGTGATTTTGCAGCCTGGAATATAGAATTGTCACCAAAAAATCAAAACATTGCAAGTGTGATGAAAACTTTTACACTTTCAGGCACATTAAATTCATCTGAAAACCAGACTTCACAACCAGCAAATGCCATTTTAGAATCACTCGAAATCACTGAAAACTCTGGAAACACAATAGAATATGAATTTTCAAATCAAACATATCCACAGGAATTAACAAACGATGAAAAACAACTCTTTGCAATCGACTAAACTTTCTTTTTTTAGGTTAAAATCTTTTTTTAAAACGTACATTTTATCAAAAAGATCTTTTCTTCCATTGTGGAGTGTTTTTCACGCAGGGATTTTTCTGTTTGCACTTTTAATTTTCCTGATTTTTCCAAACCAGGTTCACATAGAAAGCGATTTATTTAATCTAATCCCTAAAAGTTTTTCAAAATCATCATTTCAAAAAGCTGATGAAAAAATGACTTCGTTGACAGGGCAAAATGTTTTTATCATCGTAGCAAATCCAGAATTTGAACAGGCAAAAACAGTTGCTCAGGAAGTTTATCAAAATCTTATCAAAAGTGATAATTTTAAATCTATTTCTCTATATAACGATGTTGGAAATCTTTCTGAAATAACACAATTTCTTTTTGATTATAGATTCAATCTGCTGGATAAAGATTCAATCGAACAATTGAATACAGAAGAAAGTCAGAATGATTTTGCTTTAAATGCACTTTCTACAGCCTACAGTGGATTTACGCTGCTTCCTTTGGACAATCTGGAACAAGATCCGTTTCTGCTGACTGAACTTAATCTACAAAATTATCTTGCTGCTTTACAAAATTCTGGCACAGCAATGACTGTAAAAGACGGTGTATTGTCTTCTCAAAAAAACGGAATCTGGTATGTTATGATTCGCGGAGTACTCAGCAAAAAAGGTGCCGCTCTTGCAAGTAAATCAAACGGAATCACTGAAATTTATCAAATTTGTTCTGAATTTGGTGATATTTTAGACGAAAATGTGTTGAATTCACCGGGAAATAACGAATTTTTGCAAAAAAAAGTGAATTCCAGGATTTCTGATAAAAATGTGTCATCTACGAAATTTATCTTTTCGGGAACACCATTTCACAGCCACAAAAGTTCCACAGCCGCTTCAAAAGAAATTTCACTTATCGCAACAATTTCCCTTCTTCTTGTGATTATAATCCTTTTTCTTGTTTTTCGCTCTCCAAAACCGCTTATTTTTTCGGTTATGTCGATTACTATTTCCATAATTGCAGCCTTTTTGGCAACACTGGCAGTTTTCCGCCATATTCATATAATTACACTTGTTTTTGGAACATCATTAATAGGTTCGTGCATAGACTACAGTCTGCACTATTTTACACATTGGGCTGGAAATCCTGATTTGAAAACTCCTTTAGAAATCAGAAATCATATTATGCCTGGTCTTACTATGGCTATTATTTCCACAGGACTTTGTTTTGCCATTTTGCTTTTTGCCCCATTTACACTTCTCAAACAAATGTCTCTTTTCTGTCTGACTGGATTAATTAGTTCATATTTAACTACAATTGCCATTTTTCCAAAAATTTCTATTCCACAAAACGAAAGAAAACTTAAACCTCTTGTTTCATTTGAAAAAGTAACAACCATTATGAGTCAAAAAATTATCGGACGCATTGTGATTTCAGTTCTTTTCGCCATTTCCATCATTTTTATCATCATTTTCAGACAGAATATTAATGTAAAAAACAATCTTCTTTCGCTGTATAAAACTGAAGGAAAACTTCTGGCAGATGAAATTGCTTCCAGTCAGATAATTCAATATAATCCGTCTGGCTGGTATTTGATTTCTGGTGATTCTCAAGAAAACCTTTTGCAAAATGAAGAGATTTTGCGTCAGAAAATAGAAGAAAAAACTGGAAAAGCTGATTATATCTGTACCTCGTTGTTTGTGCCGTCAATAAAAGCACAGGAAAAATCGCAGAAGGCGTGTGAAAATCTTATGAATCTTGCAGAATTTCAGTTTGACTCACTTTGTTTTGAAAATCCTGAAGCTTATGCACAAAACTTTATGAATGATTTTTATAAAAATGTTTATCAGAAACAGTTTATTTCGTTTGAAAATCACAACATTCCACAGTATCTTCTAGATTCCATTTCTTCTGTGTGGCTTGGAGAAATTGACGGTAAGT
>CAMBMW010000038.1 GCA_945868875.1 uncultured Treponema sp.
CAAAATATGAAGCAAATAATGATCTTCTTGGTGATTTTACGACTCCAGATTTGTGGGAATATGATTTGTTTAGAAATGTTCAGCAGATTACGGCAAATATAATTTACAAAACAGGTGGTCTTGACTGGTTTGAAAAATTCATGACTTCATGGATAGAAAATAAAAACAGAAACAGAGATTATTATCAGCAGTCGAATTTTACTTTAAATGTCATGACAAAACTGACTTTTGGAGAAATGGTTTTGCGCTATGCTCAGTTACTTGATTCCGGAGTGAATTTTTCATCTTTGAACAATGATGAGCAGATAAAATCATATTTTCAAAAAGCTGAAACTTTAAACTGGTATATTCAAATGCTTTTGGATGAAAGAAATATGCCACTTTTCCCGGAAAATGATTCAAATGGAAATCCTCAATACATTCCTGAAAACTGTTACTTTATGATGGGAGACAATCGTTTTAATTCTCTTGATTTACGTCATTCTTACGAACAAACTCTCAAACCTTTGTGTAATGATGATAAAATGTCTGTGACCTACTATTCAATGATGTCACCACAATATATCAATAAAAAATATATTATTGGTAAACCAGTTTTCAGATTCTGGCCACTTGATAGACTTGGAAAAGTGTAAAAATTATTGAAAAAAAAATCATAAAGTGAAAAGTTCACACTAATTTGTAAATAAAAAAAAACTCAAACAGCTTAGAATTGTAGTTTGAGTTTTTTTTTAATTTAATTGTCTGTGATTTTATTTGTTTCTGATTTCTTTGATTATCGTCCGCAACACTGTTTGTATTTTTTGCCACTTCCACAAGGACACGGGTCATTTCTGCCAACTTTTGGCATTGTTCTGCGAACTGTTATGTTATCTCCTTGTGATCTTTGGTTTGTAGCACTGTTTACAGCCTGTCTTCTTGCCATATCTCCATTAAAACTTGAGCGTGCTGAATTCTGGGAGTTTACGGCAGCTGATTGTTGTGCAAAACTGGAACTGCTTTCGTTATGCTGAGCATTTACATTGTTCATCTGCTGTTTTTGAGCTTCAATCATGCGTTTTCGCTGTTCTGCTGCTTCAGGAGAAAGCTGAATGCGCACTTTAAATACTCTTGACATAACAGTGTGTCTTATTGTTGAAAGCATTTCATCAAAAATATTAAATCCATCGATTTTGTATTCTGTTAATGGATTTTTAGAACCATAAGAACGAAGTGCAACTGCTTCTCTTAAACCTTCCAGAGTTTCCAGCTGATCGAGCCATTTTTTATCGATAATCTGAACATACTGATATCGAATGAACATATTCAGGTTTTCTTTGCCTGCAAGAGTTTCTTTTTCAGTAATATCATTTTGCAAAGCTGCAATAACACCTTCTCGAGTCATATTTTCTGCCGGAAGCTGAAGACCAAATGTGTTTTTTATGTTCTCATTTAATTCTGAGAAAGGAACATTTGAGTTTTTGTTATGTTTTGCTTCATATTCATAGTTGTCAAAAAGGCTTTCAACTTCTTCTTTTGCATTGTTCATTACCCGAACAGATAAATCATTGTCTGCAAGAATCTGGTCTCTCTGATTGTAGATTACAGTTCTCTGTTCATTCAAAACATCATCATAATCAAGAAGATGCTTACGTATTTCAAAGTTTCTGTCTTCGACTTTCTGTTGAGCTTTTTCAATTCCTTTGTTGAGCCATGGATGGTCAATTGGTTCGCCAGGCTGCATACCAATTCTCTGCATCATAACTTTCATGCGTTCTCCGCCGAAAAGACGCATCAAATCATCATCCATTGAAATGAAGAATTTTGAACGTCCAGGATCTCCTTGACGACCTGAACGACCACGAAGCTGATTGTCGATTCGTCGTGATTCATGTCGTTCTGTACCAATTACATAAAGACCACCTAGAGAACGAACTTCTTCATAATCTTTTTTCCAGTTTTCTTTTTCAATTTCAAGTGCTGCTTTGTATTGCTCTTCTGTGGCATTTGTACCAGCCTTTTTTCTTGCACGGAATTCAGGTGAACCGCCAAGTTTAATATCAGTACCACGACCAGCCATGTTTGTTGCAATCGTTACAGAGCCTTTTGCTCCAGCTTCTGCAATGATAAGCGCTTCTCTTGCATGGTTTTTTGCATTCAAAACTTCATGACGAATTCCTTTTCTAGTTAAAATTGCTGAAAGATGTTCAGATTTTTCTACTGAAACTGTACCTACAAGAACAGGTTGACCTTTTTCATGTGCAGTTTTTATTTCATCTGCAATTGCTTCCCACTTTTCTTTTTCATTCAAATAAACAACGTCATTTTCGTCAATGCGGGCTACAGGCAGATTTGTAGGAATTGCAACTACATCAAGATTATAGATTTTATTGAATTCGACAGCTTCTGTTGCTGCTGTACCAGTCATACCAGAAAGTTTATCATACATGCGGAAAAAGTTCTGGAAAGTAATTGTTGCCATTGTTCTGTTTCGCTGGGCAATTCTAATATGTTCTTTTGCTTCGATTGCCTGGTGTAAACCGTCAGAATATCGTCTTCCTTCCAGAACACGTCCTGTAAACTCATCGATAATTTCAACTTTTCCGTCTCGGACAAGATAATCAACATCATTATGGAAAAGAAGGTGAGCGCGCAAAGCTTGCGTAAAATAATGTGTGTATTCAAAGTTCTCTTCATCTTCCAAAGAACCTGTAATCAGATTATGTTTGTGAAGAATGTCGTTGATGTGAAGCATACCCTTATCGGTAAATGATACACGTTTTGATTTTTCATCGATTGTGTAATCACCTTCAATTTTGGCACGTTCTTCTGGTGTCATCATTGTTTCATCAGGATATTCTCCAGTTTTTGGATCTTTTTGAACTTCTTTGAGTTCTCCCACATATTTATCAACTTCATGATATTTGTAAGTGTCATCTTCACCCGCACCAGAAATGATAAGCGGAGTTCTCGCTTCATCAATTAAAATGGAGTCTATTTCGTCTACAATACAATACGAAAAACCACGCTGAACTTTATCTTTTAAATCTATCTTCATATTGTCACGAAGATAGTCAAAACCAAATTCGTTGTTTGTTCCGTAAGTAATGTCGCAATTGTAAGAAACCTTTCTAGTTTCATTATCCATATTTGAAAGAATTGAACCGACTGTACAGCCAAGATATTCAAAAACTGGTCGCATTGTGTCAGCATCTCGTTCTGCAAGGTAATCGTTTACAGTAACTATGTGAACACCTTTTCCTGTTAAAGAGTTTAAATAAGCAGCTATTACAGCAACAAGGGTTTTTCCTTCACCAGTTTTCATTTCTGTGATGCGGCCTTTGTGAAGGTTTATAGCACCCATAATTTGCACATCGAAAGCACGTTCATTTCGGACACGGCTGGCTGCTTCTCTTGCTAATGCAAACGCCTGTGGCAAAATATCATCAAGAGTTTTGCCTGCAGCCAGTTCTTGTTTGAATCTTTTTGTCTGTTCTGGAAATGATTCCGGTGGTAAAGATTTTGCCCATTCTTCCTGTGCATTTACAGCTTCAAGAATTGGTTTTAATGCTTTGACATCTCGGTCATTTTGTGAGCCAAATATAGCAGTAAGAATTTTATCAAGTAACATGTAATTTTCCTTTTTTTAAAATAATAATACATTATAAAGCATTTTTAAAAAATTTACTATAGAAAGATTTGTTTGGCAAGAAAAAAATCTTGCGCATTACTGCCCGGTTATAATCTGTGAATCAGGACTGTGAGTAAAATTTTACTATTTTTATGATTCGCTTTTTAGTTTAAACTTGTGGCAGTGATTGGAGCACCTGCCTGTGGCAGTCCCGAAGCGAAGCGTAGGGATGAGCCGCGGTTAGTCGGCGAAGTGCGCAAAGCACGTATTTGCGAAGCAAATGCCACCCATATCATAAAAAGATAAAAGATTTTTCTTAGGAACAGTTGGTTGTGCAGACCAAACTGAATTTTTCATTTTTTTTTAATTCTTGAATTTTATAAAAGTAGTTTATATAATTGAAGAAATATGATGAAGAAATGTTTTGCAGTAGCGATTCTGTTAATTTTGTTTAGTATTTTTATTTCTTGTTCCAAAAACGAAACAATTCAGTCAATTAGTGAAAATGAACTTTTTCAGCTTTCTTATGGCAATTTTTTTCAGCAGCTTGGGGTTACTGATTTAAATAACAGCGGAGAAGTGCGTTATGGAATTGCTATGCAAGACGGTTTTTTTTATATAGTGAATGGTGAAGCTCAAAAAATTATGGAATTAAATTCATATGGTGATTTACTGACTTTATTTTATAATGAAGATTCCAAAACTGCAAAATTTATAGAAAATTCTAAACGTCCGGAAGAATGTGTTCTTCACGAAATTTCTTATCCTTTTGAATATCCTGGAAGTATTGCTATAGATTCGAATAAAAATATTTATGCTGTAAGTTCCATTCCAAAAGACAGACAGGAACAAAGTGAAGACGGTTCCAAGCTTTTTTGTCAGACAGTTTTGCGAATGTCACGTGATGGGACAAATATTGAATATATTGGGCAGCAGGGACCTGGCGGAACTCCATTTCCATATATTAAGCAAGTTTTTACAACTACTAAAGATGAACTTGTTGTTATTAGTATTTCTACAGAAGGAAAAATTGCTTATTGGTTTAATAATGAAGGATTTTTGAAGTTCATGATTCCTATTTCAAAAAATACAATTCCTTTGATAAAAAAACAGAATGAACAGTCTGAGATTTTTCTTTCAATAGAAAATGTCGTGCCTGATCCGGTAAATTATAAACTTTATGTTCAGGTTGACTACTATTCCACATATTTTGATGAAGATTCTAAGGTTCAGTCAGGAATTAATTATATTCAGACGCTTTTGTATCCTTTTGATATAGAATCTGGAGTTTATGAGAATCCTCTTACAATCCCGGCGTATGAAGAATCGGTTGTTTCTGATTATAGTAAACTCACTTATCGCATTCCTTATGATTTTTTGGGAGTTTCAAAAAGCGGATGGAAGTTTTTTATTGTAAAAACAGAATCTGGATTTAATATCGAAATGCTGCAAAGTGAAAATCAGAGAATTTTGCGCCGTCAGTTCAAAGTTGACCATAATAAAATAATTTTTGATTCTATGTCTTTGTCTCTTGATGGAATAATTACAGCTTTGTATCTTGAAAATGAATCTGCTAGAGTTGTCTGGTATAGAACTGACAGTCTTATTGATGCAATCGTGAAAAATTAAATTTAGGACAGTTTAATGTTTGAAGATACACAAGAGTCATATCCAGATGATGAATCTGAAAAACAACTCAAGTTTTATTATAATCGTGAAAAAAGAATTGCAAATGCTCCTCAAATTGTGCAGGATTATTATAATGGCAAAATGAAACCTGTGCGTGGAATTAAAATTTTTTTTCAGAAACAGAATATCTGGATTCTTTTTGCCTTAATTCTTTTTGTAGGAGCTGCATGGTTCTATTCAGGTCTTAATTCTACACATGCTTACGGAAAAATTGATGATGTAAATTTTGAACTGCAGGCATTTTCTTTTGAACAACAGATTTATGCTACAGTCAAAACTTTCAGGACTAAAAAAAATCAGGAAAAATATAAAAAAAATGAAGAAGAATATAAGCCTTCTAAAGTGGAAGTAGAGTTTTTTGCAATTGAACAGAATAATCAGGTGAGTGATAAAAGCTTTTCTTCTATAATATTTGAAAATAATGATGAATATCTGCGTGCAAAATTTACGGATTTTGATATAATAAGGGTTGATGCAATTGTGAGATTAAATGATAAACACATTGAACTTTCGGGAGTTGTAAAAAAATAAGTTATGAGCAGATCGATAGCGTGTATAGATTATAGAAATGGAAAAGTGTTTATTGCTAAACGCCAGATGAAAGGCGATATGGGTGGAAGATGGGAATTTCCTGGCGGAAAAATTGACGGAAATGAAGATTTTGAAACTGCAATAAAGCGTGAAATGATGGAAGAATTTGGTGTGGAAGTGACTGTCGGACAGCATATAACAAGTACTACTTTTTATCATAAAGAAAAAGAATGTTTTTTGGATGCATTTGAAGTTCATTTTGCTCACGATGGAATCCAAAATCCTTTTGTGCTTACTGAACATACTGAATATAGATGGGAAAATATTGAAAATATCCCAAATCTTTTTTTTGTTGATTCTGATCTTGCTATCTATGATGACGTAAAAAAATGGTGTACAAAATGAAAAGAAACTTTAATGAAAACAAAAACCTGCAAAAAGTATGTCCTTTCAAAAGTGTTATATCGGTTCGTGGCAGGTGGATTTTCAGTTTTATGTTTATTTTTTTCTCATTTTTGATAATAGGCTGTACAAAAAAAAATGAAACGGAAATAATTTTGGATAACAGTGAACCTTTAGCTTTGGCTCCTGATGTTCAGTGGGCAGTTGTAAGTGAACCTTATGCGGCATTTAAAGAATCAAAAGATTGGAGTGCATCTGTAATAGGTCATTGCAGGAAAGGAGATGTGTTACAAATAAAAGGAAAATCTTTTGATTCAAAAAATGAAATATGGTATTATTTTGAGCAAGGTTGGCTTCATTCCAGTTCTGTTTTAGTTTATAGTAATCGATTGAGAGCACAGAAATATGCAAGTCAGGCAGAAAAATAACTAAATTCAAAATACAATTTTTTTTATAAAAGGGCAGGTAATGTCAAAAATTAATATAATTGCAGAGATTGGAACTTCTCATGAAGGTTCAATTCAAAAAGCAAAGCAGCTTGTAGATGCGGCTGTGGAAAGTGGTGCAAATACCGTTAAATTTCAGTGGGTTTATGCTGATGAAATTCTTCATCCTGATACTGGATTTGTGCAGCTTCCGACTGGAAAAATCCCGCTTTATCAAAGATTTCGTGAACTTGAATGTAATCCTGATTTTTACTATGAATTGCAAGATTATGTTCATAAAAAAGGAGCAAAATTTTGTTGTTCCCCATTTGGATTAAAAAGTCTTGAGCAGTTGCTTTCGATTAATCCTGATTTTGTGAAGATTGCAAGTCCTGAGTTGAATCATTTTAAGATGCTTGAAAAACTTGCAGATTATCGTGAAAATCAAAAAAAACAATCACAACCTGTTGTTCCAGTCATTCTTTCAAGTGGAGTTTCGAAACTTTCTGATATTCAGGATGCTGTTGAAATCCTTGGTACTGAAAAAGTTCAGCTTCTGCATTGCATTACAAGTTATCCTGCTCCCGAATGTGAATATAATCTGAAAGTCATAGAGAACCTGAAAAATATTTTTGGAATTGAATGTGGTGTCAGTGACCATAGTTTAGATCCAGTTCTTGTTCCTGTTTTGAGTGTTTTATGTGGTGGAACTATTATTGAAAAACACATTACTTTGAGTAAAAAAACAGATGGATTAGATGACCCGGTGGCACTTGAACCTGAACAATTTGCTCTTATGGTTCACGTTGTTCATCAAACTGAAGTAAGTCTTAATCATTATGGAAAAGAACTTGGTTTTAAACGTGCATTTGAACAGCTTTCGGAACAATTTGGAACAAAAAAGGTGCTTGAATGTCTTGGAGATGGAATAAAACGTCTTGCCAGATCAGAAATAAAAAACTATAATCGAACGAACAGAAGTCTGCATTATATGCGGGATATGGAATGCGGCGATACTGTTAGAGATTCGGATATTGCTATTTTAAGAACGGAAAAAGTTCTTTCAGTTGGTGCAAGTCCAAAATTTTTTGATTTATTGATTGGAAAAAAACTTACAAAATCTGTAAAAAATGGCGAAGGTGTTCAAATAGAACATTTTTTGTCTGAATAGACGCAATAAATCTTTTTTTTATTTTAGATGGAGCGATTATGAAAACAAATGCATTAAAAGGAATGAAAGATATTTTACCACAAGAACAAAGAATGCGCGATTTTGTGCAATCAAAAATACTAGAAACTTATAAAGCAAGTGGATTTGAACGCATTTCCACTCCAATTCTAGAAGATTCAGAAAATCTTGATAAATCAGATGGTGGTGATAATCTCAATTTGATTTTTAAAGTTCTTAAACGTGGTGAAAAACTAGAAGCAGCCCTTGCAAAACAGAATCCTACAGACAAAGATTTATCAGATATGGGATTACGATACGATTTAACCTTGCCACTCACAAGATTTTTCTCAGCAAACAGAAATGAACTTTGTTTTCCATTTAAAGTTATTCAAACTGACAGAGTATATCGTGCTGAACGTCCTCAAAAAGGAAGATTACGTGAGTTTGTTCAGTGCGATATTGATATTCTTGGGGATTCAAGCGTAAATGCTGAAGTAGAATTAATTGATGTGACAGCAAATGCCATGCTTTCAATTGGTTTTAAAGATTTTTATATAAATATCAATGACAGGCGAATCCTTAGAAACATGCTTGAGACAATGGGATTTTTACCAGAGTCAATTGATTCTGTTTGTATCACTTTTGATAAACTTGATAAAATTGGTGCTGACGGTGTAAAATCAGAGTTACAGGAAAAACAGTTTGACAAAAAAGCAATTGATGCGCTTGTGGATTTCATTCAACAGGGGGAAATCACTCTTGATAGTGTGATTTCAAGATGTTCAGATGTAAGTATTGGTGATGATTTAAAATACATAATTCAGACTGCTAAAAAGGTTTCAGGCGGAAAATATGATGTAAAATACTGTCCAAATCTTGTGCGCGGTCAAGGATATTATACAGGTGCTGTTTTTGAAATTGCAAGTCCTTTGTTCACAGGAGCAATTGGTGGCGGTGGCCGCTATGATAATTTGATTGGAAAATTTACAGGGCAGAGTATTCCTGCTGTTGGTTTTAGTATTGGTTTTGAACGAATCTGCAGCATTCTTTTGGAACAGAACTATCAGATTCCAGGAGCAAAAGAACGTTGTGCCCTTCTATATGATGATTCTGCTGACTTTGCAAAAATAATGAATATGGCGCAGTCTTTACGAAAAGATTATAATGTTGCAGTGTTTAAAAAGGCAAAAAAAATGGGACCTCAATTTGATATGCTTGAAAAACAAGGATTTTCAAAGTTTGCAGTATTAAAAGACGGTCAGATTGTTTTAAAATAATCTGGGGTTAATTAAAAAAACACCATTTATTATTTTAAAATAAAAACAATTCAAATCAGACTGTTGACTAGGGCAAACTCATTATAAAATGATTAGTTGTAATATCTGGCTCCCGGTCGTGATTCACAGGTCAAAAACGCGCAATAATGCGCTAGACGTTTTTTGGGGTATAGAAACTATTATAATGCCGCTCTCGCGGCAGCCCCAAAAAAAGTCTTTTTGCCCTGTGTCTCACTCCCTCGCGCCAACTTTTATGAAAATATTTTTTATAATGCGTTTGCCCTAGACTGTTGACAGATTTGAAGAAAAATGTTAAGTTATTTATGTCAGTTTAATATTTTTATTAAAAGACTCGTGGTGGCACGGGTCTTTTTTATTGTTTGCGAACTATATTAAACTTTAAAATTGCTATGGAATATAATTCATATAAAAACATTAAATATTATAAAGAATGTGCTGCTTTGGTAGAAGGAATGGGGTTCAAACTTGTTGATTTGAAAATTGTTCCTGCTAAATCCATTACTAAAATTTCTGCAATTATTTGTTCTTGTGATCCAGCTGTGAATATTGGCGTAAATGATTGTGCTAAGGTTCATCGGGTTCTTCTTCCGCGTCTTGAAGCATTGCTTGGAACTGAAGAGACATCTATGGAACTCACTTCTCCTGGTATCGAACACAATATCAAAAATGCGGCTGAGTTTGAGATTTTTTCTGGTCGTGCTGTTCGTGTTTGGGATAAAACTGTTTCTGATTGGGTGAGTGGTGTAATTAAATGTGCAGATCAGAATTCTGTTACTTTGGAAAAAGAAGATGGTGAAATAATCACTGTTCTTTATGAAAATATAGCAAAAGCAAAATTTTTATTATAAGGGAGGCTTAAAATGTCAGAAATGGCAGAAGCTATCCGTCAGCTGATTTCAGAAAAAGGTTATTCTGAAGATTCGGTTAGACAGACAATTGAAAGAGCATTGAAGGCTGCATACAAAAGAACTTATGGAACTGACGAAAACGCAATCGTTAAATTTAATGATGATATGTCAGATGTTTCTATTTATTCAAGAAAAGTTATCATTGATGGCGTTTATGATCCTGTTAAAGAAATTGAACTGGAAGAAGCTCGTAAACTTGCTGGTGATAGTGTTGAAGAAGGGGACGAGATTGATATTCTTGAAGATCCAAAATCTTTTGACCGTTCTGCTGTTGCTACTGGAAAGCAAACTGCTCATCAGGGGTTGAATGAAACTTATAAGAATTCGTTGATGAACGATTATCGTGATAAAATTGGTGAAATAATTATCGGTTATTATCAGCGTGAAAAGAACGGCAATATTTATCTTGATTTGGGTAATGCTGGAAAAGTGGAAGGTGTTCTTCCTGTAAAATATCAGTCTAAACTTGAAGTTTATGAAAAGAATGATAGAATTAAAGCTTTGATTGTTGATGTTAAACCTACAAATTCTGGTATTCAGCTTGTTCTTTCTAGAAGTGACCCTAAACTTGTAAGTTCTATTTTAGAAAAAGAAGTTCCTGAAATTGCTGACGGTACTGTTGAGATTCAAAAGATTGTCCGCGACGCTGGTTATCGTACAAAAATTGCTGTTTATTCTAAACGCGAAGAAGTGGACCCTGTTGGCGCTTGTGTTGGTTTGAAAGGAGTACGTATTCAGAATGTTATTCGTGAACTTTTAAATGAAAAAATTGATGTTTTGCGTTGGGATTCAAATCCAGCAGAATTTATTAAAAATGCGTTATCTCCTGCTCAGGTTGAACGTGTTGTAATTATGGATGCTGAAAAGCGTCAGGCTTTGGCTATTGTTGAAGATTCACAATTCTCTTTGGCAATCGGTAAACAGGGACAAAATGTAAGACTTGCTAACAGACTTTGCGACTGGAATATTGATGTAAAAACTGTTGAACAGGCTGAAGATATTGACTTTTCGAATGTTAATACTGTTCAAACTGCAAGAAATCTATTCAATGATGAACAGGTTGATGAGATTACAACTGTTGCCGAACTTCCTGGAGTTAATTCTGAAGTTGCTGAATTACTTAAGGAAAATGGAATTGAAGAAATTCAAGATTTTATAGAAGTATACGATAACGGTTCAATCAAGATTGATGGTGTTAGCGAAGAGGAACTTGATAAGATTAACGAACTTATCAATGAAAACGTTGAGTTTGTAGAGGACGAAACTAAAAGTAGTGCTGATGAAGATTCTACATCTACAAATGAAGATGATACTCAGGATGAAGAAGAATATTTCTGTCCTGAATGTGGAGCGAAAATCACCCTGGAAATGACTCATTGTCCTAATTGTGGCGTTGAGTTTGAGTTTACTGAGGATGAAGAGTAGTATTTTACATAAAAGGAATTGATAATTTATGGCTGAAGAAAACGAAAAAAAGCCCGAGTTTGTTGTTCATAAAAAACAACCTGAAAGTGCAAATGTAGCTGCAAGCGGAAATTCTCCTGAAAAAAAGAAGGTAGTCGTTGTAAAAAAGAAGAATCCTGCTCAAAATCAGGCAAATGCACAGAAGGTTCATATTGGTGTAAAGAAGACGGATAAAACTGTCTCTGGAAATTCTGCTCAAAATGAGGAACGAAATAATTCTACTCAACCTGCAGACCAACTTTCTTTGCAGAAAAATGTTAAAACTGATATTAATCTTTCATCTGATTCTAATCAGAATGAAAAAAAAGATGGAATTGAAAATCAGAATGTTGCAAAAACACCTTCAAATGCAAGTAATTCTGAAAAAAATTCTGCAGCTGGTTCTGTCTCAAATACAAATCGAAGTTTTGTAAAAAATGATGGAAAGACTGACAATAGACCTCGTACTACTTTTGAATTGAATTCGGCAAGACCTAATGTAAAGGCTGGTAATCTTTCTGATAAACCTCGCCAGAATAATTTCCGTAATCAAAATGGAAATTATAACCGTAATGGTCAAAATAATGGACGTTCATTTAATAAAGATGGCGGTGGTTTTAATGGTGTGCAGGCACGCCAGAGTTTCCAGAACCGTGAACGCGATAATAATGGTCAAGGTGGTTATAACCGCAATGGACAGGGCGGATTCAATCGGAACGGTCAGAATGGTCAGAACAGTTTTAATAGAAACGGTCAAGGCGGTTTTAACCGTAATGCTCAAGGTGGACAAGGCGGTTTTAATCGTGGTGGTCAAAATGGTCAGGGGGGATTTAACAGACCTCGTCCAATGAGTGCAGCACCTGCACCGCTTCCAGTTGATACTAGCAGAACACCTGGCAAAAAAGCTGCATTTAAAGGCAAAAAACAAGTTTATAATCGTAAGGATGAAGAACAGTACGATGATAATCTTTTTGGTCAGAAAAAGAAGGCTGAAACTCCAGCAACTGTTGTTCCAAAATCTATTGATATAATGGAATCTATTTCAGTTTCTGATTTGGCTAGAAAAATGAATTTGAAGGCTAGTGAAGTTATTGGAAAACTTATGGGCATGGGTATGATGGTTACAATCACTCAGTCAATAGATTCTGATACTGCAACACTTCTGGCTGCTGAATATGGATGTGAAGTTCACCTTGTAAGCCTTTATGATGAAACTGTTATTGAACGTGAAGCAGATGCTGATTCTGATATGCAGCCTCGTCCACCTGTTGTAACTGTAATGGGACACGTTGATCATGGTAAGACAAAAACTTTGGATGCTATTCGTCATGCAAATGTTGCTGCTGGTGAAGCTGGTGGAATTACACAGTCAATTGGTGCATATTCTGTAACTACACCAAAAGGAAAAATCACTTTCCTTGATACACCAGGTCACGAAGCCTTTACTATGATGCGTGCTCGTGGTGCTCAGGTAACAGATATTGTTGTTCTTGTTGTTGCTGCTGATGATGGTGTTATGCCTCAGACCTTGGAAGCTATTGCACATGCAAAAGATGCTAAAGTTCCTATCATTGTTGCAGTAAATAAAGTTGATAAACCTGAAGCAAATCCAGATAGAGTAAAAACACAACTTTCTGAACATGGTCTTACACCTGAAGAATGGGGTGGAGATACTCAGTATGTTCATATTTCAGCTTTGAAAAAAGAAGGTATTGATGATTTGCTTGATGCTATTTTGTTACAAGCAGAAATGCTTGAATTAAAGGCAAATTATAACTGTCGTGCAGAAGGAAAGATTCTTGAAAGCCGTGTTGATCAGGGACGTGGTGTTGTTGCTTCTGTAGTGATTGAACGTGGTACTTTGCATCAGGGAGATCCTTATGTTGCCGGAATTTATTCTGGACGTGTTCGTGCTATGTTTGATGACAGGGGAAACAGAATTCAAGAAGCAGGTCCTTCTACTCCTGTTGAAGTTCTTGGTATGGAAGAAATGCCAAATGCCGGCGATCCTTTCCAGGTGACAGAAAGTGAAAAAGATGCACGTGCAATTTCTGCTAAACGTCAGGAATTGAAACGTTTTGAAGCTGCCAAAGCGGTTAAAAAGACAACTTTGGAATCTCTTTATAGTGATATTGCTGATAGTGAAGTTCGTGAACTTAAAGTTATCATCAAAGCTGATTTGCAAGGTTCTGCAGAAGCGTTAAAATCATCTTTGGAGAAATTATCAACAAGAGAAATCAGACTTTCTGTAATTCATTCAAGCGCTGGTGCTATCAATGAATCTGATGTTACTTTGGCGGCTGCCGATTCGAATGCAATTATCATTGGATTTAATGTTCGCCCAACTCCAAAGGCAAAAACTTTGGCAGAACAGGAACAGGTTGAAATCAGAAAGTATAATATTATCTATAAGTGTGTTGAAGAAATCCAGCAGGCTATGGAAGGTATGCTTTCTCCTGATACAAAAGAAGAAGTTATCGGTCAGGTTGAAGTTCGAAATACATTTAAAGTACCAAAAGTTGGTGTTATTGCAGGATGTTCTGTTTCCGAAGGTATTGTTCGCAGAAATTCCAGTGTCAATCTCGTGCGCGAAGGTATCGTAATCTTCACTGGTAAAATTGCTTCGCTTAAACGTTTCAAAGATGATGCAAAAGAAGTCAGTGTAGGTTATGAATGTGGTATTGGACTTGAAAACTGGCAGGATATTCAAGTGGGTGATAAACTTGAAGTTTTCGAAGTTATAGAGATTGCAAAGAAATTGGGAAAAACAATTGCTGAAGAAGAAGCTGAAGCTGCAAAACGTAACGTAACTGCTGCTGGTTCTCAAGGAGCAGATTAATGGGTCAGTATCGTATTCAAAGATTGAACGATCAGCTCAGAGATGAAATATCAAAGTTGATTCTGCGGGCTGAAGTAAAAGATCCTCGTGTTTCAACTTTCCTTAGCGTAAACAGGGTGGAAGTGACTTCTGATTTGTGTTACGCTAAAGTTTATGTTTCATCATTTTTGCCTGATAATCAGTTGAAAACTGGAGTTGATGGATTAAATGCTGCGGCTGGTTTTATTCAACGTGAAATTGCAAAAAAACTCAGAATAAGACAATTTCCAAAATTGCAGTTTCTTGTTGATAAGGGAATGAAAGAAGGTTTTGCAATGGTTCAAAAACTCAATGAACTTGAAAAACAAGAGAATAAAATCAATTCAGAAGATTCCTGATACTTTTTTTGATGATTAATACAAAAACAATTTTGGTAACTGTTATAAGTAACTGATTTATGGAGTATTAATCACGAAACAGTATTTAAATTTGCTGTATGTTTTACTGATTATGCCGGAGAACTGATTTTTGGTTGAAAAAACTGAGATTTCACAGTTTTCTGGCAATTTTTTTTCAATTGATTGATGAGTGTTCAAAGATAAACTAAAATAACTTTTTTGTAATGGTTTTCCATTGAAAAAAGCATTTTCTGCATCTTCATTTACAAGATATATTGGAATTAGACCGCATAGTTTTGCAATTTCTGGAGTGAATTGTATTTTTTTTTGTAAAATTTCTTTTTGCAACTGGATTTCTTGTGGCGTAAGTATAAAACTTTGTTTTTGTTTTTTTCCCGACTTTTGATTTTCTGTTTGTTTTTCTTTAAGAAGTTTTTGTTCTTCCTGTTTTTTTATGATATCTTTTTGTTCATTCATAGTTTTTATTGCAGTTTGAATACAAAATTTTTCGATATTTTCAAAACCTGCAGCATCTTCTACAAAAAAATTTCCGACTTTTGTACGATATAACCCTGCAAGGTGTGCGCTGGATTTGCATTCACGTCCTATATCAAATGCAAGACTTCTTATGTATGTTCCTTTGGAAACTGTAAATTCAACAAGAGCATATTCAACTTGATTTTTATTGTTGCAGACAGTGTCTAGAATTTTAGAATTGAAAACAGTAACTTTTCTTGCTGGAATTTCCACTTTTTGTCCGTTTCGTGCAAGGCTGCTTGCTCTTTCTCCATTTATGTGAATTGCACTGAAAAAAGGTGGATTCTGCATTATTTCACCTGTGAATTTGTTAACGGCTTTTTCAAAATCTGATTTTTCAGGAAGTGCAGTTTTTTTTGTGATTTTTCCAGTGTATTCGTAAGTGTCCGTTTCTTCTCCAAATTTTATTACAGCTTGGTAAGTTTTATTAAATTCTGTGATTCTGCCAGTCAAACGTGTAAGTCTTCCAGTACAGACTATAAGCAGACCTTGCGCAAAACAGTCAAGTGTTCCTGTATGTCCAACTTTTTTTGTATTTAAAGCTTTTTTTACACTATTCAAAGATGAAAATGATGTTAATCCTGGCTGTTTTGCCAAAAGAACAATTCCGTCAGAATTTTGTGAATTTTGAAAATCAGTTGAATTGTGTGAAGCATTTTTTGAAGTGATTTTTTGCTGCATTTTCTATTCCCTGATAGTCTGAATATGTTTTTTATAATATGTAAAAAAAGATTGTTTTTCAATAACATTCAGGTATTTAATAAAAAAA
>CAMBMW010000039.1 GCA_945868875.1 uncultured Treponema sp.
AAATAATTCTCTGGAGAGTCTCCTAATTTTTTGGAGCGCCGAAGGGTTAAGACTATTCAAGTCGATATCTCAGGCAAAGCGGACAGAGTAGATGTGTGTCTGTTAAACTCTTTGGAGAGCCGGATTTTTGTCTGGCTCTTATTTTTTTAACTTTTAAGGATAATAAAATGTTTGATCAAATCCTTACAAAAATTGATGACATTGTTTGGGGAATTCCAACAATTGCATTAATCTTGATAACTGGAATCGTTTTGACAATTCGTTTACGCGGTGTCCAGTTTACAAAACTTGGAAGAGGTTTCAAAACTCTTTTTTCAAAACCAGAAGGTGGAAAAGGAGAAGTTTCTCCATTTGCTGCCTTGTGTACAGCCTTGTCAGCTACAATCGGAACTGGAAATATTGTCGGTGTTGCAACAGCTATTGCAGCTGGAGGACCTGGAGCTTTGTTCTGGATGTGGCTTGCGGCACTTTTAGGAACAGCAACTAAATACACAGAATGTATGCTTGCTGTGAAATATCGTGAACATGCTTCAGACGGACACGTTTTAGGAGGACCTTTCTACACAATCGAAAAAGGAATGAAAGAAAAAACTGGCAAAAATTTCAAATGGCTCGCAGTGATTTTTGCAATTTTCGGAGTTTGTGTAGGTCTTTTTGGTATTGGAACATTTACTCAGATTTCAGGGATTACAACAGCAGTAAGCAATGCCTTCGACCCTGAAAGCAAAAACATTGCTTTTACACTTTTTAATAATGAATATACATGGTCAGTTGTAATTGCTGGACTTCTGGTAACTTTTGCAGTAGCACTTGTAATCATCGGTGGACTTAAACGAATTTCAAAAGTTGCAGAAAAAGTTGTTCCTGCAATGGCTGTGATTTACGTTTTCCTTGGACTTTCAATTTTGATCATGAATGCAACAAAAATTCCTTTAGCTTTCACTGTTATTTTCAAAAGTGCATTCGGATGGAAAGCTGCTGCTGGTGGTGCAATGGGATTTGTATTCAAACAAGTTACAGATTCAATGCAAAAAGGTGTTGCACGTGGTATTTTCTCAAATGAAGCAGGTCTTGGTTCTGCTCCAATCGCTGCTGCAGCTGCCCAAGTTGATGAGCCAGTTCAACAGGGAATTGTTTCAATGCTTGGAACATTCATCGATACAATTATCATCTGTTCTATGACAGGTCTTGCTATTGTAATTGCTTTTTATTGCGGTGACTCTTACGGAGAAATCGGTGAGTTAAGAGGAATTGCACTTACTTCCGCTTCATTCAGCAAAGTTTTGGGGGGCGACGGACGTTCAGTTCAGTTCCTTTTGATGCTTTGTCTTGTATTTTTTGCATTTACAACAATTTTGGGTTGGGATTACTACTCAGAAAAATGTCTTGAATATTTGACAAAAGGAAACATGAAAGTTGTAAAAGTTTTCCGCTGGGTTTACATCCTTGCAGTTTTCATTGGACCATACTTTACAATCAGTCAGGTGTGGACAATTGCCGACATTACAAATGGACTTATGGCAATTCCTAACTGCGTTTCTTTAATTGTTCTTAGTGGTGTTGCAGCAAAAGAAACAAGAGATTATTTCAACAAATATCCAAAACTTTAATAATCTTCTGTTTCAATAAATAAGATTAAACGGTGACTGTTTTTTTAATAAAACTGTCACCGTTTTTTTTGCATATAACACTATTTGTTACCAAATATTACCATTTTTTTACATAATTGCAATTATATTGATTTTCGTTTATAGTTATCAGTTATGAATATTGACGAAAAAAATGAAGAAATTTTAGAACAAATTGAAGAACAATCAAAAAAAAATGTAGAAATCGAAAAGACAATTGAATCCACAACAGAAGAGAGTAGCTCTGAAACTTTTACTTTTGAAGATTTAGGATTAGACGAATATACATTAAAAGCTGTAGCAAAAAAAGGATTTGTAACTCCTTCTCCAATTCAAGTCCTTGCCATTCCACGTTTACTTACCGGCGACACAAATCTTATTGCAAAAGCACGCACAGGAACAGGAAAAACTGCCGCATTTGGTCTGCCAATCATCCAGAATATCCGAGAAAAAAGTGATAATGTTCAGGCACTGATTCTGGAACCTACACGAGAACTTGCCGTTCAAACTTGCACAGAAATGCAGTCATTTGCAGACAATAACATTCCACGTACAACAGTCCTTTACGGTGGAGCTTCTTATGCCACTCAAATTAAAGAGTTAAAACGTGGTGCGGAAATTGTAGTTGGAACTCCAGGCCGCATAAAAGATCATCTTGAAAGAAGAACACTTGACATTTCGAAAATCAAATATTTTATTCTTGATGAAGGCGATGAAATGCTTGACATGGGTTTTATCGATGATATTGAAGAAATTTTCCGCCATGCAAATCCTGACTGCCGCATTCTTCTTTTCAGTGCAACAATGCCACAGCCTATTTTAAAAATTGCCGGCGAGTTTATGGGCGAATACGATATCATTCAAGAAGAAAAAGTAATTGACCAGGCACTTTTGATTGACCAGCAGTATTGGATGGTAAAAGAAAGTGAAAAAATCGAAGCTCTTGTGCGCCTTATCGATATGTCTCCAGATTTTTATGGTCTTGTTTTTACAATGACAAAATCTGATGCAGACAGAGTAACACGCGAACTCGATTTAAAAGGATATGAAGCAGCAGCTCTGCACGGTGACATTATGCAAAATCAACGTGAAAAAGTTCTTGAACGTTTCCGCCTCAAAAAAACACGCATTCTTGTTGCAACTGACGTAGCTGCACGAGGAATTGACATTTCTGGATTAAGTCACGTTGTAAACTACTCTCTTCCATTTGATACTGCAACTTACGTTCATAGAATCGGACGAACAGGCCGAGCAGGAACCACTGGAATTGCCGTTACTTTTGTACGCCCGGAAGAACGACGAAAACTTGGTTTCCTTTCAAAAAATATCTTAAAAGCCACAAAAAGCGAATTTAAAGAAGGAAAAATTCCAGGTATTCATGAAGTTTTAAAAATCAAAGAAAAAAGGTTGATGGAAGAATTAAAATCAAAACTTTTTGAAACCAGATTGCAGGAAGAAGATGATTTTACAAATCCACAAGTTCAAAAAGATACTTCTTCGCAGAATGAGAAGCTCACTTCCATTCAAAATGAAACCTGTCAAAATGAAACTAGAACTGATGAAGAAGTCCTTCATACTGAAGATGAAATCAACCAGTCTCTTCAAAATCAAAATACAGAGTATGTACAGAAACTGGTTCCTTTTGATGAAAAATACAAAATACTCGCTGAAGATTTATGTCAAAATCAAAATCCTCAGGATGTAGTTTCTGCCCTTCTGTCCATCTTTTACGGTGAAAAACTTAGTCCAAAACATTACGGAAAAGTTTCCACAAAAGATTATGGTCCTAAAGGCGACCAGCTTCGCATTTTCATTTCTCTTGGAAAAAAAGACGGTTATCGTGCTAAAGAAATAGCTTCATTCTTCAGTGACCTTTTACACATTCCTGGACGCATGGTAGACGATATTGATGTGGCACAGCAGTTTTCTCTTGTAAGTCTTCCTTCAGCTTCCGCAAAAAAAGCTATTGAACTTTCCAAATCAAATCACAAAATTCCGCACATGCATCTTGATTCCAAAGAAGAAGGTCGTGGTTCAAGAAAATCTGGTTCACGAAAATCTGATTCTCTTGATTTTGAAAGAAACTCTGACAGACATTCAAAATTTAATTCAAAAAAGCGCAGCCATTCGTTACGTTCACCGCAGGATGATTTTTCACGAAAATCAGAAAAAGACCGTTCAAATTTCAAAGGCAGAAAGACAAATGTGCACAATCAGACAGAACGTTCTTCTTCCAGAAAAAGCGGAAATGCATCTTTGTACAAAAAAGATTCTCGTAAAAAATAAAATATAAATTATTTTCTAACAGATTTTTTTCTGTAAAATGTTCACGTTACGCAACTATTATACATATTATCAATTTTCTCCTGTTATTAAAAAAAAATATACAATTTCTTAATAACATGATAAAATGAATAATATGTTAATAAGCCGTAAACAGATTAACATAATAATTTTATTTCTCTCTTTTTTTACTTTATTTTCATGCAATAAACATAAACCAGTTTTTCACAGACAAGATGTTTCAAATGACATTTATTTTCTTGAAACACCAGTAGATGCCAGTATTGGTTATGTTATGCAAAACAGTGCAAATTTTACAGAACTAAAAAAAGAATATCGCTCAAATCTTAACAGAGCATTAAAAAATCCATATAATCTTCTTTGGCTCAAAATTGATTTTGTTCCTGACGCTGAATTCAAAGACAAAACAATCGCTCTTTATATTTCGCAGTTACAGTCCTCCTCATGGCTTTGGTGCAACGGAAACTCCATTAGAAAATATGGTTCCATTCCACCCCATGAAATCAGCTGCGGAACTGTTTCTCATTTTTTTATGTTCCAAAAGCCTATTATAAATTATGAAGGGAATAATACCATTTATATTCAAGTGTGGCCAGGACCATTAGGAATGATTTCGAATACAGTATTTATTGGCGAACAGCAGGATGTTTTTACACTTTCCGAACGTCACACTTTTTTTAATGCAAAGATAACAATTGCATTTATGACTATAATGGTTCTGATTTTTTTTCTTTATCTTTTATTATATATTGTTTTACACAAGCATACACATACTCACGTTTATTTATATTATTCATTGCTAAGTTTATTTACATCTTTCTTTCTAATTCCGTTCTGCATTTCTGAAATTTCATGGGCGATTCCTCCGTTTATTCCTTATTTTCTGATAATTAAAATTTGTTTAAACATAAGTGCTCAAGTTACAGTATTTTTTGCAAATTCTTTTATGCTTTCCTATTTAAAAATTAAGATACCAAAGAAAATACTCTATCTGAGAGTTTTATTCATTATTATTCCATCAATAGTCATTTTATGCATTCCAAATTATAAAACTCTATCTTCTTTTATTCCTTTTCAATTATTTTTCTGTATGCTAGATTTTTTCATCTGTACTCCAAAATTAATTAAATCATTTCTACATAAAAACAAGAAAACTGATTCTTTGAAACTGACAATCGGTTTTATGCCTGTTTTAATTTGTGTCTTGGGAGATATAGTCATCCGCGGATGTATGAAGATAGACACAATTCCATACATCACTCTTTACGGCTGGCAGATTACTATTTATATATTTCTTTTTTATTTGGTTCAAGAATTTGGAACAACATTCGTTCATAATCTTCAATTAAAATCACAAGTTGAACATTTAAACACAAATCTTGAAGAAATAGTTGCAATGCGCACAAAAGAACTTTCGGAAGCGAATTACGTTCTTTCAAAAGGTCTTGAATCTGTTGCACAGGTACAAAAAAATGTTCTTCCGCCCAAAGAAAAAATGTTTAAAGGCTGGGATTTTTCTGCGTTTTATCGTCCTTTGGATAATAATGTTTCTGGAGATTTGTATGATTTTTATTATACAGAAGAAAAACTGGACGGAATTGGTATTTTTGATGTTTCAGGACACGGAATTACAGCTGGATTAATGACTATTCTTTCAAAAGGAATTATCTCACAACACTTTATAAGCGGGCTTGAACAAAATATTTCGCTTACAAAAGTTTTGGAAGAAATCAACGAAACATATATAAAAGAAAAAGTTAATGTTGATAACTACATAACAGGTTTGCTTTTCAAGTTTTCAGATTTTGATTCAGATGATATATGTCACGTTCAGTTAGTTAATGCAGGTCACCCCTACCCAATTTTATACGATTCAAAAAATCAGAAAATTTCTGAACAAAAGTATGAAAATCAAAATGAACAATATGGTATTATCGGCATTGAAGGTCTTGATGTGTCTTTCCCTACCGTAAACTTTGATGTTTCCATAAATGATGTAATAGTCTGTTTTACTGATGGAATTACAGAAGCTACAAATCTCAATAATGAAGATTTCACAAAAGATAGAATAATTGAAATAGTTAAAAACAATGCAGAATTAAGTTCACGCGAAATCGGACAAAAAATTATGGCAAAACTTGAATCGTTCACAGAAGGAACTACTATAGATGATGATATCACATTAATAGTTCTCAAAAGAAACAATTCCAGAAATTTCATAGAAGGCATTTAAAAAAAAGTTCAATCCAAAAGAAACAAAGGAAAAAATCACTCGCAAAAAAAACAGCAGCTGTTCAGCATTCCAAACAGCCACTGCTTTTTTTTATTTGTTCAAATCAATAAGACTTACTATTTTGCCAAAAGTTCAGCAAGTTTTTCTGCAGTAAATCCTAAATATTCTGCAACTTTGTTTGCTGGACCTGAAGTACCAAATCTGTCGATACAGAAACAGTCTTCTTTCTTTGCAAACTGAAGCCATTCTGTAGAAATGCCAGCTTCTGTACAAACTACGCGTTTTGCATCTCCGATGATTTCTTTTTGTGAACAAGAACAAAGTCCTGCAAATTTTTTCAAATCAGGAACTGAAACAACACGAATTGTTTTTCCAGAAGTAAGGCTTGCTGCTTTAAGTGCCATATTAACTTCTGAACCTGAAGCCAAAATTGTAATATCAGGAGAAGCACTTCCTTCCTGAACAACATAAGCTCCTTTTTCAGCCATATTCTGTTTCCAATTTTTATCAGCTTTTTCATAAACTGCAAGAGCTTGACGTGTAAATGCCATACAAACTGGATGATCTTTTGAAGCATAAGCCATATTCCAAGCCTGCATAGATTCTTCTGGGTCACCAGGACGAATTGCCTGAACTCCAGGAATTGCACGCAAAGAAGCCATAGTTTCAATTGGCTGATGAGTTGGGCCATCTTCACCAACATAAATAGAATCATGTGTGAATACATAAATTACAGGTTGTTTCATTAAAGAAACTACGCGGAGTGATGGACGAAGATAATCAGCAAATACAAGGAAAGTTGCACAGAATGGACGGAGACCACCATGCAATGAAATACCTGCACAAACTGCAGACATTGCAAATTCACGAATACCGTATTCTATTGTGCGGCCTGCACGGTTTGTTGGACTAAATGTTCCATTATCAGTTGCTTTGAAAGCAGTTTTGTTTGGTCCCATCAAGTCAGCAGAACCACCAACAAGATTTGCAAAACGAGCTGCAATTACATTCAAAGCTTTTCCAGAAGCATCACGAGTTGCACAAGCATCACCCACTTTATATTCAACATCTTTTACAGTTTCATCTGTAATAGCATCTGAATGATAAGCATCCCAAAGTTTTTTCAAATCAGGATTTTCTTTTGCCCAAGCAGCAAATGTTTCATTCCAATCAGCTTCAGCTTTTGCAAACGAAGCTTTTTTATCTTCAAAATATTTATAAGCTTCAGGAACAACGTAAAAATCTTTATCAGTTGGGAGACCAAGATTTTTCTTTGCTTCAATAATTCCTTCTGCACCAAGAGGAGCACCGTGAACATCAGCAGTATTCTGTTTTGGAGCACCTTTTCCGATGATAGATTTGAGCATAATCAAAGATGGTTTATCGCTACAAGCTTTTGCTTCATTGATAAGTTTTACCATTCCTTCAACATCATACATATCACCACGAAGAACTTGCCAGCCGTAAGCTTCATAACGTTTTGCAATATCATCAGTAAATGTGATGTCAGTGCATCCATCAATAGAAATTTTATTTTCGTCATAGAAAACAATAAGTTTTCCAAGTTTAAGATTACCAGCAAGTGAACTAGCTTCAGAAGCAACACCTTCTTGCAAACATCCTTCACCAACCAAAGAATATGTATAATGATCTACAATAGTATGTTTTGCAGTATTAAATTTTGCAGCAAGCATGCTCTCTGCAATTGCCATACCAACAGCCATTGAAACGCCCTGTCCAAGTGGACCACCAGTACATTCAACACCATCTGTATCACCATATTCTGGATGTCCTGGACAACGTGAACCAACCTGACGGAAGTTTTTAATATCGTCCATTGTTACATCATATCCAGCAAGATGAAGAATGCTGTAAAGCAACATAGAACCGTGACCTGCAGAAAGAACAAAACGGTCTCTGTCTGACCATTTAGAATTTGCAGGATTATGTTTCATCACTTCACCATACAAAACAGCAGCCACTTCTGCAGCACCAAGAGGAAGTCCAGGATGACCAGAATTTGCTTTCTGGATTGCATCCATTGATAAACTTCTGATTGAAAGTGCAACCGATTCAATACCTTTTTTATCCATAAATAAACCTCTAAAAAAAATTTAATCTTTCTCTAATTTCTGTTTGTTAGAGAAAGCTTATAATATTTCATTAATAAGAGCCATGAGAGTAGCCTCATCAGCCTGTTCTTCCAAAGCTTTTCTAAAACTATTATCACGAAAAAGACTTGCCAAAGATGATAGTACTTTTAGATGAACCTGAGGATTGTACGTAAGCAACACAAACATAACATAAACAGAACGTTCATCAGGAGCTGCCATATCAATCGGATGTTTTGGATAAACAATGCAGATTCTCTGATCCTCTTCGTTTTTCATAATAGGTGCACGAGCATGTGGCAAAGCAATTCCGTTACCAACAGCAGTGCTTAAAATTTCTTCACGTGCACATAAAGCATTATACACTTGTTCTGAAGTCATACAATCGGGTAAATCTATCATTTTACTAATTTTTTTATAAATTTCTTGAGAAGTATTTCCTTCTACATTTCTAAAAATTCCACCTTTATGTATAAGCTTTGCTATATCAACTTCGTTTTCCATAAAAAGCCCTCCAAACGAATAAAAAATATTTTATATCCTACTTCAAATATTCTTTTCAGATAAGATTTATTTAGAAGAGTAAATTACACTACTGAAAAACTTTTATATCTCAATTCTTTTAATGAGTTTTTCAATATTCCTTCTATTTCATTATATGTATCTCTCATTCCCTCAATTGAAATTTTTATTTCATCCTCTGGAAAATCAGTGCTATCGATTGGATTCTCAAATCCTTCTATCATTCGCGTACAATGTAAATAAATCTGAGACAGAATTATTAATTCTTGCTGAGGAAATTTATCTGCTTCTATTCCTGAAAAACCTATTTCAAAGAAAAGACTACTAATATTTGAATAAATATTAATCAACTGCTTCCTGATATCTGCTATTGGATAATCAATAAAATGATTGTAAGCCTTTTCAATTGCCTGCTTTCGTTTTTCCAGTTGTGTGAGAAATGATTTCTCCTTAAGAAAACTTGATACATCAAACATAGGAATAGTCTTACAAAGAAAATCTTCAATTCTACCAGGTTCGCTTCCTTTTGTCTGATTAAAAATATCATCCTTAATGAAAGCGTCAAGTACTGAAACAGAAAATGAATCTGTAATATCCTGCAAAACTACATCCTTCATCATTTCCGGTTTAATCCATTTTCCAGCATAAGGAATTTCTTCATTTCTTTTCCATATTCTTGATTCAACACCATAAGGTTGAAAACCAATTTTTGAAGTATGCATCATACATTCTTCTATAGAACCACAGTTTTTTATACAAAGAGTCTCTTGATTTTCAAGAAATACATTTGCCAGCTGAGAATCAATAGAATCACATGGGCCATATCTATCAAAACCATTCAGGAAAGCATTTTCTAAATCAGTATACCATTCTTCACGTTGTATTGCTTCTTCTGAAAGAGTAAGACCACCAGATTTCTTTTGTAAAGAGAGCTCTATTACTCCATTATCCCAATCTAGAATCCTACAAAGAAACCTGTCACCATATTCCATTTTTTTACCACCTGTGACCTTATTAATTGACCATGCGGTTAATGTAATCTCATTTGGTAAATTGATTTGAGAATTCTCTTTTCTCAAAACAGTATTATTATTTTTATCATTAAAAATAACAGGAATAACATATCCTTCACCAAATAGAGAATAAGTGTCTAGAGCTTGATTCATAGAAAAAGTACATGATTCAGGTTCTATTACTTTTTTGTTTGCAAAAAGACTATAACAGTCCGGAGGAATTTCTGGATTTGCAAAAGGACTAGCTCTATGACCTATCATAAAGTATCCTTTTTGAATTTCCTCTCTTGATGGTTTAAAACTGAACCATTTGCCAATAAACACTCCAGCTCGAGTAATGAACTCATCATCCAGCAATGAAAAAACCAAAGGAGATTCATATAAAACCTGCAATGCGCTTTTTTTGGAGATTTTTTTTTCGTTATTTTTTACAATATAATCCTGTAAATCTTGTACTGTAAAAGGTTCAATATATTGATGTAAAAAATCATTTATTAATAAAAGAGTTCTACTATTCACATCTATAATACTAATAGAAAAACTAAACTTAGTAAATTGATAAAAGGCCTATATTTTGTTTTTTTTTAACTTGTTTCTTCTGAAGATTATTTTATATCAGTGAATCATAAAAATTCTTTCCAGATATAAAAAACTCATTCATCAAAGCATTATTTGCAGGGCAAACGCATTATAAAAAATATTTCCATAAAAGTTGGCGCGAGGGAGTGAGACACAGGACAAAAAGACTTTTTTTGGGGCTGCCGCGAGAGCGGCATTATAATAGTTTCTATACCCCAAAAAACGTCTAGCGCATTATTGCGCGTTTTTGACCTGTGAATCACGACCGGGAGCCAGATATTACAACTAATCATTTTATAATGCGTTTGCCCTAGCATTATTTGATTTTCTCATTATTTTCTATTATATTAATGATATGGAAAAGACTGTTTATATTATCGGACATAAAAATCCTGACACGGATGCAACGGTTTCTGCAGTAGGTTATGCAAGACTCAAAAATCTTTTGGGGCACAAAGAATATCAGGCCGCTCGCGCAGGACACTTAAATCCACAAACTGCATATATTTTTGAAAAATTTAATGTTCCACGCCCTGAATATATTCCTGATTTACTCCCAAAAGTAAAATATTTTATGCAGGACAATGTTGAAACTGTGAATCAGGATGTTTCTGTTTGGGAAGCTATCGGTCGCATGGAAAAAAATGAAAATCGAGTTATGCCTGTTGTGGATAATGATGGAAAATATATTTCGCTTCTTCATTATTCTGGATTTGCTAAAGGCGTATTAACAATACTAAATCCTGAAAAAAATCATACTTTTACTACAAGTATTGATTTGATTTTAAAAACTCTTAATGCACAGCCTATCATTTTAAAAGATGAGAAAAAGACTTTCAAAGCTTCAATTCATGTAGGTTCTTCTGAACTTGAAAGTTTTGAAAAAAGGTTGAAGTCCCACGAAAGTGAAAACATAATTGTTATTGCCTCAGACAGAAAAGACATCCATCGTCTTTGCATTGAAAACAAAGTTAAACTTTTGATAACTACAAGCGGTTGTGTTATTGATAAAGAACTTCGTGAACTTGCAGAAAAAAATGGTGTTTCTGTTATCGTAAGTCCATATTCAACATCTCCAACCTCAATGCTCATTGCTTATTCTATGCCGGTAAGTGTGATGGGTGACAATGAAATAACAACTGTTTCTATAAATGATACTGTTTCCAAAATCAAGGAAATTCTTCGCGATGCGCATTGTAAATATCTTCCAGTTGTAGATGAAGATAATAAAATTATCGGAATGATTTCAGAACACGATTTATTAAAAGAACCAAACATTCAAGTAATTTTAGTTGATCACAACGAGATTTCTCAGGCTGTTGAAGGTGTTGAGCATTATGTTATTCAAGAAGTGATTGATCATCACAGAATTGGAGCAATTCCTACAAAAAACCCAATTACATTCATAAACAGACCTGTTGGTTCTACTTCTACTCAGATTGCAGGTCTTTACCGCGAAAATAAAGTTTCCATTCCAAAAGATATTGCTTCGCTTTTATTGTGCGGAATTTTATCTGACACTTTGATTTTACAGTCTTCCACAACGACAGATATTGACCGTGAAATGGCTGAATATCTTTCCAGCATTACTGATTTGGATATAAAACAGCTTGGAAATGAAATTCTAATCGCTGGAAGTAATGTAAAAGGACGCAGTTCGAGTGAACTTATCCATCAGGATATGAAAGAATACACTGAAGGAAAAGTTTCGTATACTGCCAGTCAGATTGAAGTTGGAAATCCAAAAGAAATTCTTGATAGAAAAGAGGATTTTATTTCTGAACTTGAGATTGAACGCAGAAGTCACAAAGCACTTTTTTCATGTTTGCTTGTTACAGACATTACAAAACTTTCAAGCGTTCTTTTGATGGTATGTGATCCAAAATTTGAACAGTTCATAACATTCCCAAAGATGGATGAAAATGTTTTTTATCTGCAAGGTGTAGTTTCAAGAAAAAAGCAGCTCATTCCACTAATCACAGAAGCTGTGCTAAACTATCAAAAATAAGCAGCACATACAATAAGTTGTAACCCACAGTTTTCACGAGTTTTTGCAAAAAACTCGCAGCACGTACCAAGCAAAACTGACGGTGGTGTTTAAATCGAACAGCACGTGCTACCAACCGTAAACCCAGTCTTCACGAGTTTTTGCAAAAAACTCGCAGCACGTGCCAGACAAAGCTGACGGTGGTGTTTAAATAAAACCGCACGTGCTACCAATTATTACCCCAGTTTTCACGAGTTTTTGCAAAAAACTCGCAGCACGTGCCAGACAAAGCTGACGGTGGTGTTTAAATCGAACGGCACGTGCTACTCCCAGCCAAACGTAGCTGGAGGTTTATTTGTTGCGTCAAAATAAAGAGCATCCACAAAGTCCAAAGCAGCAATTTCGTGAACAATTTTTGAAAGTAATTCAGCAGGAAGCATTGCAAAGCGAGCAGTCATAACATCTTCTGAACAAACAGGACGTAAAACAAAAGTTGCATGTTCAGCACATGAAGCAAAAGGCAAATCAATAGTCAAATGCTGGAAAATCTTGTCATACCAGCCAGAATTGTGAAGATTTGTTAGAACAATGTTATCCACTTCGCGAAGCTGGTCAAGACGACGTTTATCACAATAACCTTCCTGCAATTTTAAATCTTCATTCTTAAGGTTTGGATTTTGGTATAGTTTAATACACGTTCTGTTAATAAATTTTGCAGCATTTGTAATCGTAGAAGAACACTGTTCAATTTTTTCATGTTTTTTTGGAAAGTGATAAAAACCATTCCCTTCATCTTTAAAAGTCAAAAGAGCTGGAAAACGGTAAGTTCTAAAATCACCTTGAACACCAACCGAACGAACAGGAAGAACATCGCGCACAAGATTTGAAGTGCAGTTTTCGCAGAACATATTCAATTCAATATTATTCAATTCATCTTTTGCAGCATCAAATTCTTTTTGATCTTTTTGTGACCAGGATTTTCCATCATTACACAAAACATTAATTGAAAGACCAGGACCTGGGAAAGGATGACGCATTACAAGTTCATCAGAAAGACCAAGTTTTTTTCCAATAGAACGAACTTCATCCTTATACAAATCACGAATAGGTTCAATAATCAATCCTTTCGAAATCAAATCCTGAATTCCCTGCACTCTGTTATGATGAGTTTTGATTGTATTAGAATTTTTAGTTCCACCTGATTCAATAATATCAGGATAAAGAGTTCCCTGAGCCAAAAGCCAGTTACTTTCATCAAGATGTTGAGCCGCAACAACTTCGTTCCTGACAGTAATGAAATTTTCGCCAACAGCCATACGTTTTTTCTGCGGATCTGTAAGACCAGAAATAGCCTTTAAAAAAGATTCAGAAGCATCTTCCACAATAAAATTGTCAAACCCAAATTTGTGGTAAGCATCTTTTACATTTGCAGATTCATTTTTCCTCATAAAACCATTGTCAATGTGAAGACCCAAAACTCTATTCTGTCCAAGAGCTTTGTTTAGTAACGCAAACGTAATAGTCGAATCAACACCACCGCTCAAAAACAAAAGAACATTTTTATCACCAGCATCAGTTTTTATTTGATTCAAAATTATTTGTAAAACAGTATCCTGATCCCAGTTTTTTTCCATTCCACAATATTTTGCAAAATTTTCAAAAAGCTGATTTCCACACGGAGTATCCTTTACTTCACAATGAAACTGAAGACTGAAACGTTTTTTCTCAAGATTTTGAGTTGCCGCAAAAGGACAATCTTTCGTAGAACCAATAACTTCAAACCCATCACCAGGCTTCAAAACACCATCCTGATGACTCATCCAAACCTGCTGTTCACATTCCAGACCTTCAAAAAGAGGAGATTTTACATTTTCATTTAATTTTAACTGTGCAAAACCGAACTCACCAACATCAGCTTTGCCAACTTTTCCATTATAACCAAGATGAACAATATAATGCCCATAACAAAGTCCAAGAATCGGAATATCAAGATTTAAAATATCACTGTTAAACTCAGGAACTTTTTCATCATAAACAGAAGATGGACCACCACTAAAAACAATTCCCTTACAGTTTTCAAACACATCCAAACTAGTCGAAGGAAGCGCAATTTCAGAATAATAACCTAACATGCGGAAGCGTTTTGCAATAAGATGCGCATACTGACTTCCAAAATCTAAAACAACAATTTTCGAACGTTCCATAGATAGATTATAATGAAAAAAACAGATTTGTGGAATAGAAACCTTAATTTATAAAAATAAGTTTTACTAAAAAAATCAGATTTTTTGAAGTGCAATTTTTCCAAGCTTTGGATAGTCAGTGAGAATTTTTTGAAAAATATTTTTTGGAATATAACTGACTTCACATTCACCCACGGCAATTGCTTTTGATTTTCTATTTTCATTTAAAATAATGCTGGATTCTCCAAAAAAATCACCAGTTCGATAAGTATTACAATGATTTTCCTGAATATCCAAGATGATTCCTTTTTTTAAATAAAAAACGAATTCCGCCTCATCATTTTGTGAATAAATTTTCTGTTGATTTGTAAAACGTTTTGTTATGAAAAAATCAGAAAAAACTGGATTTTTAAACATTTTTTCATAAAACAGAATATTCACCTGATTCTTTCTAACTGTCTGAGCATAATAAAGTTCACAAATCAGCAGATTTTCAAAAAATTCGCTGACATAAAGCATCTGGGCACAAAACATGAACACCGCAAAAAAGAGATATACTTTAAACAAAAGAATTACAAGTGTACTGATTGCTCCATAAACAATATTGTAATTTGTTATGCGCATAAATTTGTTTATGAAAAATGAAATAACAAAAGTTAATCCGGTTGATATTGCCGCATAAAAAATGCAGGTTCGCCATCTTGGTTTTGCTCCAGAAAGAATTTTATAACTGTAAACACTAAAAATGAAAAATAAAAAATAAGTTACAGAAATAATAAGTCGGTTTGAACCAGCACTAAAAAGAACTGGAAATGAAGAATTAAGGAGCTTAAAAAAAGGCAGTTGATTTAATTTATTAAACAAAAATGAAAAAAGAATGACTAAAATAAAAATCAGAACAACAACAAATTCTGATACAATAGAAAACATCTGATTTACCACAGAAAGTCGTTTTGAAACAGAACGAAAAATTCTGTTAATTCCACTGACTACAGAATAAAAAAGTTTTCTTGCCATCCAAATCACCCAAACTGCAAGAAAAATCTCGATAAATGAGATTGATTTCATTTTTAATAGAGCATTGATAAGCGGGGTAAAATCATAAAAAGATTTAAATTGATTTGCAAAATCAATAACGTAACTTAAAATTTCTGGAGAAAGCTTAAGGATTGTTACAAGAACCGTTAAAATAATTAAAACAACTGGAATAAAAGAAAAAATGAATCCGAAAGCACAAGCTGATGCACTTTCCCAAATCATATTTTCATTTGCATTTTTAATAGAAAGAAAACAAAACTGAGAAAATTTACGGAAAATCCCCACAAAAAAATTATCTGAAGTTTTGTTTTCTTTCTTCATAAATATCCTTGATAATAAAAATCTTTAATAAAACT
>CAMBMW010000040.1 GCA_945868875.1 uncultured Treponema sp.
TATTGAACTGCTGTTCCTCATTGCATTGCGGAACAGCGTAAAAAAATCAGTCGATTGTTGAAACAATCTTCCTGATTTTTTTTGGGAGAAAATATGATTGAAAAACAAATTGTTACTAAACAACTTATGATTGAAAATTTCATTAAGATTTATGGGGATGGTGAATCTCCTATGGTTTTTGCTTCCCCTGCCCGCATAAATATTATTGGGGAGCATATTGATTACAATGGTGGTAAAGTTTTTCCCGCTGCCATTGATAAATATTTATATTGTGCTGTCAGAAAACGAAATGATTCAAAGATTATATATAATGATTTATTTTTTCCAGGTACTTTTACTTTTGATATTAACGATAATTTTGTTTTTGATAAAAAAAATGACTATGCAAACTTTTTGAATGGCATTTTATGTTGCATGAAAAAACGCGGATTAAAATTTGATTCTGGATTTGACTGTCTGATTGCAAGTAATGTGCCAAGCGCTGGTGGTATAAGCTCTTCTTCTGCCTTAGAATGTGGTTTTGCATGGGCTGTCAATGAAACTTATGGGTTTAATATTTCCAGAAAAGATATTGCACTTATGGGACAGCAGTCTGAACATGAATTTATGAATGTAAACTGCGGAATTATGGATCAATATATCATTGCAACAGGCAAAAAAAATACTGCAGAACTTCTTGATTGTGCAAAAATCGAACATGAGTATGTTCCTCTTAATCTTGGTGATTACAGATTTGTTGTTATGAATACTCGCAAACAAAGAAAACTTGCTGATTCTAAATACAATGAAAGAAGAGCTCAATGCGAAGAAGGTTTGAAAACTTTACAAGAAAACGGAGTGAATATTCGTGACCTTTGCAGCCTTTCTGTTGAACAATTTGAAAAGGTTGGATCATATATCAAAGATGATGTGATTTATAGAAGAGTTCGTCATTGTGTAACCGAAATGGACAGGGTTTTAAAATCTGTTGAAGCCTTGAAGAAAAATGATTTGGTTCTTTTAGGTCAATATCTTTATCAGTCTCACGATTCTCTTAAAAATGATTATGAAGTTACTGGAATTGAACTTGACACTTTGGTGCAGACTGCTAGTGAATATAAAAATTGTATTGGTGCTAGAATGACAGGTGCAGGTTTTGGTGGATGTGCCATTGCTTTGGTTCATAAAGATTTTATAGAAGATTTTTGCAATTCTGTTCAGGAAAAATACACAAAAGTAGTAGGCTACGAAGCAGGATTTTTTGCCTGCTCAAGTGGTGATGGTGTTTCAAAAATTTAAAATAAAATTTGATTTTAAGTATCATTTTTTGATTTCCCAGGTGTTTTATTTTAAATGACAAAGCTTGAACAGTATTATAATAAATTTAAAGAAGATCACAGGCTTACAACGCGTCATGGAATTGTAGAATTTTCCACTTCCATGCATTTTATCAAAAAAGCTGCTGATTTTATTTCTCAACAAAATGGACATCAGTTTCCTGTAAAGATTGCAGATATTGGTGCTGGAACTGGCAGATATTCTGTTGAACTTTGCCATTTAGGTTTTGATGTAACTGCAGTGGAACTTGTATCTCACAATCTCGATATTTTACGCGGCAAACACAAAAATATAAAAACCTGGAAAGGAGATGCAAGAAATCTATCTTTTCTTGATGATGAAACTTTTGACATCACAATTCTTTTTGGACCGATGTATCACCTTCACGGTGAGCAAAATAAAATTCAGGCACTCCAGGAAGCCAAGAGGATTACAAAAAAAGGTGGTTATATTTTTGTTGCTTACGTAATGAATGAGTACAGCGTAATTTCCTATTGCTTTAAAGAACATAAATGGGAAGAAGTAGAAAAAAAAGGAGGTCTTTCTGCTGATTTTCATACGATTTGTACTGAAGATGATTTATATGATTATGCAAGACTAGAAGATATTGATTTCTTGTCTAAAAAATGTGGTTTGAAGC
Organism: uncultured Treponema sp.; assembly: GCA_945868875.1. Taxonomy (GTDB): domain Bacteria; phylum Spirochaetota; class Spirochaetia; order Treponematales; family Treponemataceae; genus Treponema_D. The sequence continues at coordinate 1,958 of CAMBMW010000040.1, forward strand.
GCGAAACAATTTTTGCACCTGACGGACCTGCAGATTACATGCGCCGGGAACTGAATGAAATGAGCGAAAATGAATTTGAAGCTTTTTTAAGATTTCAACTAGCTGTTTGCGAAAGAAAAGAATTGCTTGGAGCTTCCAGTCATCTTGTTGATGTTTTAAGAAGATTATAATACTTCTGTACTGAGATTATGGAGATTTTATGAAAAAGATTTTTGCAGCTGTTGTCTTACTGTTTGCAGCAGGTTTGTGTTTTGCAAAAGATGATGAAAATTCCAGAAAAACAGGTATTTCTGTGTTATTTGGCGATATGACTGGATATTCAAATGATTACAGTGCATACTTAAATTCCTTTGATTTTGCATTTGGTTCCTGGAAATCTGATGAAGATGGACTTTTTGATATCACGCAATCTTTTCTTCTTGGTTTTAACAAAGGAAATATCTCAAACGAAGGAATAATATATAAATATCCAGATACTAACATTGTTTTTACACAAGATACAAAATATCACAACATTTTTCTTAAAGATTCAATTGGTGTTCAGGCAAATATTTTATGTTTTTCTTTTGGAGCAATGATTGGAACAAAAGCTGGTGTTGAATGGTTAAAATCTTATGGAAATGCCCAACAATTTGATTATTCGTATTATTTAAAGGAATTCAATATTTATGCAGATTTTGTTCCGAATATTTATTGTTCTCTCAATCTGTTTAAATTTATAAAAATTTCTTTAATGGTTGATTGTGAATTACCGTTTATCAAATGCAGATTTATTTCAGATAAATTTGAAAATAACGGAGAAACATTTCAAGCTTATGCCCCATATGTCGACTTCAATTGGTTCGAAGGTGACATTCCATTCACATATTCTGCAGGAGTTACACTGTTTTTCTAATTCTAGGCCAGTTTCCAGGCTGAATCAACTTTATCATACCAATACTGTTTTGCTTCTTCTGACAAAAACGAGGAAGCAAAACTGTTTTTGATAAGTGTTTTGATATCTTGCATTGAAAAGTTCAAATCATTGTGGCAAATCCATAATTCATCGAGAAGTGTTGTTTTAAAGAAAACAGGGTCATCTGTATTGATATTTACCATAAGTCCTTTATCAAAAAAAGTTCTTACAGGATGAGCATTTGCTTCTTTTACTATTTTTTTTGTAAATGTATTTGAAGTGATGCAGATTTCTATTGGAAGCTGCGTTTTTTTTAGTTCTTCCATAAGTTTTTCATCTTGAATTGCTGTTACGCCATGTCCAATTCGCTGTGCATGAAGATAATTGATTGCATCCCAAATGCTTTCAGGTCCAACATCTTCTCCAGCATGAGCTACAGCTTTAAAACCATCTTTTAGAGCCTGTTCATAGACAGGAGCAAACTCTTTTGCAGGACCTTTTGATTCTGCACCGCCAAGCCCAATTCCAATCACATCTTCACAAGGAAACTCTTTGAGAAGATTATAATTCTTCATTGCATTTTCGCAGCCAAACGTTCTTGAAACATCCATCAAAAGTTTGATAATTATTCCTGTTTTTTCTTTGATTTCAACTATTTTTTTATGGAAAATTTGTACCATATCAGCATAAGAAAAGCCCATCTTCAGAAAAGCTGACGGTGCAAAAAATACTTCTGTGTAAGTGATACCGTTTTCTACAAGATATTTTTCCAATTCATCAAAAACAAGTTCAAAATCCTGAACAGTTTTGTACATTCCTTGAATTTTTAAAAAAGATTGAATAAATCCATTTAAATCATCATAAGAAAATAATTCCACCTGTTCCTGCTCTGTCATTTCCTTATCAAACTTATTTTTGTAAAGTTTTTTTACACCATCCAACGAAATCACAGCTTCAAGATGAAGGTGCAATTCAGCTTTTGGAACAGCTAAAATAAATTTCTTAAATTCAGATTTATTCATAAACGACCTCTTCTTTAATTATCGGCACTTTTTTTTATAAACTTTAGATTTTTTTTAATCATGAAACATAAAAAAAGTGCCAGATAAAATTCTAAAACAACTTTTTTAATTTATCAACAATTTCCTTGAAAGTATCGCAGGCAGCCTGAACTGGTTCTACACTTTCCATATCTACACCAGCAACACGAAGACTTTCAATTGGATAGCGTGAACCACCACTTTTTAAAAACTCAAAATAATCATTCCGTTCCTTTTCACCACCGTTTTTTACACGCTTTGCAAGCGCCAAAGCAGCTGAAATACCTGTTGCATATTTATAAACATAAAAAGCACTGTAAAAATGAGGAATTCTTAAACCTTCCATATCAGAATTATCTTCAAAAACCATTTCAGGCCCAAAATAAAGCTCTAGAAGTTCACGATAAGTTTTGCGCAAAAGTTCTGCAGTAAGCGGAGTTCCATTTTCAACAAATTCATGTGTTTTAAGTTCAAATTCTGCAAACATTGTTTGTCTATAAAGTGTTGCCAGAATGTCATCAGCACGCATTGCAAGAAGATATTTTTTCATTTCATCAGATTTTGCATTTTCCAGAAGATAATCAAAAACTAGTTCTTCGTTGAAAGTTGATGCAACTTCTGCTTCGAAAATTGTATACTCATAACTCATAAAAGGATTATTATGAACTGAATACCAGCTGTGCATGCTGTGTCCGCCTTCGTGTGCCATTGTAAATACATCACGAATATTTGAATCGTTATAATTCAAAAGAATAAACGGATCTCCGGTATAACATCCCGAACTAAAAGCTCCACTTCTCTTTCCTGTATTTTCATAACGATCAGCCCAACCATTCAAAAGTCCGTCACAAAGACGATCGGTATATTCTTTTCCAAGAGGAGTAAGTGCATTTCGACAAATTTCTACAGATTCTTCGTAAGAAGTTTTTGTTTCCACAGATTTAACAAGAGGAACGTAAACATCATAATGACGCAATTCATCAAGTCCGAGTGCTTTTTTTCTTAGCGAATAATATTCATGAAGTGCAGGAAGATTTTTGTGAATACATTCTATAAGATTCCGATAGACTGATTCTGGCACTTTATTTCCATATAAAGCTGAATGAAGACACGAATCATAACCTCTTGCACGTGCCATAAAAACATCCTGATTTACACTTCCTGCATACAAAGCTGCAATTGTTGTCTGATGTTCCTCAAATTTTCCATAGAATTTTTTATAAGCTTCCTCACGAACTTTCCTATCCTGTGAGTGCATAAAAATCGACCAGGTTGTTTCTGTCAACTGCTGTTCTTCACCACTTACTGTAACTGTACCAAAAGACTTATTCATATCAACATTTGTCAAGAAATTGAAAGCAGAGTCTGCTGTTTGGGCAGTTTCAGCCTGCAAAGACAAAAGTCGTTCCTCTTTTTCACTTAAAATATATTTTTTAAAATGAAGAAGTTTTTTTATGTAAACTTTATAATCTGCAAATTTCGGATTTTCAATCCATTGAAAAATATCATTTTCTGGAATTGCTTGAATTTCTGGTTCAAAAAAACTGATTTCTGTACTGGCTGCAGTATAAGCCATCATTGCTCGTCCATATCGATCGGCAGCTGCTGTATCATCCTGATCTGCATCATGTTGCAATGCTGCATAGTGATATACATTTTCGATTACAAGCATTTCTTTTTCCAGAGCCTTAAGAGCATTCAAAAGGGAATCAGATGATTCTGCAAGTTTTCCTTTGAACTGCAAAACCTGTTTTGTAAATTCAGGAATTTTTTTAATTTCTTCTTCCCATTGTTCATCAGATTTATAAATTGAAGACAAGTTCCATTTATCTTTTGCAGGAACATCTTTTCGTGCAGGAATTGTTTTAGCCATTTTTTACCTCGTTCTTTAATAAATTTGCATCGCAAAATTTAGGTAAGATAAAACCACGCTATTTCAGCTTTTTTTTGGTTTTATCTTACACTCCATGTTGTACAATCATTTTTAATTATGATTTAAATTGAACAGATTTTGGTTTGACATTTTTTACGAAAAATTCCAAATCAAATGCATATTCAGAATCAAGAAACTCAGGCGGATAATGAAGGAAAATTGTTTCAGATTTTCGGGTATCAGTTTTTCGAGAAATTGCACCGTGATAGCTGATTAAATCTTGAGCTACATTATAAAGCCTTAAAATATTTTTCTGAGCAAACTGTTCTTTTACAAATCTCTTTTGTAATTCTTCTATATACTTGTGATTATAGTGATTTTTACAATTATGTTCATAAGTTTTTTCACTTAAATTTAAAAAATTATAGAATTTTTCAAAAAAAACTGCTGGTTTAATTTTTAAAGTTCGACAAATCGTGTTAAACCAGGGGACAGACCTTCCTTCGTTATAAAAAATATTACAACCTTCTGCTATTTTTCGTGCATTTTGTAAATCCTGTGCAGAAAATTTATCTGTGTGTAAAACATGATAAGGAGGTTCTTTGTCAAAAGAAAGATGAAGTTTCTCTGCATCATCAAAAATAGTTGTTCCTGACAAAACAGAAAGACAAAATATTTCCAGATTATTTGGATAAAGCGAAACTGCATAATTCACTGAGTTTTTAAAACCTGCAAAAGTGTCACCAGGAAGTCCATAAATCACATCAAGTCCAAAAACGATTCCAGTTTCATTCAAAATGTTAATTTTTTTTGTAAAATTTTTCAGATTAAACGGGCGATTTACAAGTCGGGCGACATTTTCATCGGCTGTCTGCAATCCAATTTGTAAAGCACATGGAATTTTTGAAAAATATGAAGCAAGTTCTCTATCAATAAATTCTGCTCTAGCCTCAAAATAATAAAAAGTGTCAGGTGTTTTTTCTTTAATCATTTTTAAAAGCTGAATTGCACGAGTTTTGTCCGCATTGTAAGTTGGATCAAGCACAAAAACCTGTGGAACTTTTTTCTGGGCAAACAAATCAAGTTCCTTTTCAATCCGTGCCATTGGAAACTGTCTGACAGTTTTTTCACCTTTTGATTCATAACAATATGAACATTTAAAAGGACAACCACGAGCCAGTTCCCAAAGTGCGCCTTCATAGTCACAAACATCAAGTGTTCCATCAAGATAACAGGAAGAAAGCTTTTCATAATCGATTACGTTGATTTCAACCTTCTGCCCGGTAATCCTTTCATAAATAGCGGCAGGAACTTTTGCTTCACCTTCACCACTGATAGTTTTGTCAAAAGCAGTAAAAATCTGAGGATGCGCAGTGATTTCAGGTCCACCAGCAAGTGTAAAAACATTGTTCTTTTTAAGATTTTGTGAAACCATTTGTAAAATTTTGCTGTTCCACACAAAAACAGAAAAACCTACGATTTCTGGTTTGTTTTCAAGAATTTTTTTTGTAATCAGATTTGCACAAAAATTATCAAAACTGCAATGATTACAGTCATCAGAATAATCAGTCTTTTTTTGTTCCCATAGATTTTCAAAATCTTCAATATTGAAAGGCAACAGTTCAACATCGCACAAATCTTTTGTCAAAGAATTGTTTTTTACAGCAGAAGCTACACATGCTGCACCAAGAGGAATAGCCTGAGGAGATTTTTCAATTAATAAAGTAGTAAAAATAATTTTTGATTTCATGATGTAGTTTCATCTTCTTTCAAAAAAAATCATCTTTTTAAATATACCATCAAAAGCATAATGTCACTGTTTCGAATTCCAGAAATTCTGTTTGCCTGTCCCAAAGTTACAGGACGTACCTGCTCAAGTTTAAATCTTGATTCCGCAGAAAGGGAAGGAATTGAACCATAATCAAAATCCGCTGGAATACGCGTGTTTTCCATCTTGTGCAATTTTTCCACGCGTTTATCCTGTTTTTCAATGTAATACTTGTATTTTGCTTCTATTTTTGCTTCTTCCCATTCCTTTTCAGGATATCCAGGATTTTTCATATCAGGATTTTTTAAAATTTGAGCTTCAATTTCTTCAAGTCTGGCATATTTTTCATTTACAGCATCAAGTTGAGCCTGAGTTTTTAACCCGCATTTAAATGCATATTTTGCAAGACGTCTGTCAGCAGTATCATGACGAAGTTTCAATCTATATTCAGCACGTGCTGTAAACATTCTGTACGGTTCTTTTGTTCCCAGAGTAACCAAATCATCTATCAGAACACCAATATATGCTTCGTCACGTCCCAAAACAATTGGTTCATAATCAGGAATTTTTTCAAAACTTTCAAAACCGGCTTCTTTTTGTACTTTGCAAACATATTCATTCAAGGCTTTAGTTTCTTTTTCACTTATCTGCGCAAATTGTTTTTTTTCTTCCGCTGTCATTTCATTTTTAGGACAAAAAGCCTGTTTTTCCATACTTGAAGGCACACCGTTTATATCACTAGAAAGATTTTTCAAAGGTCCACAAAGTTTTTGATGAGCTTTTGCATAAAGTCCGGCATTCATACCGGCAATAAGTCCCTGTCCTGCCGCTTCTTCATAACCAGAAGTTCCGTTAATCTGACCAGCATTAAAAAGTCCAGCAACACGTTTTGTTTCAAGAGAAGGAAAAAGTTGAGTTGGTTCCACAAAATCATATTCAACAGCATAGCCAGGTCTACTTTGAACAGCATTTTCAAAACCAGTCATTGTATGCATAAACGCATCTTGAACACATTCTGGCAGACTGGAAGATAATCCATTTAAATAAATCTCTTCTGTTTCAAGTCCTTCTGGTTCTACAAAAATCTGATGTCTATCACGTTCAGAAAATCTCATCACTTTATCTTCAATCGAAGGACAATATCTTGGTCCTATTCCATGAATTTTTCCGCTGTACAAAGGAGAACGTCCAATATTTTCCCTTATAATTTTATGGGTTTCTTCATTAGTATATACAACATGACACGGAACCATCGGTCGTTTTACTTCTTTTGTATCAAAACTAAAAGGTATAATCTGTTCATCTCCAGCCTGTTCTTCAAGTTTGGAAAAATCAATTGTTTTTCTCAAAATTCTAGGTGGAGTTCCAGTTTTCAATCTTCCAGTAGTAAATCCAAGTCTGTGAAGGCTTTCTGTAAGTCCATAAGCTGCACTTTCACCTATTCGTCCACAAGGTGCATCATACTCACCAATAAAAATCCTGCCACCCAAAAAAGTTCCTGTTGTCAAAACTACAGAACGCACTGGAATTATTCTGCCTCGTTCTGTTACAATTCCCGTCACTTTTTGCCGCATGCCGCTTCTTGCCGCTTCAGTTTCTCCCTGATGACGACTTTCTCCAGGAATAGAACCTTTTTCTGCAATGCTATCAAAATTTGGAGGAAGAGGAGTTTGCGAAGCAGTTGTTAAAACATCAATAACTGTATCCATTAATGTAAAAAGATTTTTTTCCTTTTCGCAAATTTTTCGGGCAAGCATCGAATATGTTATTTTATCAGCCTGAGAACGTGGAGCTTGAACTGCAGGGCCACGACTTTTGTTTAAAAGCCTGAATTGAATCATAGAATTGTCTATGATTTTTGCCATTTCTCCACCTAAAGCATCGATTTCACGAACAATATTTCCTTTTGCAATTCCTCCAATTGAAGGATTACAACTCATCCTGCCGATTGCATCTGGAGTTTGTGTAATCAATACAGTTTTTAATCCCATTCTGGCACAAGCAAGAGCACTTTCTATTCCTGCATGGCCGGCACCAACTACTGCAACATCATAAAAATCATAAAAACCCATATTTCATTCCAAAATAAAAAAAGCTGCCCTTGAGGGTGTCATTTTTGACAAAACCCATGGACAGCCCTTTTTGCATTAATTTAGCATTGTTAAGTAATACTTATCTTGCATATTCAACAATTCGTGTTTCGCGAATCATTGTTAATCTGATTCTTCCAGGATAACGTAAATCTGTTTCAATCTGTTTTGCAATATTTCTTGCCAAATCTTTTACATCGCTATCTGGAATTTTTTCATTATTCACAAGCACGCGCAACTCACGTCCCGCCTGAATAGCATACGCTTTTTCAACCCCAGTAAATCCTTCAGCAATTGCTTCAAGATTTTCAAGACGTTTTACATAGTTATCAATTGTTTCACGTCTTGCACCAGGTCGTGCTGCTGAAATTGCATCAGCAATTTGAACGATAATTGCTTCAATACTTGTTGCTTCAACATCATTGTGATGAGCTGCAATTGCATTAATCACCAAAGCATTTTCGCCCATCTTTCTGGCAAGTTCTGCACCAACTTCAGCGTGGTTCTGGTCGCTGTCATTTTCAGCACCTTTACCAATATCATGAAGAATGGCCGCACGTTTTGCCAGTTCTCTGTCCGCTCCAATCTCAGAAGCAATCATTACAGCAATTCTTGCAACTTCTTTAGAATGGTTTAAAACATTCTGACCGTAACTTGTCCTAAAATAAAGTCGTCCAAGAGCACGCACTCCATCAGTATTCATATTATGAATACCCAAATCAAACAAAGCTCGTTCACCCTCTTCATAAATCTTGTTTTGAATTTCATGAGTAACCTTCTGAACAATTTCTTCGATGCGAGCTGGATGAATGCGTCCATCAGAAATTAATCGTTCCAAAGATTCTTTTGCAATCTCTTTTCTAACTGGATCAAAACATGAAATTACAACTGCTTCAGGCGTATCATCGATAATGATATCAACTCCAGTAAGCGTTTCTAAAGTTCTGATATTTCGTCCTTCACGACCAATAATGCGCCCTTTCATTTCGTCACTTGGAAGTGAAACTGTAGTTACAGTAATATCACTTGTGGTTTCAGGTGCAATTCTTTGAATCGTTGTGATAAGAATATCACGTGCTTTTTTTTCAGCCGAAAGTTGTGCGTCCTGCTCAATCTTATTGATTAAAGCCTGAGCATCATGGCGAGCATCATTTTCCAAATTCTTGATAATAAGCTCTTTTGCTTCCTGTGCTGACAAACCAGAAATTTTTTCCAGTTCTGCACGATAAAGTTCTTCCTGCTTAGAAAGTTCTTCTTCTTTTTTTCCAATAGCAACCTGCTTTTCTGCAAGTTCCTTCTCTGCTTTTTCAAACTCAGCTGCACGTTGTTCAAGAAGTTCTTCTTTTTTATTTACTCTTGCTTCAAATCGTTGTACTTCAGCTCGGCGTTCACGGTTCTCCCGCTCCTGCTGGTTTCTTTCCCGAATGATCTCATCTTTTGCATTTAACAAAATTTCTTTTTTCTGTGCTTCAGCATCCAATATTGCTTCACGTTTTACACGTTCTGCTTTCTGTTCAGAAGCAGTTAATTGAAATCTGGCATAAATCCAGCGAATAATCCATCCAAGAACAATTCCAACAACAGGGAGAACTATGTACATTACAATAGTCGACATAGTCATCTCCTCTTCAAATTTTTAGAATAGTTCAATCTAAATAATAACGAAAGAGAAGTTAGATGTCAAACCTCAAACGAGAAAAAAACAGTTTTTTTTACATTTATTTTCAGGAAATACGTACAGACACATGAGAAAATTCTACATAGAAAAATCTTTTCCAAGGTAAATTTCTCGAGCAACATCACTTGAAAGAATTTCTTGTTTTGTTCCCTGCGTCATAATTGTTCCCTGATTTATGATAATAGCCCTGTCGGTGATTTCAAGTGTATCGCGAACGTTATGGTCTGTAATCAAAATGCCAATTCCACGCTTTGCAAGTAAACGAATCATACTTTTGATATCAGCAACGGCAATCGGGTCTATTCCAGCAAAAGGTTCATCCAGCAGAAGAAATTTCGGTTCCATTGCAAGTGAACGAGCAATTTCAGTTCTGCGCCGCTCTCCACCAGAAAGAGTATAAGCTTTTTGCTTTCTGATTCGTTCTATTGCAAATTCATCGATTAAAGATTCAAGACGTTCTTTTTTTTCCTGTTTTGTCAAATCTTTTCGAGTTTCCAAAATTGACCAGATGTTTTCTTCTACTGTAAACTTTCTAAAAACTGAAGGTTCCTGAGGCAGGTATGAAATTCCAAGACGCGCCCGTTTATACATAGGAAGATTTGTGATGCATTTATCATCAAGAAAAACATCCCCTGCTGTAGGCTTATAAAATCCCACAACCATATAAAATGTTGTTGTTTTTCCAGCTCCATTTGGTCCCAAAAGTCCAAGTACTTCTCCAATCTGCATGGAAAACTCAACACCACGTACAACTTTTTTGTGTCCAAACTGCTTGAACAGACTTGAAACTCGCAAAATATGATTATTCTGGTTTATCTGAGGATTATTCTTTGACGGATTGATTTCAGTTTTATTCAAATCTTCAATATTTTTTGGATTTTCATCTGGCTGTGAATTTAATGTATCTATTTCAATCTGTGAACTCATTCAGTTTCCCCTTTTACTGCTTCTTTACTTTTGTCGTCTTTTGTTTCTGGATTTTCTACAGACTGCTGATTTTCTTCTATATTTTGTTGATTTTGTTGTAAATCATTTTCTTGTTCAGTATTCTGCGTTTCTTTTGAATCTTTGACAGTACCTTTGACATTTCCGCCTAGTTTTATATTCTGAGTATTCATATCAAAATTGATAAACTGAGCCCTGAAAATATCATCCTTTTTTTTAACCTGTGCATTTCCTGAAAGTTCAAGAATCTGTGTTTTTTTGTAATAAACTGCATAAGAACCTGAGCAGACATTATCTTTTTGAACAAGATTTACTTTCATCTGCAAAATTGCAATATCTTCTTCCTGATTGTAAGTAATTATTTCAGCTTTTGCATTCACATCATTATCTTTATCGTCCAGGTTTACATTGCCATTTAACTGTGCAACTTTTGTAACACGATTATAATCCAGACTGTCGCATGTAAATTCCATATTTGCTTCTAGATTTTTTCCAATCACTTTTCCCTGCGCTTTTATATTTTTGTAATCTTCGCCTGAAAGCTCAATAGAATCTGCTTGAATTTCCATAGAATCTGTTTTGATGTAGGCATTTCCAGAAAGATATGTAGTTGTATTTGTATTTCCTGCCTGTCCTGTCATGCTGTTTGCAGAAAAAATGATTTTTTCAGCATGAACTTTAGAGAGAAGACTGATTAGTATCAGAAAAAGATATTTTTTTTTGCTCATGTACTTTACTTTTCAGACTCGCTGCTTGATTCAGTTTCAATTTCACCAGTTACTGTTCCTTTAAAAGAAAAAGTTTTTCCGATTCCACTTGCACTGAATCCAGTTCCGCGGATTACGGCATCATCTTTTTCAATTCTGACCATATCTCCGCGTCCACTAGTTAATTGCTCAGTCTTTGCATTCCATTTTAACACATTTGCAAAAAATTTTGTATTTTCTGAGTAATTAAAAAGTTGAATTTCATCATAAAGTTTGTAAATTTCTGAATCTGAATCAGCAAAAAGAAGACCGCACGAACCTTGAGTTGAAATTTCTCCATCTTCATAGGCATTGAAACTGACTTTTTTTGCATAAGTTTGATTTGAGTTTTTGTATTGTTCAAGAATTCCCGCATTCATCTGAAAAGTTACATCATTATCCTCATAGCGTGTCATTGTCGTATTTTCAAACACAAACTCTGGGACACGAGAATCAACTTGAACTGTATCCTCATATTTTAGAGAACATGCTGTAAATAAAGCGGTGCAAAAACCGAACACAAACAAAAACTTTTTTTTCATCACAAATGAACTTTCCGCCCGTCTTGGACAAATTGCAAACTTTCAGAAGTTGAGTTTTTCTTCAAGTTTACAATTCTACTGACTATTAAAAATCCTGCTTAATTTTGTCAGCATCTTTTCCTTTGTCTTTTTCGCGAATTTCTACACGACGGATTTTTCCAGAAATTGTTTTTGGTAATTCTTTTACAAATTCATAGATGCGTGGACATTTATACATCGCTGTATTTTCTTTTGCAAAATTTGACATAATCAATTCCATCTCTTTTGGATCTTTATCTGCATAATCCTGAGAAAGAACGATAGTTGCTTTTACTGCCATTCCACGTTTTGCGTCTTCAACTCCAGTAACAGCACATTCCAAAACTGCAGGATGTTTTTGCAAAACTGATTCAACTTCAAATGGACTGATTCTATATCCTGATGATTTAATAATATCATCTTTTCGTCCGACAAACCAGACATATCCGTCTTTGTCTTGATAAACATTATCGCCAGTATGATAAACACCACCATCAAAAGCAGCAGCTGTGAGTGAAACATCTTTATGATATCCCATCAAAAGTCCATAAGGACGTCCGTCTTCTACATGAATACAAAGTTCACCAATTTCCCCTGCTGGAACTGGTTTTCCATTTGGATTGAGAACTTCAACTTTGTATAAAGGATTTGGAAGTCCCATTGAGCCTGGATGAATTGGAGAATAATCAAGGAAGTTCCCGCATATAATAGTAGATTCTGTCTGGCCATAACCTTCATAAATTTTCTTACCAGTTTTTTCAAGCCATTTATCAAAAACTTCACCATTCAAAGCTTCACCGGCTGTACTGAAACGAACACATTTACTTAAATCATATTTTGAAAGGTCCTGGCGAACAAGGAAACGATAAACAGTTGGAGGAGCACAGAAAGTTGTAAGTCCAAATTTTGCAATCATCTGGAGCATTTTATCAGGCTTGAGCATATTCATATCATAAACAAACTGTGCAGTTCCACAAATCCATTGACCGTAAAGTTTTCCCCAAGTTGCTTTTGCCCAACCAGTTTCTGCAATAGAAAGATGAAGTCCGTCATCAACAACACCATGCCAATATTTAGCTGTCATAATATGACCGATTGGATAAACAAAATCCTGTAAAACCATTTTTGGATAACCAGAAGTTCCAGAAGTAAAATAAAGAAGCATTGGATCATTGTTGTGAGTTGCAGCTTCTCCAACTGGACGAGGAAATTCCGGGTCAAGTTTTGAATATTCATCATGGAAAGAAATCCATCCTTCTCTTTGAGGTCCAACTGTAACAAGGTATTTTACAGTTGGTGATTTTGGCATTGCTTTTTCAATTTCTTCAAGAATATGTGGATTATCGTAGGAAATAATCATTTTTACATCAGCGGCATTTGTGCGGTATTCGATATCTGCCTGTAAAAGTTGATCAGTTGCAGGAATTACGATAGCTCCAATGCGATGCAACGCTGGCATTAAAATCCACCATTCATAGCGACGTCTTAAAACAAGCATTACTGTATCACCTTTTTTGATGCCTTTCTGCACAAGCCAGTAAGCAGCTCGTTTTGATTCACGAGAAATATCTGTAAAAGTGAATTCCAAAGCTTCTTCGCTGTTATCATCTATCCAAACAAGTGCTCTTTTGTTTGGGGCATCTTTTGCATAGCGGTCTATAATGTCATAAGCAAAATTAAAATTTTCAGGTGCTTTTAATTTACAATTTTTGGAAAAATCTTCATAATCTTTAAACTCTCTGTCTTCAACTAAAAATTCATGTGAAAGTTCCATAATTTACCTCAATTATCGTTTATCATATTCGTTTTATCATTCTAATATCTTTAATTATGACATTTTTTACCTTTTTGTCAATATATTCTAATATCATTAGTAGGGCAAACGCATTATAAAATGATTA
>CAMBMW010000041.1 GCA_945868875.1 uncultured Treponema sp.
ATCACGACCGGAAGCCAGATATTACAACTAATCATTTTATAATGCGTTTGCCCTACGCTTAAAACTACAGGATATTGAACAAAGTCTTCATTTTTCCTATAATCTTAGTCAATTTTTCGTTAATTCGAGGTATTCTTAAATGTCATCGTCTTCAAGTACTGAAATCATTTTGCATATTTTGCTTTCAATGGGAATTATTTTGATTGTTACTAAGTATTTTGCAGTAACCGCTAAAAAGTTTGGATTTCCACAGGTTGCAGGAATGATTATTGCAGGACTTTTACTCAGATTTATTCCATGGTTTAAAAATTTTGGTGGCACTGAACCAAATTTTATTTATCAGGAAACCAATAATTTCATTTCATTTATGGCAGAAATTGGTGTAATTTTGATTATGTTTTCTGCAGGTCTTGGGACAAATCTTAAATCACTTATAAAATCAGGCATAAAATCTACTATTATTGCCTGTTGTGGTGTTTTTGTTCCTCTAATTATGGGAACTGTTATGGCCTTATGTTTCTGGGGTTTTGATGGTTTTGGAACTCAGGAATTTTTTAAGTCTGTTTTTATTGGAACTATTTTGACTGCTACATCGGTAAGTATTTCAGTAGCTGTGTTAAAAGAACTTGGTAAAATCAAAAGTGATGTGGGTCAGACTATAATTTCATCTGCAATCATTGATGACGTTATTGGAATTATTGTATTGACAATTGTTCTGGGAGTAAGCACTGGAAAAGGCGGATATATTGGAATCATTCTGAAAACTCTTGCTTTTTTTGTATGTGCAATTGTTGTAGGTTTTATTGTTTACAAACTTTTCAGATGGTATGATTTGCGACATCCCCGTTCAAGAAGAATTCCTATCTATGCATTAGGACTTTCATTCATTTTTGCCTTCTGCGCAGAAAAATTTTTTGGCATTGCTGATATTACTGGTGCATATATCGCTGGAATTGTTTTGTGCAATTTAAGTGATGCTTCTTACATGGAATCAAAGATTGACATTAACGGTTACATGCTTTTCAGTCCTATTTTCTTTGCAAGCATCGGATTAAAAACAAATCTTTCAGGATTTAATACAAGTTTACTTCTTTTTTCAATTGCATTTGTAGTTGTTGGGTGCATCTCTAAAGTTATAGGATGTGGAGGAATTTCAAAACTACTTGGTTTTAACTGGAAAGAAAGCTATCAGATAGGACTTGGTATGATGGTTCGAGGTGAAGTTGCTCTGATTGTTGCCAGCAAAGGTCTAGCAGTTGGATTGATTGATTCAAAATATTTTTCCTCTGTAATTCTTTTGATAATTGTGTCGTCAATGATTGTTCCTGTTCTGATGAAAAAAGCATTTAAAGAAAAAAATTATATTGAAGATTAATGTTTAACATAACGATTTATTCTTCATTATTCTGAGTCTGTCTATCATTTTTTTTATTTTTTTGATATAATTTAGTTATGACTTATCTTGCAAAAATTGGTGAACTAACTTTAAAAGGCTCAAATTTAAAAGAATTTGAAAATCTGCTTGTTCAGAATACTAAAAAATATTTAACAGGTTTGAATGCAAAAGTTGAACTTAGAGCCGGTCGTCTTTATATTGACTGTGATGAAAATGATTCTTTGCGTGTTGAATTTTGTTTAAATCATCTTTTAGGAATTACAGGATGGGCAAAAACAACAGTCTGCGAAAAATCACTTGAAAGTATCAGTAAAGCAGTTTATTCTCTTGCTCAGAAAGAAGTGCAAAGAGGATGTAAAACTTTTAAAATAGATGCTCGTCGTGCTGACAAAAGTTTTCCATTAACTTCTTATCAGATTTGCTGTGAAGCAGCTGGTGATGTTGAATCTATAATGAAAGTTGACGTTCACAATCCAGATACAACAATTTATGTGGAAGTTCGCGAAAAAGTTTTTGTTTATGTTGATTCAAATACTGGTTGCAGAGGACTTCCTGTTGGTTCAAGCGGCAAAGGTCTTTTACTGTTAAGTGGCGGGCTTGATTCTCCTGTTGCCGGTTACAGAATGCTGCGACGCGGTATGAAAATCGAATGCTGTTATTTTCATTCTTATCCTTATACTTCAGAAGAAGCTAAACAAAAAGTTGTAACACTTGCACAAAAACTTAGTAATTATGGAATTACAACTTATTTAAATGTTATTCCATTTACTGATGTTCAGATGAAAATCAAGGAAAAAGCTCCTGAAGCCTGGTCCACTTTAATGCTTCGTGTCTGCATGATGAAAGTTGCAAACAGACTTGCAAAACGCTGTAAAGCAAAATGCATTATTACTGGTGAAAGCGTTGGTCAGGTTGCAAGCCAAACAATTGAGAATATGACAGTAACTGAATATTTTGCACAGTTTCCACTTTTACGTCCTCTATGCGGAATGGATAAGGAAGAAATCATCAAAGATTCTTATTTTATTGACACTTACGAAACTTCAATTTTGCCATACGAAGACTGCTGTGTTCTTTTTAGTCCACGTCATCCTGTTTTGCGGGGAACACCTGAAATGGCACAGGAAATTTATGATTCATTAGATATTGATGAATTAATAGAAGAATCTTACAAAAAAAGAGAAATCATTAAACTTACTGTAAATCAAGCACCTCAAATCAAAGCTGATGAAGGTTGTGTCGAAGACCGCAGAGATTGAGTTTCTAAAACTTTTCTGAAAATTGCTATCAAGAATAAGGGTTTTTATGACAAGTGATGATAAAAAACTGATTTATAATCTTCTCAAAAAAGCTGATTCCTGCTATTACGGTTACACTCGTGATGTTTTTAAACAGGAACCAATTTTTTCTGATGATAAAATACTAGAAACAATCGAATCGAATAAATCAACAATCATTGTAGAGCATAAAAATTCAGTTGGGCAGAAAAATCTTGAAAATGAGAAGACAAATGGACTCACACTTGAAAATTTAAATGAAAAGATGATTCGTTGTACAAGATGTGTTTTGGCGCGAACCAGAAATAACGTGGTTCCCGGAATGGGAGTAAAAAATCCACTTGTTCTTGTAATTGGCGAAGGTCCAGGACACGATGAAGATATTCAAGGTCTTCCATTTGTTGGAAAAGCAGGAATTCTTTTGGATAAAATGCTCAATGCCATAGATTTGGATAGAAATAAAAACTGTTATATTGCAAACATCGTAAAATGTCGTCCTCCAGAAAATAGAAATCCTTCGCCACAGGAAATGGATGCATGTTTTTCTTTTTTACAGATGCAAATTCACATCCTAAAACCAAAAATGATTCTTTGCATGGGCAAAATTGCTATTGAAAAACTGATGAACCAAAGTATTTCTATCACACAAAGTCATGGTCAGTTTTTTGAATACAACAACATTCCAGTTATGCCGACTTATCATCCAAGTGCTCTTTTGCGAAACACAGATTTAAAACGCCCGGCATGGGAAGACTTAAAAAAATTTAAAGCGAAACTAGAGGAATTTATCTAAATCAGCTTATGCTCTATCTGGAAATCATTTTAAACCTTCCTGTGAATCAAGGTTTTACATATTCATATATTCCTCCAGAAAATGAAAAACCAGAACTTGTTCCTCAGATTGGAAAACGTGCTGAAATCATGTTCGGCAATAAAAAAACAGAAGGCTTTATTATAAATATTTTTGACAAACTTCCGCCAAACTGTCCTGTTCAAGAATCAAAAATCAAAACGGTAAAACGAATTATAGATAAACAGCCTCTTTTTGGTGAAGAACTTATCGAAATGGCTAAATGGATTTCTCATTATTATTTGTGTACGCTTGGGGAAGCCGTTTTTTCTATGATTCCTTCTGGAAGACGTGATGTAAGCGCCGGAGGTTTTAGTTTTGAACAGGATTTTTCTGAAAATGTTGAAAACCCACTTTCAGATGAACAAAAAAATTGTGTAAATGATATTTGCGATAATCCAAATGGTTTTCACTATATTTATGGACCAACCGGCACTGGAAAAACAGAAGTTTTTTTATCTCTTGCAAAAAAAATGATTGATGATGGCAAAGGTGTTATTTATCTTGTTCCTGAAATAGGACTAACAGGACAAGTTGCAAAAGATGTTGCTAAAAGATTTAATAATAATTGTGCAGTTTTACATTCAGGTCTGACCCCATCGCAAAGGCTAAGCGAATGGCATAGAATTATGAACAATGAAGCTCGCATTGTCATAGGTGCCCGTTCTGCAATTTTTGCACCAGTTGTGAATCTTGGACTTGTTATTATCGATGAAGAACATGACGGTTCTTATAAATCAGGAAATAATCCGCGCTATCATGCAAGACAAGTTGCTATGCACCGCTGTTCCAAACTAAAAATTCCGCTAGTAATGGGAAGTGCAACTCCTTCTGTTGAAGCCTGGTATGGAATGCAAAAACGCACAATTATAAAACATTCCCTTACAAAAAGACTTGCAGGCGGCGAAATGCCTAAAATTGCATGCATAGATTTGACAAAATATCAGTCAGAAAACTGCATTTCCAAACCTTTGGAAGAAAATATCAAAAAAACACTGGAAAACGGTCATCAATCAATTTTATTTTTAAATAGACGAGGATTTACCCATTTTTTCAGGTGTAATTCATGCGGCTACGAAATCGTCTGTAAAAACTGCTCAGTTCCACTAACTTATCACAAAAATGAAAACCGTTTGCGGTGTCATTACTGCAACTGGTCGATTTTTCCACCACAAACCTGTCCAAAATGTGGTTCCATGGATATCGGAACTTCTGGTTTTGGAACTGAGTTTATAGAAGCTGAAACGAAAGCAAAATTTCCAAATGCAAGAATTGTCCGCCTCGATACTGATGCATTGAAAAATAAAGATGAACTTTTGACAACTCTTGAAGATTTTAAAAATCATAAATACGATATTCTTCTTGGAACTCAAATGGTTGCCAAGGGGTTGAATTTCCCAAATCTTGAGCTTGTTGGTGTAATTCTTGCGGACGCTGGACTTCACATGCCAGATTTTCGAGCAGGAGAACGAACTTTTTCATTAATTACACAGGTTGCCGGGCGTGCTGGACGTTATTTTCCAAACGGCAAAGTTTATGTTCAAACTTATTGTCCCAATCATGAACCAGTTTTATTTGCCTGTCATAATCGCATTGATGATTACTACGACTATGAAATCCGCCAAAGGCAAATGCTTGATTTTCCGCCATTCACACGTCTTTTGCGAATTGTTTTCAGAAGCTTCAATAAACTACTCGCCTCTGAAACCTCAAATGATGCTGCAAAAATCTTAAGTCAGAATGTACCGCGTGGAGTTGAGATTATAGGTCCTGCAGAATGTCCAATTGAAAAACTTAATTCTTCCTGGCGATATCAGATTCTTTTAAAAGGAAATTCCATTCTTCCTCTTCAGAATGCCGCCAGAAAACTTTTATTTGAGTATTCGCATAATCATAATGTATACATTGAATACGATGTTGACCCGGTAAGCCTGTTGTAGTTCATAAAACACGTCTAAAAATCATAATTCTGTCAGAAAATTCAACCTAAACGTGGCGTCTTATTCCATCAAATTTTATGTCATACAAAAATAATCCTGACGGTGGTGCTGTAACACCAGCTTTTGTCCTATCTTTTGACTCAAGTATTTTCTCCATTGAATCCAGAGGTTTATTGTTTTTATCAAGATTTATTAGAGTGCCCGTTAAAGTTCGCACCATTTTCCACAAAAATGCATTCGCTTCTATCTGAAAAACAAGAAGATTATTTCCCCAAATGTCTTTTTGAATAAAAAAGAAAGCATCTTCTATATATCTGTTTGTGGAAACACTTTCATCTCCGCTTGCAGCAAATGAAGCACAATCAAGTTCTCCACGAAGACAACTTGCAAAATGATTTAATCGCTCAAGATTAGGTTCATATTTTTTTATATGCCAGGTAAAACGAGAATTATTTGCTGGAATTGTGGATTCATAAGCAATAAAATAACGGTAGATTCTGCTTGTGGCTGATTTTCGTGCATTAAAATTTTCATCCACTTTTTTTGATTCAAGAATTCTGATATCAGATGGAAGAAATGCATTTAGAGCTGGAATAAAATTTTCAGCCGGCATTTTTTCTATCGGTGAATAAAAATTTGCTGCCTGACCGAGCGCATGAACTCCACTATCAGTACGCCCCGAACCATAAAGCGGAATATGAGATTTATGAATTTTAAACAATGCTTTTTCAATCTCCCCCTGCACTGTTCTGAACGCTTCTCCACCGTCTTCATTGTCCTGACGTTGCCAGCCACAAAAATCAGTTCCGTCGTAAGACACTTTCAGTAAAATATTCTGCATATCAAACCCGGTTAATAATTATTTTCAAATCTGTCACGACCACAATCATAAAAATTAAAAATTTTCATCATTTACAAGTTTGGAAAGGTTATCATAAAGATTTCGAGCATGTTCAAGCAATGGGCCTGGTTTATTCTTTGAAGATTTTCCAAGTCCGAAAATTCTTGCAATTGCAGTTTTAGATTCGTTTAATTTTTTTAACCGCAACTGAATATCTTCCTGCTGACCGTATTTATATTCCAAAAGACCGCAAAGATAGATTACTCCATCCCAACCATAATTTTTATCCATATCAGGTCCCATATTTGCAAGCGTAGAACTTTTTTCTTCTTTTGAAGTTTCGGCAATAACAGCCTGTTGATAAAAAAACAATGCTTTACTATAAAACATTTGTGAAATTAAATCATAATTATGATTTGCACAACGCAAATTAATGTCTTTTGTAAGCCAGGCAAGTCGTAGTGATAAAATTGCCTGTTTCATAGTAGGAAGCATATATGGTCCAAAATCATCATAAGTCATCAAAGCAAGATAATACATTGCAGCTCCATCAAACAATGTACGTTCTTTTTTTAAGTTAAAATAAGGAAAAATAGTTTCGCATGCCTGCTTTCTTTTATCTGAATGTTCATAAATTTTGTCAGAATCTTCCTGAGTAATTTTTTCTTTAAAATCATTCCAAAAAAGTGAAGTATAACAAAATGGGCATGTTCCAATTTCATAAATCAAAGGATAAATCAAACCATATTTGGCAGAAGGTTCAAAATTTCTGTGAAGTTCATCTGTAAGATTTCCAGCAATCATTCTTCCGTTTCCGCTTCTCATTATTTCACGTTCAAAAGATTTATTGCAAACAGGACAGGTACATTTGTCTTTTGACCAGTATGAAATCCCAACCTGTTTTTTTTCAGTTCCTTTTTTTGATGTTGATGCCATTTTTACCCCACTTATCCCTTTATTATAATCTTTTTAACTATTCTTTCCAACATTCAACTCAATTTTATTTCAATATTGTTTTATTTATTTAAAAAAAATCAAACACCTTCAATTATCACAAAGGCAATTGCAAATTCTTTTTCATGACTTAATGAAACCAGAACTTTACATTCACCAAAGCGATTTTCCAAAACACTTTTTGCATGATTTTGAATATTTAATTCTGGTTTTCCGTTTTCGTCATTTGTGATAAAAACATCTTTTAAACTAAACCCTGTAATTCCAGTCCCCAATGCTTTAGAAAATGCTTCTTTTGCAGCAAATCTAGCAGCATAATGTTCGCATTTTGCATTCAAACTTCCGTTTTCCATTATTTCCTGGGAGTTAAAAAATCTTTTTATAAACTCTTCGTTTTTAACCCATTTTTCAAAGCGGCTAACTTTTGAGATGTCTGTTCCAATTCCATAAATCATTAAGCTACATCCTGATTTTGATTGACTTCCTGTCTATCGCTCATCATTTACAGTTAGATTATTACTGCTTTCATTTTGAATCATGCTTTTTACTGCACCTTCAACTTTTGAAAGCATTAAATCTTTATGTTCTTTATCTTTGTTTTCATTTTTTAAATCTTCATTTACTGGCTCAAATATCTGTTCTTCATTATTCGTTTGATTTTCGTCAGAATTATCCTTTTGTTCAATCTCATTTTTTGAAACTTTTAAATTAATTTTATCAAATGATTTTGAAATCAGTTTAAAGTTTTTAGGATAATTAATCCTTACTGGAAGCGAATAAATTCCTTCATTTTTTACAGAAGAACAATCAATCTGAACAAAGCCATCATCAGGTTCATAAGTTTCCAATTCAGGCATAGGACCTTTGAGAATAATGTTTACTTTTGGAATATTTGAAACTATTTCAAATTCATCATCAAGATTTACGATTTTTACATTATTATTTTCAAATTTCTTTTCATATTCCAATGCCGAAATTATTACAGTTGCTTTTGCAGAATCTGCATCTTCTATTTTAATATTTTTACTTACTTGAATAAAATTACATTCGGAAGAAAAAGTGTTTTTTGCATTTGAAACATTTATCTTTGTTGTATTTATATATGAAACCTTATCCAAAAGAGATTTTGCACCTGAAATTTCAACGAACGAAGGAGTCATTTCTATTGAAGAAATGGTATATCCATGTGCTACCTCACCAACAACTGAAGGAACTAATTCTACATACTTTATTTCTTTTAAGTCTACAGAGATTTCAACCTGTTGTTTTTTTAGTTTTACTTCAAAAGGGTCAAATTCCATAAGTTTTTCTGATAAAGATATTTTTACAGGAACTATGTAATCGCCTTTTTCTGTAATATCATCAAGAGTAACAGTTGCTTCAAAATCTGACGGAACAACTGATTTTATATCAGAATTGTTACCACGAACTACGACAGAAATTGAAGATGGAACTTTTCCAACATGCATAACAAGTCCATTTTCCACAATCTTTAAAGGAACTGCAATATTTCTTTTATCAATCACAGAAGTTTGATGAAAGATATATAAAAAAATGGAAATAATCAGACAGATAATTTTTGCAGGCCATTTATCAAGCAGTCGTTCAATTAATGATCTTTTGCTCATCTATTGTGTCCTCCAAAACTTTTTCCTCAGAAGTGATTTCCAAAACTCTTTCAAGAATTTTTCTAATTTCAGTAAGTGACAAATCGTAATCTAACTTTGCATCATAAGCAAGACTTAATGCACCTGTTTCTTCAGAAACAACAAGAACTACTGCATCAGAAACTTCAGAAAGTCCAAGAGCAGCTCTGTGACGTGTTCCGAAGGTCTTTTTTATCGTATAGTTTTCACTTGTGGGCAAAAAACAGCCAGCTGCTATCAATTTACCGCCTTTTATAAAACAAGCGCCATCATGCAAGGATGTATCTTTTCCAAAAATTGTCATCAAAAGACTTGACGAAAGGTCAGCATTCAATCTTGTTCCAGTCTGAATATAATTCTCTAACTGTGTATTTCGCATAAACACAGCAAGCATTCCGCGCCGTTGTTTTGAAAGCATATCAGCTGCAATTAAAACTGCATCAACATAAGTGTGTTTAGACCTGTTTCCAAAAGCAAACCATCCGTTTTGACCTATTCTTATGAATAATTTTCTTATTTCGGGCTGAAAAATTAAGGCAAAAGCAATAACAAGCCCCGGAGCAATCAAATTCAAAAGCCACAACAAAGTTGTTAAATCAAGAAGAATAGCAACTCCAAAGGCAATTGCAACAATCACCAGAGCCTTAAACATCTGCACACCATTTGTTTTTGAGATAAAATCATAAGCTTTATACAAAATAAATGTCATGACCGCAATATCAAGAACGGGACGGATAAAATCATAAATATGAATAAGCCTGTCAAAACCAACCATAGATTATTATAATACACTATTTTCCAAGATTTATCACGAAAATTCAGCTATGTTTAGAAAATTTCTTTTAGATTATTCAATCAACAATAATATTTTAACCCGTGAACATTACTGCGGATATTAACCTTCAGTAATTATTATTGATTTATCTTTACTCCAGATATTTAAGAACATTCAGCATATCAACAGTTTCTTTTACATCGTGAACTCTAATCATACAGGCACCACGTTGAACTGAAATGAGATTTGCTGTTACAGTTCCCACAAGTCTTTGTTCTGCCGGACGACCTGTCATTTCTCCAATGCATCTTTTTCTTGAAAGTGCCATTAAAACTGGATATTCAAGATTGCATATTTTATCTGTATTTTTGATGATATTTATTGACTGTTCATTCGTTTTTCCAAAACCAATTCCAGGGTCAACAATAATCTGTTCCTTTTTTATGCCATTTTGCAATGCAAAATCGATTGTTGCGCACAATTCCTTATTGACTTGTTCAATATCACCTTCACCATTGTGCATCAATATTACGCTTATATTATTTTTGGCTACAAAACAGGCATTTTCTTTTTTTCCGCTTAATGCAAGAACATCATTCCAAATTTGAACATCATAATCCATGCACGCTTTCATAACTTCAAGTTTTGTAGTATCTATAGAAATTGGAATGTCTGAATGTTTTCTGATTTCTTTTACAACTGGAACAACCCTTTTTATTTCGTCTTCAACAGAAACTGGAGTAAAACCTGGTCTTGTAGATTCACCACCGATATCGATAATGTCAGCACCTTCTTCTATCAATTGCAAGGCTCTTTCTATACCGCCTCTGCTGCCTTCAAAAAAAGAATCAGGCGTTGCATTTACAATTCCCATCACGAATGCTTTTTTTTCTGTAGATAAAATTCTGTTTCCAATTTTCATTTTTGTATTTATTTTGCACATTGTTTTATTGCCCTTTTTATGTGATTTACTGATAAACCGGCCGCTTCAAGAATTTCATCTCTTGTACCATGACTGAAAAATTTATCATCAAATCCAAGAAGTTTTGTATTTAAAATTCCATTCTCTGCAAGAATAGATTTCAAATACTCACAAATTCCACCAATTTTCACACCATCTTCAACAAAAACTACTCCGTAATATTTTTTTGCAAGTTCAATAAAATAACTTTCATCAAAAGGTTTAATAAATCTTAAAATGTACATATCAGCATAACCATCTTCAAGCAAAACTGAACGTACAGCTTTTTGAGTTTCAGGATACATTCCACCTGTTAAAACAACAAGAATTTTGTTTTTGTGAGCTTCAAGTTGTTTTTCTGTAACATTTTCTATGACAAACTCTGTACAAGGCATAAAAATACCTCTTCCTAGTTCAACTGGTGATGAAAACTGTGGAAATTCTGTAGGACATGATAATTTCGGATACCTGATAACCACGCAAGTTCCTTTATCTACAGCCCAGTCAAAACAAAGTTTTAAATCATTCTGACTGACAGGACTTAAAATTTCTAAATCTGGAATTGGTCTGAATAAAGAAATGTCAAAAATTCCCTGATGAGTTACACCATCTGCGGGTACAGCACCAGCTCTGTCAAGCATAAAAACTGCATGAGCTTTTTGTAATGCAATATCATGAATCATCTGGTCTACAGAACGTTGCATAAATGTTGAATAAATGCAGGTAACTGGAATTTTGCCACCTTTTGAAAGCCCACCAGCAAATGTTACAGCATGTTCTTCTGCAATTCCAACATCAAAAAAACGTTCAGGATATTTTATAGAAAATGATGTCAGACCTGTTCCTTTAGCCATGGCCGCGGTAATTGCAACAATATCTTTGTTTTCCTGAGCTTTTTGACAGATAATTTGACTGAATGCTTCTGTAAAACTTGTGGTATCAAACGTTTCAACAGTTCCATCACTAATCTGAAAAGGACCAATTCCATGGAAAAGTTCAGGATTATTTTCCGCAGGACTATATCCCCTTCCTTTTTTTGTGATGACATGTACAACAACAGGACGATGAAGATGGCTGACTTTCTTTAACACTTTTTCCAAAAGAGCTTCATTGTGACCGTCTAGTGGTCCAACATATTCAAATCCTAAATCTACAAACAGATTATTCGTCAAAAAAAGACCTTTCAATGCACGCTTAAATCTGAAAATAAATTTTTCAAAAGGTCGCCCGATATATGGAATTTTATCAATAAGTTTGTCAACTTTATATCTAAATGACTGATATCCGCCTGTCATCGTGAGGCGACTCAAATATCGTGAAACTGCTCCAGTATTATGGTCAATAGACATCTGATTGTCGTTTAAAACTACTATTAAGTTTTTGCAGAGCTGACCTGCATGTGACAGTGCTTCGTACGCCATTCCACCAGTCAAAGCACCATCTCCGATCACAGCAATAACCTTTCCAGAATCATTATTTAATTCTCTGGCAGTCAGTAAACCAAGAGCAGAAGAAATTGATGTAGAAGAATGACCATTTATAAAAAAATCATGAACACTTTCCTGAGTATTTGTAAATCCTGAAATTCCATCTTTTTGACGTAAAGTTTGAAAATCTTTGTATCTGTCGGTTAATAATTTATGAGTATAACACTGATGACTTACATCCCAAATGATTGCATCTTTAGGGCTTTCAAAAACTCTATGCAACGCCAAAGTTAGTTCTACAACACCAAGATTGCTTGCTAAATGCCCACCATTTTTTCCGACTACATTAATAATTTCTTTTCTGATTTCCTGTGCAAGTTGTATGATTTCACTTTGAGAAAGATTTTTTAAGTTTTGTGGAGAATGAATTTTTGAAAGTAAAATTTTATGCCTCCAAAGACAGAAACTTTTCAAAAAAAGTAAAAAAAAGACCGCGTTAAACCAATATTTGTAACGCGGTCATGGACACAAGCTTCGACTAAAAACTACTTGCTCTTATGTCGATTTCGTCTAAGCATCTTTTTTCGCTTATGTGTCGCCATCTTCTGGCGTTTTCTTTTCTTTCCACAAGGCACGATGGCACTCCTACTTTATAAAGTGTTATTATTATCACGTATATCGATAAAAAAGTCAATATAGTTTTCTCGTTTTTTTGTTTTATGTTTTCATTACCTCAAGTAAATTAACATATTTTTTTCCATTTTTTAATCAGAGAAATAATCTGTCTGAAATTTTCTTCTGATGCATCATATTTTATTATATTACTTCCTTCTATATCACGAATATATGTAAACTGTTTTTTTGCATATTTACAACTGTGGTGAATTATCTGCTCTTTTATTTTTTGAATGTTATTCTGATCAAAAGGATTTTCATAATCAAACCATTCACTATAACCGATTGCCTTTAATCCAGGACTCTCCTTTGAATAACCTGCTTCAATCAGCTTTTTTATCTCATTTTCAAGCCCTGCTTCAAACATTTTTTCAACACGCACTGCAATTTTTTTATAAAGTTGTTCCCGATTAGGTTCTAAAACTATAAACAAAAAATCATACATTTCACGAAGCTTATGCTCCAGCTGAAAACTTGTGCGGGTTTTTCCACAAAGATAGTAAACCTCCAGTGCGCGGCAAATTCTATAGGAATCATTTTGATGGATTTTTAATGCACTTTCAGGATCTATTTTCTGTAATTCACGATAAAGAACTTCATTTCCTTCTATAATAACGCGTTCTTTTAATTTATTTCTCAGTTTTTCATCTGATATTGGAGTTGGAGGAACACCGTATAAAAAATTTCTAATGTAAAAACCTGTTCCGCCGCAAACTACAGGTATTTTTCCTTTTTTTATGATTTTTTTACAAACTTCATCTGCTGCATCTACAAAATCAGAAACATTAAACTGCTGATCTGGTTCCAGAATATCTATAAGATGATGAGGGATTTCTTTACAAAATTCTTTTGTGGGTTTTGCTGTACCGATATCCATATGCCGGTAAACAGCCTGAGAATCTGCACTGACTACTTCTGCATTTAAAATAAAATGACTGCCCTTTGGAGAAAAAAGTTCTCTAGTCAAGGCAGTCTTTCCAGATGCTGTCGGTGCAAATAATACAATTGCAGGAATTTTTGCAGATTCTATGTATTTGCTTTCAGACATTTAGTTTTTCTGTTCAATACGATAAGTTACTTTTTTTGTAAAAAGCTGTCTTGCAGCAACACAGACAACTTTGTCATGATTTGCTTCTATTTCCGGGTCATTTACTTTTGCCATCTGATATGCACGGAGACTTGCAGCCACTGTTATTTCATAAATATTATCATTAAATTCTACTAATTGTTCCAAAGGAAAAACCATTTCCTACCCCCACAAGTGAATATATGATTATATCAAAATAAATATTAATGTGTCAATGTTTGATTTTGACATCTTTGGACATAATTTTATTTTTTTTTGCGGAATAAAAGCCATAAAAAATCTACAATGAACTGTAAACAATATTTTTCATCTTTCTGGTAACGTCAGTTGTGCCACTATCTGTTCTTTGCATTGTCATAACTATAGCAAGTTGATTTTTTATGTCAATTGAAAGGTATGGACCAAGCCAGCCATCCCAGCCAAATTCGCCTTTTTCGGTGATAAACTTGCATTTTTCCGGTTCAAAAGCTACCCTCACAAGATTGCAGTAAGTGTATCCGCTTAAATGTTCCATTTTTTGATTGAAATGTTGCTGCAAATCATCACGAAGGTAAGAATTTTGCATAAACTCGACAGTTTTCGGCTGCAAAATTCGTTTTCCATTTAACGAACCTTTGTTTAAAAGCATTAGCGCAAATTTCATATAATCATCGATGGTAGAACAAAGACCTGCTCCTCCACTTTCAAATGCAGGTGCATGATCCATTTTATCTTGAATTCCAAGATTGCAGTTTGTAAAAAGTTCAAGTTCTTTTCCTGTTACATTTCCTTTTTCATCTTTTACATCATAAGATTTGTACACTTTGGAAAGTCTAGGTTGTTTTTCAAAAGGAACAAAAAAAGCTGTATCACTCATGCCAAGAGGTTCAAAAATGCGCTTTTTCATAAACTCACTGAGTTTTTCTCCTGACATTTTTTCAATTACTGCTCCAAGAATATCTGCAGAAAGTCCATAATTATAGTCAGTTCCAGGTTCAAAACTTACTGGAATCTGAGCAAGTCGTTGTGCAACTTGTTGTGTTGTTATTTTATTTTCTCCAATTACATCTTGATTTAATTCATTAATCAAAGTTGAAGTCATTTTTTCGCCTATTGGAGAATCATCTGACCATGCTCCATAAGTATATCCACTAGTCATATTCAATAAATCTTGTATTAAAATATTCCTGCAAGATTTTCGGATATCGTTTCCTTTATAACAAACTTGAAGATTCCAAAAACATGGCAAATAATTACCAAGTTCTTCGCTAAGATCAAGTTTTCCTTCTTCTACAAGAATAAGGGCAGCAACTGCTGTAACTGGTTTTGTCATGGAGTACATTCTGCAGATTGTATTTCTGTCATAAAGACGTTTTTCTTTTATATCCGCATAACCTGATTGAAAATATCCAATTTCGTTTCCATCTTTATAGATTAATAAATTCACGCCTGCCATTTTTTTTTGTGCAGTGGCATCATCAAAAAGTGTTTGTATATGTTTTAAATGATTTTTATCCATAAATTCTATTTTAGGACTATTTTGACACTTTTGCAAAGTATTTTTTATTTAGATCACAGGGCAAACGCATTATAAAAAATATTTTCATAAAAGTTGGCGCGAGGGAGTG
>CAMBMW010000042.1 GCA_945868875.1 uncultured Treponema sp.
CACTCCCTCGCGCCAACTTTTATGAAAATATTTTTTATAATGCGTTTGCCCTGAGTGAGACACAGGCTTAAAAGATTTTTTTTTGTGGCTGCGGTAATATGACTAAAAAAAAAGATTAAATCTCTTACTAATAGTCTGAACAAAAATGTTTAAAAAAATTTAAAAAAAATACAAAAAACATTTGACAAAATAACTTGATGGTGTTATTCTTTAGACAGTGGAAACGTTTCCAGTAACGTTATCGGAAACGTTTTAAATTGTTAGAACTATTTATTAAATGATTTATTTTCACAGGAGGAAAAAATAAAAAAAATCATCTTGGTTACATGTGCTTTACTGGCTGCAACAAGTTCAATGTTTGCTGCAAAAAATTCTAAAAAAGGTCAGGTTCGCTATTTGAACTTTAAACCTGAAGTTGCTTCTATTTATCAGGAACTTGCTGCTGCTTATGAAAAAGAAACTGGTGTAAAAGTAATTGTAGAAACTGCAGCTAACAATGCTTATGAATCAACTCTTACTTCAAAAATGGCTACAAAGCAGGCTCCAACTTTGTTCCAGATTAATGGACCTCAGGGATATGCAAACTGGAAAAACTACTGTGCTGAACTTTCAAATACAGAACTTTACAAACATCTTACTGATAAATCTTTGGCTGTAACTTCTGGTGGAAAAGTTTATGGTATTCCATATGTAGTAGAAGGATATGGTATTATCTACAATGCTGCTATTACAGACAAATATTTTGCACTTCCAAATAAGGCTACAAAATATAAGAGTATGGATGAAGTAAACAACTTTGCTGCACTTAAAGAAGTTTGCGATGATATGCAGGCTAATAAAGAAGCATTGGGAATTAAAGGTGTATTTGCTTCAACTTCATTGAAAGCTGGTGAAGACTGGAGATGGCAGACACACTTGGCAAATCTTCCTGTATACTACGAATTCAAAAACAACAATATTGATTTAGCCTCTGATGCAACAAAAAAGATTTCATTCCAGTATGACAAAGAATTCAAAAATATTTTTGACCTTTATTTGAATGATTCTGTAATTCCTGCAAAAAATGTTGGTGTAAAAACTGTTGATAATTCTATGGCTGAATTTGCTTTGGAAGAATGTGCAATGGTTCAGAATGGTAACTGGGCTTGGGGTCAGATTTCTGGAGTTTCTGGAAACAAAGTAAAAGCTGAAAATGTAAAATATCTTCCAATCTACACTGGTGTTGCTGGTGAAGAAGGACAGGGACTTTGTATCGGTACTGAAAACTTCTACTGTATCAATAAAAAGGCTTCAAAACAGGATCAGCAGGCTACAGCAGACTTCATCTACTGGCTCTATTCTTCAGAAACTGGTAAAAAATATGTAACAGAAAAACTTGGTTTCATTGCTCCATTTGATACATTTGCTGATAACGAAAGACCAACAGATCCTTTAGCAGTTGAAATCTCTAAATGGATGGCTAAACCTGGAATTACTTCTGTAGCATGGAACTTCACTTTGTTCCCATCACAGACTTTCAAAGATAACTTTGGTGCTTCTTTGTTGCGCTATGCACAAGGTGCTAAATCTTGGGAAGATGTAAAAGCAAGTGTTGTAAAAGATTGGGCTAGTGAAAGCGATATGTAATCTACCATAAAAAAAGTCCTGTATAGTGAGTTATTAAATATCAAACTGTACAGGCAGCTTGCTCAACAAAATGTGGTTTTAGTTGGACAGGCTTATTACTTATCTTCCTTAATTTAAAAAAACAAATCTTAATTCTTTATTAATCAAAAAGTTTTATACTGTTCTATTTCGAGTTTTCGATTTTAAACTGTGGCAAGGATTGTAAGGGCGCCGTAGGCGGCCACTGGACTGAGCGAAGCGAGGGAAGCGGCTGTAGCGATAGCGAAACCCTGAAAAGCCTGTTTTTTGCGAAGCAAAAAGCCACCCATATTACAAAAAAAACTCGATGTTTTATCTGAATGTTTGCGGTGCAAACTCTTTTTATAACTGCACGTTTTTCGTTATGAATGTGTTTTAAAGTCAAAGTGGAAGTAAAAAATCCTCGTTGGCTTATTATGGGAGAAGATATGAAAACAGAAAATAATCCTATAAAAAAGTATTTTCCAGTATTCGTTCTGCCAACATTACTCTGTTTTGTGATGTTTTTTGTTGTGCCTTTTTTGATGGGTATTGGTTTATCTTTTACTAAATTTACGACTGTAACTGACATTACAGACTTTGTTGGTTTTAAGAATTATGTTAAAGCATTTACTGCGGATAACGATTTTCTTCATGCTTTGGGATTTACTTCGCTTTTTACAATAGTTTCAATTGTAACTGTAAATGTTTTGGCGTTTGCTCTTGCACTTTTGCTTACTAAAGGAATCAAAGGGACAAACTTTTTCAGATCTGTATTCTTTATGCCAAATCTGATTGGTGGTATTGTTCTTGGTTATATATGGAATCTTTTGATTAATGGTGTTCTTCAGCATTATTTTGGTGAAGACATTACATTCAAAACTCAGTATGGATTTTTTGGTCTTGTGATTTTGACAAACTGGCAGCTTATTGGATATATGATGGTTATTTATATTGCTGGTTTGCAGAATATTCCTGGTGATTTGATTGAAGCTGCTAGTATTGACGGTGCATCTCCGCTTCGCGTTCTTTTCCAGGTAAAAATTCCTATGGTTATGCCTTCTATTACAATCTGTATGTTCTTGACTTTGTCTAACTCTTTCAAAATGTTTGACCAAAACCTTGCATTAACTGCTGGTGCTCCTGAAAATACAACAGAAATGCTTGCGTTGAACATTTATAAAACTTTCTACAATAGAAATGCTTCTTGGCATGGTGTAGCTCAAGCTAAGGCTGTTATGTTCTTTATCATTGTTGCTGTAATTGCCTTTATTCAATTAAGACTTACAAACAAAAAGGAGATTGAACAATAATGGAAAACTTAAATACAAATAAAAAATCAGTTTCATCATATATTATTTTTGCCATTTTGATTGCTCTGACTATAATTTTCATATTCCCAATTTTACTTGTTTTTATGAATTCATTTAAGTCACGTCTTTATGTTTCAACAAACCCGTTTGCATGGCCAAAAGGTGATATGTTTGTAGGCTTTGAAAACTACATTAATGGTCTGACAGTTTCTGGATTTTTCATGGCATTTGTGCGTTCTGTATGGATAAGTGTTATGTCGGTTATCGTTATAATACTTGGTACTTCAATGACAGCATGGTATCTTGTACGTGTAAAAAACAAACTTACAAAAGTACTTTATTACATTTTTGTCTTTAGTATGATTGTACCTTTCCAGATGGTTATGTACACAATGACATTTATGGTTACATCAATCAATTTTGATAATGTGTTTGGAATAATTCTTGTATATCTTGGTTTTGGTGCTGGTCTTGCAGTTTTTATGTTTACAGGATTTGTAAAAGGAATCCCGCTTGAAGTTGAAGAAGCTGCTACAATCGACGGTTGTAATCCATTGCAAACATATTTCCTGATTGTTTTCCCAATGCTTAAACCTACAGCTATCACAGTTGCAATTTTACAGGCAATGTGGGTTTGGAATGATTATCTGCTTCCATATTTGATTTTAGGAACAGACCACAAGACAGTTCCTGTTGCCATTCAGATAGCAATGCAGGGTGCCTATGGTTCTACTGATTATGGTGGATTTATGGCTATGCTTGTTGTTTCTATTATACCGATTATTGCATTCTACATTTCATCACAAAAATATATTATTAAAGGTGTTATTGCAGGAGCTGTAAAAGGTTAGTATAATGAAAACTTAAATGTAAAAAAAATTACATTTAAGTTTTCATCTTTAATAAAAAAAAAATTCAAAAAACAAAAAAAATAAATTCTTTTTTTTTGAATGATAAGGCTTATTAAAAAATGACTATAAAGGACATTGCAAAAGAGTGTGGTTGTGCCATTGGTACAGTTTCAAGAGTATTAAATAATCATCCTGATGTAAGCGATAATATGCGTCAGAAAGTTTTGGCGATAGTGGAAAAACACGGATTTGTGTTAAATACTAATGCCAGACAGCTGAAGGCTCAGGATAGAAAAAACATTGTGATTATTGTAAAAGGTGCTTCCAGCACTCTTTTAAATGGACTTTTGGAAAAAATACAAAAAAAGATTGAAAATCTGCCTTATACAGCGAGCGTTGTAGTTCTTGATGAAAATGATAACGAAGGACTTGTTGCCACGAGAATCTATTTTGAACAAAAACCTCTGGGATTTATTTTTCTTGGAGGAAGTCCAAAAAAACTTCATGGAGATTTTGCCAAAGTTCATGTTCCATCAGTTTTGATTTCAAATCAAGCATCATCTGTTGGAAGTGATTTTCTTTCGAGTGTCAGTATTGATAATATGAAAGCATCGTTTACGTCTGCTGAATTTCTTGTGGAAAACGGACACAGAAAAATCGGTGTGATTGGTGGTGCTCTTGATTCTGAAATTTCTTCTACGCGATATGAAGGTTTTCTTTCTGCCTTGATTTCAGCTGGAGTTCATTTTGATTTTGATAAATCGTATGAAATAGCAAAATATTCTTTTGAAGGCGGTGCTTTGGCTGCAAAAAGACTAATTTCAAAAAATCCAGAAATTACTGCGGTTTTTGCAATGTCTGATGCTATGGCAATAGGTGCATGTCGTGCTTTTCAGGATTTAGGCTATAAAGTACCACAAGACATTTCTGTTGTGGGATTTGACGGATTAACTATTTCTGATTATTTCTGCCCGAGGCTTACAACAATTCGGCAGATTGAAGAAGAACTTGCCAGCGAAGGTTTAAATGTACTTTTAGACAGTATAGAAAATAAAGCTCCTTGCTGTCACAAAATAGTTCCCTTTGAGTTTATAAAAGGGGAAAGTGTAAAAAAAATTGATTAGGTTTGCTTATGACTACTTTAGATAAACGTGCCAATGGTGTGCTGATGCACATTTCGTCTTTACCTGGTGATTTTGGAATTGGAACATTTGGAAAAAATGCTTACCAGTTTGTTGATTTCTTGAAGGAATCTTCACAAACATACTGGCAGATTCTTCCAATCGGTCCAACAAGTTATGGTGATTCTCCTTATCAGAGTTTTTCTACTTTTGCAGGAAATCCATATTTTATTGATTTAGAAAAACTTGTAGAACAGGGATTTTTGAAGCAAAGTGATTATGAGAATATTGACTGGGGACAAGACTGTTCTCAAGTTGATTATGGAAAACTTTACGTGAACCGAAAAATTGTGTTCAAAAAAGTAATGGAAAACTTCCAGAAAAATATTCCGGCTGACTTTGACTCATTTTGCAAAGAAAATGCTTTCTGGCTAGATGATTATTCTTTGTTCATGGCGATTAAAGATGCTCACAATGGTATATCATTTGACAATTGGGATGATGATTTGCGACGCCGTGATAAAACTGCTTTGAAAAAGTGGGCGAAAGACTGTAGAGAAATAGTTTTTTATTATAAAATGCTCCAGTATTTATTCTTTAATCAGTGGTTTGAATTAAAAAACTATGCGAACGATAATGGAATAAAGATAATTGGAGATATTCCGATTTATGTTGCTGCTGATAGTGCTGATGTATGGTCAAATCCAGAACAGTTTTCTTTAGGAAGCGATTTTAAACCTGTGGAAGTTGCAGGATGCCCTCCAGATGGTTTTTCTGCAGACGGTCAGCTTTGGGGAAATCCTGTTTATAATTGGGATTATATGAAAAAAGATGGCTATAGCTGGTGGAAAAAGCGTCTTGAAATGAGTTTAAAAATTTATGATGTTCTTAGAATCGACCATTTCCGTGGTTTTGAAGCATATTACTGCATAAAATATGGTGAAAGTACTGCAAAAAATGGAAAATGGAGAAAAGGTCCTGGAGCTGATTTGTTCAATGAGATTAGAAAAACTTACGGGGAACTTCCTATCATTGCAGAAGATTTGGGATTTTTGACAGAAGAAGTGCATCAGATGCTCAAAGATGTAGGATTCCCGGGAATGAAGGTGCTTCAGTTTGCTTTTGATTCAAGAGAAGCCAGTGATTATCTGCCGTTAAGTTACACAAAAAATTCTGTGGTTTATACTGGAACCCATGATAACGAAACTATCAAAGGCTGGATGAAAACTTGTCCTCCAAAAGATTTGGAATATGCAAAAGAATATTTAAGAAGTAGTGATGAAACTTTGCCTCAAGATATGATGATTGCGGCAATATCTTCAGTTTCAAATACATGCATTCTATGTATGCAGGATTTGATAGGTCTAGGTTCTGAAGCAAGAATGAACAGACCATCTTCTGTTGGCACAAACTGGAAATGGCGTGCAAAAAAAGAACAGATTACTGGCGCAATTACTCAATTCCTGGCATATTATACAAAACTTTACCAGCGGTAATGAAATAAGGTGATTCAGTGCAAGTGCTGAGTCACCTTTTTTTAAGTTTTTGTTTTTTTACATTTGAGATTTTAGTTGCTGAAGAAAATCACCGAACATTTTTCCTGTTTCTTCTATCGTAACTGTTTTTGGTTCATGGTATTCAACTAGATTTGAAGGAATTTCATCAAGAAAGCGGCTTGGTTCAACTTCGCTGACCATTTGCATATGACGTCTTTTTCTGCAAGATGAGATTAAAAGTTTGTCACGCGCTCTTGTAATTGCTACATAAAAAAGTCTTCGTTCTTCTTCAACATCACCGTTGTTTTCTTCTACAGAACGTGCATGTGGAATTAAACCTTCTTCTGCACCGGCAATGAAGACAACTGGAAATTCAAGTCCTTTTGAAGCATGAATTGTCATAAGGTTAACTTTTCCTTTGTCATTTTCATCTTCGTTGTCGCGGCTCATAAGTGTAATCCTATTTAAATAATTAAAAATATTTGGATTATCGTTATCAGGATCATTTTCCCATACTTCAATTGAGTTTAAAAGGCTTTCAATGTTTTTCATTTTAAAACGAACTGCCTTTTCATTTTTAGAATATTCTGTCAAAAGATAATCTTTATAATTTATGTCTTCAATTAACTGACGAATTTTTTGCGATAGTCCTCGTCCTGTGAGAAGTTTTTGACGGTGCTCTTCTATGATTTTAATAAATTCACTAAAATCTTCTTTGACAGTTTCGCTGGCAGGAGATTCCTGACGTTGGACAAGTGAAATCATTGCATTCCACATGGAACAGCCCTGCAGATTTGCTTCATCATTCAAAAGCTGAATTGAAGCACGACCTATTCCGCGTCTTGGACAGTTTATAATTCGAATTAAATTTATTTCATCATCATGATTTGCAATAACTCTCAGATAACTGATGACATCTTTGATTTCTTTTCGCTCAAAAAATGATGTTCCTCCGCTCATGGTATAGGGAATATTGTTTTGCAAAAATGCTTCTTCTATAAATCTTCCCTGAGAATTTGATCTCATCAAAACACCAAATTCATCATATTTACGTTTTTCTTCACAGGCAATGCCTAAAATGCTTTCTGCAATAAAATCCGCTTCGTCTGTTTCGTCTTCTGGCATAAAAATTTCAATAGGTTTTCCAGCTCCGTTTCCACTCCAAAGTTTTTTGTCTTTGCGGTTTGTGTTATGAGAGATTACACCGTTTGCTGCTTCCAGAATTGTTCCTGTAGAACGATAATTCTGTTCAAGTCGAATTTCTGTAACGTCAAAATCATGTTCAAAGTTTATAATATTTTGATAATCTGCACCACGCCAGCTGTAAATGCTCTGGTCATCATCACCAACGACTGCAACATTTTTATCTGCCAAAAGATGCATAAACTCATATTGCTGATGACTTGTATCTTGAAATTCATCGACCATGATATATTTATAACGCTCGCGATATTTTGCAAGAACTTCAGGATGCTCTTTAAAAAGTTTTATTGGAAGAACGATTAAATCATCAAAATCAACAGCATTGAAAAGTTTTAGACCTTCCTGATAGCTTTCATATAAAGGTCTGTACATATCGTTAGAAGTGTCCCAGTTTTTTCTGCCTGTTTTTATATTGGAAATCAAGTTTCCAATCATATAAATATCCATTGCTTCTGGCGAAAATTTAAGTTCCCTGCCACATTCTTTTATCAGTGAAACTCTGTCTGTTTCATCAT
This sequence comes from uncultured Treponema sp., assembly GCA_945868875.1. GTDB lineage: Bacteria > Spirochaetota > Spirochaetia > Treponematales > Treponemataceae > Treponema_D. The sequence continues at coordinate 8,123 of CAMBMW010000042.1, forward strand.
AAATAGAAAAATTATCCCTGTAACCAAGTTTGTCTATATCAGCACGCAGAACTTTTACTCCAAAAGCATGAAAAGTAGAAACTGTAAGGTTTTGAAGTTTTTTTTGTGTCAAACTTTTAATGCGATCTGCCATTTCTTTTGCAGCTTTGTTTGTAAAAGTTAAAGCTAAAATCTGACTTTGGGGAATGCCTTTATCAAGCATGTGTGCAATTCTAAAAGTGATAACACGAGTTTTTCCAGAACCAGCTCCGGCAATTATTAAAATTGCACCTTCTGTTGTTGTGACAGCTTTGTATTGCTGAGGATTAAGTTCATTTTTTAAGGTTTCAAGATTTAGCATAAAAATATATTACCTTTATTTGAAATTATCTTCAATTAGGTGTATAATAAAAATATAAAGTGATAAGGGATTTCTCTTATTGAAGGGGTAGTACAACCCCTCAAAACGGCGAAGTCAAGGCTTTAAGCGTTAGCGTGCCTTGACTGGTCGTATTTTGAATATTATATAATTTTAGGATTTTGATATGAATAGTCAAGTTAGTTCATTTTTGGCACGCCATAATTTTGTAAATCATGTTGATGTATTGTCTGTAGCTCAGGCAATTTTAGATGATATGAAAAAAGGATTAAAAAAAGAAAAATCAGATCAGGATATGATTCGTACTTTTTGTAATCCACCGGCAGAGCAGGCAAAATCTAAATCTGTGATTGTGATTGATGCTGGCGGGACAAATTTCCGTTCCTGTCTTGTTTCTTTTGATGAAAATGGAAATCCTTCAATTTCTGATATGGAAAAAACTAAAATGCCGGGTGTTGAAAGAGAACTTTCACGTAAAGAATTTTTTGAACAGTTTGCAGCAAATCTTGAACACTTGAAAAATAAATCTGATAGAATTGGTTTTTGTTTTTCTTATCCTATGGAAATAAAAGAAAATGGAGACGGCGTTCTTCTTGGTTTTTCAAAGGAAGTAAAAGCACCAGAAGTTGTTGGTTGTGAGATTGGAAAATGTTTGAAAGAAGTTTTGGAACAGCATGGTTGGAATTCAATTAAACGCATTTCTATGCTCAATGACACAGTTGCCGCTCTTTTAGCTGGAGCTGCCTGCGCAACAGAAGGTGACAGATATTCATCATACATTGGATTTATTTTGGGAACTGGAATGAATGCTGCTTACCTTCAGCCAGATTGTGATTGCTGCGGTATTAAAAAACAGATTGTTGTTTGTGAAAGCGGAAAATTTTTGAGTGTAAACCGTTCTGATTTTGATGTGGAATTTGATAAAACTACTGTAAAACCTGGTGTTTTCTGGCTTGAAAAACTTTGTTCTGGTGCATATTTAGGACCTGTTTCGTGGTTTGCATTACAGGCAGCTGCAAAAGAAGGTCTTTTTACTGCAAAAACTTGCGAAGAAATTTTAAAACTTCCAGTTTTGACTTTGATTCAAATGGATAAATTTCTTCACTCTCCATATAATAAAGAATGTGATTTAGGAAAAATTGCTTGTGATATTGCAACTGAAGAAGATACTGATAAAATGTTCCAGATTTTGAATGCGATTGTTGAACGTTCTGCAAGATATTCTGCTGCAATTCTTTGTGCCTGTGCAATTCAAACTGGTGAAGGAAAAAATGCTTCAAAACCAATCTGCATTCTTTGTGATGGAACTACGTTCTTTAAAACTTACAAAGTAAAAGAAAGAGTGAATGCATATCTTGATGAAATTTTGACAAATCAGATGGGAATAAACTGGAATATTGTTTCTTGTGACAATGATATTACTTTGGGTGCTGCAATTGCCGGTTTAATAGAATAGAAAAATCTGAATAAAAGGTGACTGAACGTTTGGTGGTGTGAAAGCGGCACCAAGCGTGGAGCCATAGCACGAAAGTGATAGTCCGAAGGACTTGTCCGAAGGACTGACCGTCAGGGAATGGCGGAAGGCGTCTGGGTGTCTGATTTTGTGCCCAAATATTATAAAAATATAATTCCTGTTTCTCTTTTAATTGCAAAAAAATTATTTTTAAGTTAAAATATTTAAAATGTCGTTTAAACAAAGTTTTGGAAAATCTTTTCTTCTCATTATTGTGATTTTGATTTTGATTGTGGGCGGGCTTCTTTGGTTTGACTATCTTGGTGTTGTTCATGTTAAGTCTGTTTTTGCCCCTGTTTATAAAATCCTAAAAAAATCTCCTCAAACTTCGCAAACATATACTCAATCTGATTTGTTAACTGCAAATTTGGATGAGGATCGGCTTTTTAAGCAGCGTGAAGCTCTTTCGATTTTGCAGGAAGAACTCGATAAGCGCGAAGCTGATATTCAGGCTATGGAAATGAAAAATGAGCAGGTGGCGAAAGAACTTTCTGAGCGTGAAAAAAATCAGGAAGAACGTGAAAAAACATTTAACCAAACGGTAAAAAAATACGATGATAAGAATATAAATGTTGAACAGATTGCTAATAATCTAAATGGCATGAGACCTGAAGCTGCTGTTGCAATTTTGGAAGCGATGGATGATCAGACTGTGATTGATGTACTGCGCAAAGTTGAAGAAATTGCTGCTGCAAACGGGTCGTCTTCTATGGGGTCGTATTGGTTGTCTTTGATGAAATCTGAGCGGGCTGCACTTATTCAGCGCAAGATGATTAGTAAACCAGAGTCTTTAGAATAGTTTTTTTAGATTGGCAAATCTGACGCAATGTTTAGGGAGATTTGCCAGGTGTCGTATCAGACAATTACAAATTTATCTTTAGATTCTCAAAATCTTTCTGTAAATTTTGTTAACAATCAGACAAATCAGTTTTCTCTTTCTGATATTTCTTTTGATTCAAAAAAATCTTCTTTTTTGGATATGCTGAATTCTCGTACGCAGGAATCGTTTTCTCAAAAAAATGATGATTCTTTTGGTGTGTCTTTTGAAAAATCTGACAGTTTTGAAAAATCCTCAAATTCTGAGATAAAAAATAATCTGAATGAAAACGAGGATTCTTCTGTCAAGGAAATGAATGACAATGGCAGGGAAAATAAGATTCAAAGAAGTGATAAGTCTGAAAAAATTGCAGATGAAAAGAATGTTGAATCGCAAACTGATTCTGAGAATAAAGTTTCTGAAGATGAAAAAAAATCTGAAAATAATTTAAAAAATGAACGAAATTCTCTTGATTTTAATAAAATAAATCAAATTGCAGAAGAGAATGGCTGTGTTTCGGGAAAAAATAATCTGCAGGTTTTAGCAGATCATGTTCAAAAATCTGAAATAAAAGATGACTTACAAAATCTAGATGGTATTCAAAATCTGAAAAATACGAAAAACTCAAAAAATGATAAAAACGATATTGTTGTGGGAGTTGATTCACAAAACCAGCAAAGTTTAGTTGAAAAAAGTCTGCAGGACGGAAAAAATCTTTCTAATGCTAATGGAAAACAACTTTTGAATGCGAAAAATCATGAGGGTTTTGAAAAAAATCAGATGGACTTTGGTAGTTTGAATGAAAATGGCGAAGCTGATTTTTCTGATTTAATGAATAATAGTTTGACGTCTGAAACTTTGCTGGAAGGTGAAATGCAGCAAAAAAACGATGCACGTGGTGGAAAGATTTCTGTGCAGGATTTACGTTCGGATAGCGAAAAACAGAATGCACTTTTACTGGCAGAAAACGAAAAAAACAGTCAGAACGGTTTGAAGGTTTCTAATGTTCAGGTTTCAAGTGATGGTACTAATTTTATAAATATGGAAATGAATCAGGCTGTGAGTGCAGACGTGCTTTCATTAAACAATCAGACAGCTGGTGCAAATGGTTCAAATTTTCAGGCTATGCTGAACAATCAGATTCAAAGTAATATTTCAGAGTTTGTAAAGGCTGGAAATATTATTTTGAAGGACAATGATCAGGGGCAAATTAATCTGATTTTACATCCTGATGATTTAGGAAATGTAAAAATTCATCTTTCACTTGATGGAAAAAACATTTCCGGGCAGATTATTGTTTCATCAAAAGAAGCTTTGCAGGTTTTCAAAGATAATGCTGAAACAATGAGGGAAGCTTTTATCAAAAATGGTTTTGATGGTGCAAATTTTGATGTTGCATATAATAATTCTGGATCTCAGTCAGGAAATAGTTCTGGTTTTGAACAAAATGACGGAACTGGATTGATTGCAAGAAAGATGTATTCAAATGCTCATGAATCGTCTGAAATTGGTTTTGATGATGGAATGAATAAGGAAATTGAAAAATATTCAAATTATTCTGTAAACATCGTTGCATAATTTGACGATATAAAAATGATTGAAAAACACTCCTTTGAAAACAAAAGTTTTCGAGGAAAGAAAGAAGAAAAACTTCAAAATGATGTATTTTTGCGAGTTTTTCATAAAAGATATGCTAAATTTATGTAAGAGGTAGATGATGGAACTACTAAACACACAAATGAGTGCAAGCGAAAAAACTATGGTTGAAAACCAGGTGAACAACTACAACAAAACGCTTGTGCGCGAAGGGAAAAAGTCTTCCAACGAATTGGGTAAAGATGATTTTCTAAAGTTGCTTATTACACAGCTTTCAAATCAAGATCCTACAAACCCGATGGAAGATACTCAGTTTATTTCACAAATGGCTCAGTTTAGTTCACTGGAACAGATGACAAATATGAGTACAGCTTTTAGTAAAATGGCAACATTAATCAACAGTTCAGAAGCAGCTTCGACTCTGGGAAAAACTGTTGAACTTAATATAGGAGATACAACAACTACTGGAATTGTGGAAGGCGCTACACGTGGGGACAATCCTCAGATTCTTGTAAATGGTATGTATTATTCGATGGATAAAATAGCAGCAATTTACGCTAACTAATTTTTATTTTGGAAAAAGAGGGCTGAATATATGATGAGATCACTTTATTCTGGAGTTTCTGGATTGCAGAATCACCAGACAAGAATGGACGTAATTGGTAATAACATTTCGAATGTTAATACAAACGGTTTTAAACGTGGACGTGTTAATTTTCAGGATATGATTAGTCAACAGTTAAGCGGTGCTGCAAAACCTACTGATGAACTTGGTGGTGTAAACCCAAAAGAAGTTGGTCTTGGAATGACAGTTGCTTCAATTGATAACGTATTCACACAGGGAAATCTTCAGTCTACAGGAATTTCAACTGACCTTGCTATTCAGGGAAACGGTTTTTTTGTGATGAAAAATGGTGAAGAAACTTTCTATACAAGAAACGGTGCTTTTGGTCTTGATATGGATGGCACACTTGTCAATCCTGCAAATGGTATGCGTGTTCAAGGTTGGATGGCTGAAGAAATAAATGGTCAGATGCTTGTGACTACAGCTGCAACTCCAGAAGACTTAATTATTCCTGTTGGTTCAAAAGACCCTGCAAAAGAAACAACAAATGTTAATTTTGCGTGCAACTTGAATAAAAATACTCCTGAAATTCTTGAAGGAGCAAGTGCTGATGATATTTTCAAAGGTACTTGGGGAACTGAACAGAAGATTTATGATAGTTTTGGTAATGAACATATGCTTTCTGTGTCTTTCCGCCGTGTTGTTGGAAATCCAAATCAGTGGGAAGCAACAGTTGTCATTGACCAGGACAATGCTGATTATACACAAACTAGAGTAGGGCTTGGTACTACAGATGGTGTTGGAAATACTTTCCTTGTAAATTTTGATAATTATGGAGCCTTACAGTCAGTTACTGATACTGCAGGAAATGTTACAAATCCAGAAGGTCAGGTTGTTTTACAGACTTCTTTTGCAGTTGCTGATTCAAATGTGGATGAACAGGGAAATCCTTATCGTCAGACTTTGAATATAAATCTTGGAACAATCGGGTCATTTAAAGATACAATTACGCAGTCGGCTTCAAAGTCTACTACAAAAGCTTTTTATCAGGATGGATATACAATGGGCTATCTTGATAATTTCAAAATAGATTCAAGCGGAATTATTACAGGAGTTTATTCAAACGGAACAAACCGCACAATCGGTCAGATTGCAATGGCTACATTCGCAAACGACAGAGGTCTTGAAAAAGCTGGTGATAATACTTATGTTGAATCAAATAACTCAGGCATGGCAAGAATCGGGGAATCTGGTGTTGCTGGAAAAGGTTCTTTGATGGCTGGTGCTTTGGAAATGTCAAACGTTGATTTGTCAGAACAGATGACAGATATGATTGTAACTCAACGTGGATTCCAGTCAAATGCTAAAACTATTACAACGGCAGATACTCTGCTTGAAACAGTTTTAAGCTTGAAACGTTAATATGGTATTAATGGCGGTGCGTGAATAAACAAACCGCTTTAGTAAATCATTTTAGGAAAGTGTTTTTTCGCTTTTCTTAAACCCCTCAATTTTTTTTCACCACAAAGCAATCCATCAACTTTGTGGTGTTTTTTTTATCTAAAAAAAGATATTAAATTAATTTGTTAAAAACAATTCTGTGAGTGAAGAGTTTGAACAGTCGCTTTTCTTATTTTGTCGAATATTTCTGTTGAAGTTAGAACTTTTACTAATTCCATAGCAAACTCTTCACTTGCACCAGGACCTCTTGCAGTGATTAAATTCTTATCATGAATAAAGGTTTTGTTTTCATAGTTACATAAATATTGCTTTTGAACATATTTCTCCATATCAGGATAGCAAGTCCACTTTTTATCAGAAAGTACGTTTGTTTTTCCAAGTACAATTGCAGGACTGGCACAGATTGCTGCAATTATTTTTCCAAGAGAATTAGCTTTTTCAATATGATTTAAAAGAATCTCTTGATTTGAAAGATTTTCAGCACCTTTTAAACCTCCTGGACAGATGATACAGTCTGGACAATCAGAAAAAGTATTCAGATATTCATTGATATTCATATCCATCAAAACTTTTACATCATGTGAACTTGTTACAATAAAATTATTATCAAGCTTTTTTCCTTTTACACCGACCATTATAACCTGGATTCCAGCTCTTCTTAGATAATCCACAGGTGTAATAGCTTCAATCTCCTCAAATCCGTCAGCAAAAAAAACAGCAGCAGTTTTCATATTAATACCTTCTGTAAAAATTTAAAATTAAAAAAAAAGTATATTTTTGTAAGTTAATTATCAGTCCGCGTAAGACGAATAATTATTTTTGATAAATGTTTTATCTTTAACTATTATATAATACTCTAATATAAATTGCAAAGTACAACTTAAAAGTGTTTACAGTTTTTGATTTTATTTCCATGTAAAGGACAAAC
>CAMBMW010000043.1 GCA_945868875.1 uncultured Treponema sp.
GATTGTTGAAACAATCTTCCTGACTTTTTTTATAGGAGTGTAAGATAAAGTCGCTGAAATAGCGCGGCTTTATCTTACCTAAAGTTTGCGTTGCAAACTTATTTTTGAAATGCTGTTCCTCATTACATTACGGAACAGCGGAAAAAAAGTCAATCGATTGTTGAAACAATCTTCTTGACTTTTTTTTAAAGGAGAAATAAATGAATGAAGTTTTAATGAAAATTGGCCAAATGGGAATAGTTCCTGTTGTTGTGTTAAATGATGTGAAAAATGCAGTTCCTTTGGCTCAATCGTTAATAAATGGTGGTTTACCATGTGCTGAGGTAACATTTAGAACAGAAGCTGCACAGCAAAGTATTGCAGAAATTTCTAAAAACTTTCCGCAAATGTTTGTTGGTGCTGGTACAGTTTTGACAACAGAACAGGTTGACCGTGCAGTTGATGCAGGTGCAAAATTCATAGTAAGTCCTGGATTCAATCCAAAAGTAGTAGAATATTGTATAAAAAAAGGATATCCAGTCACACCAGGAATTATGACCCCAACAGAACTTGAAATGGCTTTGGAATTTGGTCTTGATGTTGTAAAATTCTTTCCGGCTGAGAATGCTGGCGGATTAAAAATGATAAAGGCAATGGCAGCTCCATACACAAAAATGAAATTTATGCCGACAGGTGGAATAAATCCACAGAATGTCCGTGAATATTTACAGTGCGATAAAATTCTTGCATGTGGTGGCAGCTGGATGGTAAAAGGTGATTTAATCAATAGCGGCAATTTTGCAGAAATCGAGAAACTTACAAAAGAAGCTTCTCAAATCGTAAAAGAAATCAGAGGGTAAAATGCATTTGTTGCAAAAGTTTTGCCTGTAATAGTGTCAAAATTTTTGTTTTAGATTTGCGTTGCAAAATTTATTATTAATTGGAGTTATATATGGGAAAAATTATTACTTTTGGTGAAATTATGCTTCGGCTTGCTCCAGAAGGTTATTACCGTTTTGTACAGGCTGAAAATTATGGTGCAACTTTTGGTGGTGGTGAAGCAAATGTTTCTGTTTCGCTTGCAAATTATGGTTTAGATACGGCTTTTGTTACAAAACTTCCAGCTCATGAAATTGGTCAGGCTGCTGTAAACAGTTTGCGTCGTTATGGTGTTGATACAAGTTTTATTACTCGTGGTGGTCCTCGTGTTGGTATTTATTATCTTGAAAAAGGAGCTAGTCAGCGACCATCAAAAGTAATTTACGATAGGGCAGGTTCGTCAATTGCGTTGGCATCAAAAGATGATTTTGACTGGGATAAAATTTTTGAAGGTGCAAGCTGGTTCCATTTTACAGGTATTACACCTGCATTGGGCGATAATGTTGCTGAAATCTGTCTGGAAGCATGCAAAAAAGCTCATGAAAAAGGAATTACAGTTTCCTGTGATTTAAACTATCGAAAAAAACTCTGGACAAAAGAAAAAGCTGGTCAGGTAATGGGCGAGCTTTGCAAATATGTTGATGTCTGCATTTCAAACGAAGAAGATGCAAATGACGTGTTTGGAATCAAATCTGAAGCTACTGATGTTACAAGTGGAAAACTTAACAAAGATGGATATAAAGAAGTTGCAAAAAAACTTACAGAACGCTTTGGATTCAAAAAAGTTGCAATTACTCTTCGTACATCAATTTCTGCAAATGATAATCTTTGGGCAGGTATGCTTTATGATGGAAAAACCGGCGAAAGTTATTTTTCAAAAGAATACAAAATGCACATTGTGGACAGAGTTGGCGGAGGTGACAGTTTTGGCGGTGGTTTGATTTATGCCTGCACAAATGATTTTGATAATCAGTCAACAATCGAATTTGCAGTTGCTGCAAGCTGTCTTAAACATTCAATTGAAGGAGACTTTAATATGGTTTCAGTGGCAGAAGTTCAGACTCTAGCTGGCGGAGATGGTTCAGGTCGCGTTCAAAGATAATTCCTATAAAAAATAAATAATTAGAATTCTATAAAAAAGCACGTGCTAAAACAATTAGTGCGTGTTTTTTTGTTTTTTCTGGCTTTTTTTATAGTTTAAACTTTGTTTGATTTCCAAAAAAAAGAAAAGAATATGAAAAATAAAAGAAAATAAAAAAAATCTTTTACTTTTATTTAAAAATCATTTATAATAGACGCTATGAATGAAGTATTAAACGATGCTGATTATGAGCTTTTTAGAAAAATAATTTATGATGAAAGTGGAATTACTTTCTCAGACACAAATAGAGCGATTCTTGATAGTCGTATAAAAGGAATCTTACGCGAAAAAAATATTGCCACTCCAAAAGATTATTATGCGTTGATTACAAAAAACAAAGAAGAAATGAAGGAGATGCTGGATTCTGTCACCACAAACCTTACACGATTCTTTAGAAATCAACCGCATTTTGATGCATTTGAAAAATATGTAATTCCTAATGTTGTAGAAATGAAAAAAACAAAAGGAATTGACCGCACAATCAGAATTTGGAGTGCTGGTTGTTCGACAGGTGAAGAACCATATACAATTGCTATGATTATGAAGGAAATCTGCCCAGTGGGATTTAATTTTCAGATTACAGCATCGGATATTTCTTTAAAATCACTTATGACAGCTAAACAGGGCTTTTATGCAGATTCAAAGATTGATGGAATTCCGCCTAATTATCTTCAAAAATATTTTACAAAAGTTGAAGGTGGATATCAAATAAAAGATGAAATAAAATCTACCGTTCGTTTTGATTATCACAATCTAAAAAATGATTCTGGAGCCAGAAATCTTGACGTAGTTTTTTGTCGAAATGTTTTGATTTATTTTGATGAACCTGCTCAACTTACAGTTATCAAGAATTTCTGGAATTCTATGGCTCAGCAATCATTCTTGTTTATAGGTCATTCAGAATCTTTGTTTGGAATGAAAACAGATTTTGAATTTTTAAAAACAGAATGGGCTTGTTTTTATAAAAAAGATCAAAAATAAATAATTAATTCTGAAACTTTATAAAAAACTGTATAACTCAAATGCAAAAATCATGCTGTTTGGTTATACTATGAGTTTCTTGAGAAACTCTTTATATAACTGTCCGTCTGATAACGGATAAAAGTGTGAAGGCAAAATATTATGGATGACATTTCAGTAATGGTTTGTGATGATTCTGCTTTGATGCGGAATCTTATTGGACGTATTGTTGATGAAACTCAAGGAATGACAGTTTGTGGAAAAGCAGAAAACGGTCTTGATTTAATCGAAAAACTTAAAAATACGAAACCAGACGTAGTTTTGCTTGATATAGAAATGCCAAAGATGAACGGCATTGAGTTTTTGAAAAAAAGAAGAGATTTACTCCTTGATGTGCCTGTAGTTATTCTTTCAAGTGTCGCAACAGAGGGAGCTTCTGTTACAATGCAGGCAATTGAACTTGGCGCTTCAGATTTTATTACAAAACCAGGCGGATCAGTTACTTTAAAAATCGGAGATGTAACAAAAGATATCATTGAATATGTTGCATCTTATGGCGGTGCTTATGCAGTAATGCATGGTAAGCAGATTTACGACCCTGAATTTTTTGCTCATCAGATAAAATTAAAAGAAGCAGAAAAGTTTGTCCTGAAGAAAAAAGGAGAGGAACTTGCAAAATCTGTTTCAATTAAACAAACTGATGCAGTTCCAACAACCTGGTTTAAACCAAAATCAAAAGAACCTGTTGTAATTACTCCAGAAAGAGCTGGTGGTAAAATTGAGATTATTGCAATTGGAATTTCTACAGGTGGACCAAATGCTCTTCGTGAAGTGTTCAAAAAAATAGATGCAAACTTGAAACAACCAATCCTTGTTGTGCAGCATATGCCGGCAGGGTTTACAGCAGAGTTTGCAAATAGTTTAAATTCGATATGTCCTCTTCCTGTTTCAGAGGCTAAAGATGGTGAACCTATTTTGGGCGGACATATTTATATAGCTCCTGGAAATTATCATATGTTTGTAGAACATCGTGCTCTTGGAAATTTTATAAAACTATCACAGGAACCACAGCGAAATGGACATAGACCTTCGTGTGATGTTCTGTTTGAATCAGTTGCAAAAATTTTCCAGAATAAAGCACTCGGTGTAATAATGACAGGTATGGGAAGAGACGGAGCTGCAGAAATTACAGAAATGCGAAAAAAAGGTGCCTGGACTTTGGGGCAGGATCAGGCTACCAGCATTGTTTATGGAATGCCAAAAGTTGCTAACGAAATGGGCGGTGTACAGAAACAAGTTCCATTGTCAAATATGGCAGGAGAAATAAGTAAATTAGCTCGTGAACACCTGATAGCATAAGATGCAGTTATATTTTATATTGTGGCACAGAAATCAACTTTCAATATCTTTGATTTTCTGTGCACATTCTGCTTCTCCAGTTTTGTTTTTGATTACAGAATATGTATCTTTTAGATTATAAAGAGCATCAAGATAATAAGGATTGATTGAAACTGCGTATTCAAAATATTCAGAGGCTTTTTCGTAATTTTCTGATTGAAATTCTGATACACCAAGAAGATTCCATAAATGAGAATGAAGAGGATTATAATCAAGACCTTCCTCACAGATTTGATGAACTAAATCAAAATCTTTTTGCATCAGACACACTGTTGCATAAGTTTCTTCCACATCAGGATTTTCAGGACTGATAGCAAAAGCAGTTCCAAGTGAATTTTTTGCTTCCTCCAGATTGCCAGCATCACGATAAGTAATTCCCAAATTATACCACAAAAGATAATTATCGCGTTCTAAAGTAATTGCACGTTTAAAACATGCAATAGCTTCAGAGTATGCTCCGTCTGAGGCTAAAATTATTGCCTGATTGTTAAGTCTGTCGCTTTGTTCTTTCATTTGAAAGCCTCTGGAATCATTGATAAAAATAATTGAGTAATAGAATCTGAATTGAAAAGTTTACAGTTTTCTTTGATGAGCTTTGTTCCAAGTTTTGCAGCATCATTTATGCAGTTACTTTTTTCTAAAAGTTTAATGCAGGCTTCTACAGAATCGCAGTTAATGCCGTTTTTTGAAGCGTCATCCATATATTTAGCAATGATTTTTTTATCTTCCGGGTATTTTTGAGCATGAATCAAAACAGGTAGACTTTTTTTTCGCTCAACAATATCATCACCACGTTTTTTTCCTACATTTCCTGTAGTCAGATTTATAACATCATCAATTATTTGAAATCCAATTCCAATATTCGCAGCGATTTCACCGAACTTCTGTGCTTCATCAATATCAAATCCACCGGCAGTGCAGCCAATAATTGCGGCAAGAGAAGCAAGCGTACCTGTTTTGCTTTTGACCATAGCAAGATATTCATCATCACTTGGAAAAATCTCAGGATTTCTGTGCCAGAAAATATCCATTGCTTGACCTAAGTGTAGTTTTCTCAATTCTTTTGTATAAACCTGATATAACTGAAGCTTTTTTTCTGCTGAAATCTCAAGACTGTTTATGCAAACAGGAGCTTCAAAGTAAAGCCAGGAACCAGCATTTAACGCAGTGTCCATGCCATAAGTGATGTAAGCAGCAGGTTTTCCTCGGCGTAAATCAGAATTATCCTCAATATCATCATGAATTAAACTTGCTGTATGAACAAACTCAACAAGAGGTGTAAGAGAATAAACTTGTTCTTCCGATAATGCATTCGTTTTATTAAGTTTTTTTGCCATTTGATAGCATAAAATCAAAAGCAAAGGCCGCCATCTTTTACCGCCAAGTTCCATAAGTTTTTGATTTGGTTCAATCAAGTTTTGAATGTGGCTAAAAGTAATGTTTTTATCTAAATCACCAAATGATTTATGCGTCCAGTCTTTATTTGCAGATTCTGGGAGTGTAGTACAAAGTGCAGCTTCAATTTTGTTTAAAATTTCAGAAAAATCAAAAGTAGTTTTATTCATATTATAATTATACATAAAAATAAAAGAAAAGACAAACATTACAAAAAAATTAAGCCAACTGAAAAAAAAACTGTTTATAATAATATGTTCATAAAAATAATAAGGGCGCTCGAGCGGCAGTTCCAGCCTTCGCTAACGCTCATCCTCCTCGTCGCTTTGCTCCTGTGGTGGACTAAAGGGCTTCCATTGCCTAGCGTAATTTTAGATGGAAAATAGGTCTGTCCCCACTTAAAAAAAAACAGGGACAGACCTAGATTTTTAAACTGAAAATGAGGTCTGTCCCTAATTTACTTAAGGTTTAGTACTCGGTGAAAATGAGGTCTGTCCCCAGTTTAGAGTTACAAACTATTTACACAAAAAGAAGGTCTGTCCCCAATTAAAAAAACAGGGACAGACCTGAATTGTCTGAGTTATTCACTTAATTTCACATTGAAACAACAAAATATCCACAAGTTATCCACAAGGGTGAGTTGTGTTTTGTGAAAAAAAATGTGTCAATAGGTTTTATGAAAAAAAATGAGAAAACATAAAAAAAATATTTTTAACTTTGTAATTGTATATTATATCAGTAAATACAAGATTGGAAATATAGAAGTAATCATAAAAAAATGATAAAATTAAAAAAAATAATGGAAAAGTATTGACAAAGGTTTGAGAGTTATTGAAAGTTATCCACAAGTTATCCACAACTAAATAGTGAGGGATAATTTAGCCTAAAGAAACTTCTGCGTTTTTATCTATTGCAAGAATAGAACGGCAACCAGAACATCGGAATCTTCCAGGTTTTGGTGCACGAAGTTTTTTCTGACAAATAGGACAAGTGATTACAGCAGGGAAAATATCAGATGATTTTGAAGGACCTGAAGCAAAATAAGCTATTACCTCTTCTGAAGTTTGTTTAATTGTGAAAAACTGAGAAAATCCTAAGAGCTGGAAAACTTCGTAAACTTTTGGTTGTATTTCTACAAGGACTACATCACCACCTTTTGGTTTTACAGTTTTTAAAAACACGGTAAATGAACCAATTCCAGTAGAAGAAACATAATTCAAAGATGAGCAATTGAAAATAAGGTTAACAAACCCAGCATCAATAACTTTAGAAATTTGTTTCTGAAAAAAAGACGAATTGTAAGTATCAATATAACCACTCAAATAACAGAAAATACCATTTTGAATATTATCTGCTTTTCTTAATGAGATTGTTAAACTTTCGTCCCTATCGTTATCAAAACCAGGAATTATGGCATTATTTTCGAACATAAACTTATCCTAAACCATAGTATACCATAAAGAGATAGAAACTTCAATAAAAAATCAACGATAATAACTAAAATAATAAAAAAAAGATACGATAATCAAAGTAGAAAAAAATAATTTTTTTTAATTATATTACAGGTGAGATATGAAAAAAGCATTGCATTTACTAATGACATATTTTGTTTTTTTACTTTTTAGTATTCTTTCTGGAACTTTTTTATATATGATTTTTCATAATGCACTGAATTTTGTTGCAGGAAATAGAATAATTGTTTTTCAGTTAAAAGAATTTATCCCAGCTTTTTTTTATATCACTTTAGGAGTATGTTTCTTTATCTGTCCGTTTATTGCAATTTATCGAGTACGTCATGTTCATGGATTTTTGCAGACGGTAGCATATATTCTGATTTGTTTGATTAACTGGTGTTTGATTTTTCCTTCTGTTAATTTTATTGAAAAAAAAACACAGAGGTTTTATCAAAATGAAAAAAAAGAACTGATGCTTTCAAAGAATTATTTTCGTGAAACTGATGACAAAATCTATTTTATTACGAAAGATTTTTCTCCTGTGCTGAAGGACAATGGAACAATTGAAAATGAAACTACTTCTGTGGTTATGGATAAATCAGAACATGGTATTGTAACTTATGAAAAGATTTCTGATTCTGATGAAAATGGTCCTAAAATGAAAGCCAAGCCATTTAAAGAAGTGGGGATCAAAAATGCACTTAAATTTGAAAAAATATTTTCGCTGTTGGGAATTGGAATACTTGTGGATACAGCAAAAAAAAGTCTGGATGGTGGGGTATGGACATATTTGCAGTTTTTGTCATTGGCTTTTGTACTGTGTTCTCTTTATGGAATATCTTATTTTTTTGACTGGCGCATTTTGAATACCTATGCAATTTTTATAACTACAATTTGTATTATTTTTGTAAACATAACATATTACATGCCGATTTTTGAATCTTTTAGAGTGAAGATAAATAATTTTGGATTTCTGGAGATGCTGAGTGGTCATATTGAAGAACCTTTGCTTTTTACCGCAAACACTTTCTTTGGAATAATTTTTATAGCGGCAGGTTGCATAAAATATATTCTTCATAAAGTTAATAAACAAAAAGCATAAAAACAATTGTGGAGTTTTGGAAAATATGAAAAAAAATATTATAGTTTTATCTTTTATTTTGATATTCAGTTTGATTGTATGCCTGATAATTGGTTTTGTGCTAAATGTGCCGTTTGAAGTTTCGAAAAACTCTGTGTTTCTTTATAAAATTCTAACAGGATTGGAATTGTTTGTAAAATATCTGCCTGTTTTTATTATAGCTTCTTTTATTTTGACGTTTTCTGTGCATTTTGGGCAGCACTGCGAAGGAAGTATTGTTCGTTTTTCACAGGCAATGGTTGAACGTTTTAAGAAGATTATGATTTTTTCATTAATGTTAACTTTTATAATCACGATGTCAAATGAAGTGTTTGGAACGCTTATTAATAGAAAAAAACAGTCAATTATAGAAAGTCAGAAGATATTGAATGAATATTTGAAGGTTGGAAATAATCTTTTTAATAATGGGTTTTATGAAAGAGCAAAACGTTATGGAAATGTAGCGTTGACTTTGCAGCCAAATTCAAAAGAAGCGGTAGATTTGATTGATCGTGCGGAAGTTGAAATTCAAAGAAATGAAAACTCGAATTTAAGATTTAAAATTTACGAATCTGTAGAAGATGCGGAAAAAGTGGATAAAGTTGTAATTAATCCCGAACAGATTAATGAAGTTTATTCTTACTATCTGAAAGCGAAAGATGCTTATGATAAAAAAGAATGGTTTAATGCTCATTTTTTTGCTGAAACTGGCATTTCGCTGGCAACACCAAAAGACCCGAATCTTGAAGACTTAAAAAAAATCAGTAATTCTGCATGGAATAATCTAAGTGAATATCATAATCTTGAAAAAAATGAAGAACAGCAGATTTTTGATAAAAAATATGAAGGTTATCTTGCACTTGTGCAAAAAGATGATTTAAAAGCTTACTATCTGTTTAAGCAGCTTTATATGTCATCCCGCCAGATGCAGTCTGATCCTGATGTAAAATTTTATCTTGAGATTGCTGAAAACCGCGTTAACGAAAAGTCTTTCTTTATTGATGAAACTTTTGAACTGGAAAGTTTTGAAAACGCAAATGACATTTATTTTGCGTGCAATTATAAGGACGGAACAAAGGATCTTGTTTATTTTAAAGGAATGACCTGTGTTCAAGAAACAGGAAATTCTGTTCAATATTTGAGGGATTTGACGATTATTACAATTGATAATGAAGGAAATTTTTACAGAAAAATGAATGTTCCTTATGCAAAAGTTTTGCCTGTTTCTGTAAAAAATATTCCGCCTTCTGTGAAACAGTTGATGGGAATTGAAGATGATGTGGAAAGTATTCCATATCTTATGTTAAAATCGATAGAAAGGGAACGTGAAAATTCTGAAGTTTTTCCAGTTTATACTTATTCAGATGGAAGTGTTGGAAATAAGCCAGAATATCTTTTGTTGTCTATGCCTTATGAACATTTTTTGATGCTTGAAAATTTTAAAAATAATGTAACTAGTATTCCATTGCCTCAGCTTGTAAAACTTGCAAAAATTTCAGAACAATATGGTTTTTTAGAAGAAATGTTCACTCAATCTTGTTTGGATAGATTATTTTATCCTATTTGGATTTTGATTTTATTTCTGTTAATCTCGACTTTTGCATGGAATAATCGTGTCGGAAGCGGACAATATTTTAAATTGACGTGGGTTTTTGCTTTTCCTGAATTTCTTGTAATAAGTTATGTTTTTTATAAGTTGAGTATGTTTATTTTTAAACTGATTAATTTTACTTTACTTGGAGTTTTTGGATTTTTGAATGCCTGCATTAGCGCTCTTATTTTTTATCTTGTTATGATGGTATTGGCAGGAGTAAAATTTCTTGCATGTAAAACACGAAGTTAAATATTTTATTATTATATGGAAAAAAGAATTAAAAAACTATATATAAAAATGCTTGCACTAGATGAATGTTAGTATTAAAATAGTAGCGTTGTTTTTTTTATCAGAGGTTTTTTATGACTTTAGAAATGTTGGATAAATCTGTTCGTCGTGTTCCTGATTTTCCGAAAAAGGGAATTCTTTTTTATGATATTACGGGAGTTCTTGTAAATCCTGAAGCTTTTAAATTTGTGTTGGAAAAGTGTTATGAGATTTATAAAGATGCAAAAATTGATGCTGTGGCTGGTGTAGAAAGTCGTGGTTTTATTTTTGCTGCTCCTTTAGCTGAAAAACTTGGCATTCCGCTTATTTTGATTCGTAAAAAAGGAAAGTTGCCGGGTGACACTTATGAATGTAGTTATGCTTTGGAATATGGAACTGCAACCATCGAAGTTCATAAAGAGGATATAAAAAAAGGTCAAAATGTTCTGATTGTTGATGATTTGATTGCAACTGGTGGAACTTTGGCTGCTGCAAAAAATTTGATTGAAATGGGTGGCGGTGAAGTTACAGACTTTTTTGGTGTGATTGGTCTTCCGTTTTTGAATTATGAAAAAGTACTTGCTCCGTGTAAGGTTACAACATTACTTAATTATGAAGGTGAATAATTTGTTTGCTGAAAAATTCAGTGAGCGATGAGAGCACCCGCGAAGCGGTCCACCGGAGCGAAACGTAGTGAAGCGAGGAGGATGAGCGTTAGCGAAGTGCGGCCGTAGCGTCCCGAAGCGAAGCGAAGGGCACTGCCAGAAAACTAATAAATAAAAGGAAAATAAAATGATTAAATTACCTGGAAAATATAAATCTATTTTGAATACTAAAGAAACTGAACATGCGATTGTTGCGATAAAGGATTTTTTTCAACTTGCACTTTCCACTGAATTGAATTTGACTCGTGTAACTGCGCCTCTTTTTGTGGGTTCTGGAACTGGAATTAATGATGACTTGAATGGTGTTGAACGTCCTGTAAGTTTTCCTGTGAAAGCTTTGAATGATTCTAAAATGGAAATTGTTCAGTCGCTTGCTAAATGGAAGAGAATGAAAGTGACTGATTTGGAACTGGAACCTGGTTTTGGTATTTATACTGATATGAATGCTCTTCGTCCTGATGAAGATTTGGATGCAATTCATTCGATTTATGTTGACCAGTGGGACTGGTGTATGGCGATTGATGAAAAAGACAGAACTGTTTTTTATCTTCATGAAATTGTCAAAAAAGTATATCGCTGTTTGCAACGAACTGAATTTTTTATTTATGACCGATACCCTGCAATTAAACCGATTTTACCAAAAGATATAAAAATATTGTATGCTGATGATTTGGCTAAAGAATATCCGAAACTTACTCCAAAGGAGCGGGAAGATAAGGTTGCAAAACAGTATGGTGCTGTTTTTATTACTGGAATTGGCGGAAAACTTGCTGATGGTTCTATTCATGATGGCCGTGCTCCTGATTATGATGACTGGATTACTGAAAGTGGTGACGGTCATCGTGGTTTGAATGGTGATATTCTTGTTTGGAATCCTGTTTTGGATTCTGCTTTTGAGATTTCTTCGATGGGTATTCGTGTTTCTCCTGAAAGTTTAAAAGCTCAGCTTGAAGAACGTGGCTGTACTGACAGGGAAAATCTTCCGTTCCACAAAAAACTTTTAAAAGGTGAATTGACACAAACTTTGGGCGGTGGAATTGGTCAGTCGCGTCTTTGTATGTTCCTTTTGAGAAAAGCTCATATTGGTGAAACTCAAGTTAGTGTCTGGACTGACCAGATTAAAGAAGATTGCAAAAAACGCGGAATTGTTCTTTTGTAAGACTTTTTTTGTATGATTTTTGTTTATGGAAAAGGAATATAAGTTTTCGGCAGACGAACTTGAAAGTCAAATAAAAACGCTTTCTCAAAAAGGAATTACGGAACTTTATGTTTGTGATAATTTGATTTCGTCTGATAAAAAGCGAATTTTAACTCTTCTTACAAAGATTTCTGAATATGCGCCTGAAGTTTTTGTTTCTTTTCTGACAAAAGCAAATATAATTGACAAAGAACTTGCTGCTGTTGCTACAAACGTTTTTTGTTCGTTTAATATTCCATTTGAATGTTCCCAAAAAAACGGCCATATTCTTTTTGACAAAAAAGTGTATGCTTCTAAAGCACGAGTTTTGAATGATTTTGGTGTTGTTTTTGGGTTTGAACTTTTGTATGCAGTTGATTTGGGCGATAATCTTAAAGCGTTTTTGGAACGTCTTGATTTTGCTGTTGCCCAGTATCCTAATCATCTGGATTTTCCTCAAACTCAAAAAACTTTTTCTGAAAATTGCAATAATGAAAGCAGTTGTGAACTGGAACCGAAGACAACTGGTATTTTTAGCGCTAAAGAAATTCGTTATGCACGTGATGTTTCTTTTGCATGTAAGACTTTTTATACTTGTGGACGTGCTGTTCCCTGGTTTTTGTCTGTCTTAAAACCTTTGCGAATTTATCCATCTGCTTTTTTTGCTGATTTTGCTGAATGGCAGCGTTGTAATAATTGTGATTATAAAAGTGGATTTGAACCTGAAAATGAAACTCACAAGTCGCTGGAAAAAATGCAACTTTTATTTCTGGAAGAAAAATATGAAGAAAAAGGATGTCATGAATTTTTTACGGCGGTAAGAGATTTTGTTGTTCTGAATGGTGCAATGTCCAGAGTTGTAGCTGAAGGGGAAGAAGCTGTAGTTGAAACTTCTTATAATCCTGATGATGTTTTCAGTCCTGAAGCCTGCGATTTACAAAGTTTTTGTGAAAATGTTTGTATGGAAAATTGTCGTGTCCGAATTTTTGCCACAGATGATGGACCTGATTATGAGATTTTAGATTAGTTGTAGAATTATTACGATTATGCAGGAATTAAAAATTTCTTCTTTTGAAAAAATCCGTCTTGATGAGTTTTTGCGTGGAAAAATGCCTGAACTTTTGCAGACTGAATGTTCTAATTCAAAAATCAGGCGTTTGATAATTAGTGCTCAGGTGACTGTGAATGGAAAAGTGGTGACTCGACCTTCGTTTGAATTGAGGGGAAAATCTGAAATTAAAATTCTTTTTGATAAAGATAAATTTTTTTATGAAAAGAAACCTGATGATATCAAGTTTGAAGTTACAAAAAAGTCTGTTTTATTTGAAAATGATGATTTGATTTTTATTGATAAACCTGCTTTTTTTCCAGTGGAACAAACAATCACACAAAACAGGGATAATCTGCATGATGCTGTGGTGCGTTATTTATGGAAGAAAAATGAAAATCTTAGAAATCCGCCTTATGTGGGCATTATGCACAGACTTGATCGTGAAACAAGTGGAGTGATTTTGTTTACTAAAAATAGAGCTGTAAATAAATCTGTACAAAATATGTTTGAAAATCATGATTTTGAAAAAAAATATCTTGCAGTTGTCCTTAATGAAGGACAGTTTAGTCAGCATAGTTTAGAAAAAAAATCTTTCCCAATAAAAGAGAATGATGAGTTTTGTGTTGAAATGTATATGGAAAGAATAAGTTCTAAATGTCAGGCTGGAAAATGGGGAAATGTTCCTGAAAATAAAGGTGGAAAATATTCAAAAACGGATTTTAGGGTTTTGAAGGAAATAAAGCTGCCTGATTTGATTGGAAAAAAGGCTTTTTTGATTGAATGTAATTTGTTTACCGGACGAACGCATCAAATTCGAGTTCATCTTGCTTCGAAAGGTTTGCCGATTGTTGGAGATGAACTTTACGGCGGTGTTCCATATAAAAGAATGATGCTTCATTCGGCTTTACTCAAAGGGATGGATTTTTGCGTAAAAAGTGATTTTGATTATTTAAGTTGAGGTGGAATTATGAAAATGCCAGAGATTAAAAAACTTGGATTTGGACTTATGCGTCTTCCTTACAGCGAAAGTGAGCAGTGGGGGCATGTTGATTTAGAAAAAACTCGTCAGATGATAGATGCGTATATGGCAGAAGGTTTTTCTTATTTTGATACTGCATGGGTTTATCACGGAGGTTTCAGCGAAAAAATCTTTGGTGAGCTTGTAGCAAAACGCTATCCAAGAGAAAAATTTCAAGTTACATCAAAAATGCCTGTCTGGGAATTGAAAAGTGATGAAGATTTAACGAGGATTTTTGAAACCCAATTGAAGAATTGTTGTGTTGACTATTTTGATTATTATTTTTTGCATTCACTAGAACCGAATAATTACGCTAAATCAGAAAAATTCAACGGTTTTGATTTTATCAAAAACATGAAAAATGCTGGCAAAATCAAGCATATAGGATTTAGTTTTCATGGAAATGCTGAGCTTCTAGATGAAATTCTCACAAAATATCCTGAAATGGAATTGATTCAATTGCAGATTAACTATATTGATTGGGAAAGTGATAATGTTCAAAGCAGAAAATGTTATGAAGTTGCAATGAAGCATGGAAAAATCGTTTCAATCATGGAACCTGTCAAAGGCGGAAGTCTTGCGAACATTATGGATGATGCAAAGAAACTTTTTACAGATTATAATCCGAATGCAAGTGTGGCAAGCTGGGCGATAAGATATGCTGCAAGTCTTGACAATATTCTTGTTGTTCTGAGCGGTATGAGTAATATGGAACAGTTAAAAGATAATATGTCTTATATGAAGGATTTTATTCCGTTGAATGAGCAGGAACAAACTGTGATAAAACAAGCAACAGAATTAATAAAAAATACAATTGCAATTGGATGTACTGCTTGCAGATATTGTACTGACGGTTGTCCAAAAAAAATAAACATTCCAAGGTATTTTGAATTATTTAATGAGTCAAAACGATATGGGGTAAATAGTTTCAGATGGCATTATAATGAAGAAAGAAAACACGGTGGTGCTCCTTCTGACTGTATAAAATGCAAGGCTTGTGAAAAGCACTGTCCTCAAAAACTAAAAATAGTGGACTTGCTTTGTGAAGTTGGAAAAGCTTTTGATTGAAGGGGGGTAGTACAACCCCTCAAAACGGCGAAGTCAAGGCTTTAAGCGTTAGCGTGC
>CAMBMW010000044.1 GCA_945868875.1 uncultured Treponema sp.
ATTTTGAGTTCTTTGACGGCTTTTTCATTTGCGTTGCCAGGTTTTAAACCTTTTTTGCCTGATTTGAATGGTGAATATGTTTATTATAAAGACAATACTTTTGAACGTGAAAGTTACATCGGGCTTCTTTGTTATGACGAAAATACTTTTCAATTGCGATATTATGCTCCAAAAAGTTCAAATCTGCCGGAAAAAATTGTAGCAGCTTTGATAACCGTTGATTCCTCGCAAAATTTTATGGATATTGTGGGTGAAAATGTGATTGTGGCTGATTATGCTAGTGAAGATGATGTGGATATTGTTAATTACTTGCATAATATTATGTATGATTTTTCGGCACAAAGAATTTTACTTGGAGAATTGACTCCGCAAACTGAAAACTACAAAAATAATGTTTCTTTGAAAGAAAACGGATTGAAAATATCTGCTGATTTATCTCAGTTTGGTGGTGAAGTTTATATTACTTACGATTGTGTGATTCCGTTTTTCAATGTAAAACAGATTTTAAATCCAGACGGAAAAGTTCTTTTTGAATGTGTTTCTCTTGGAAAAATTAATTCAACAGAGGACACTTCATTTGACCGTTTTGTGAAAGTTCCTGAATCTGGCAGAGTGAAATTGAATTCTGTTAAACCAAAGAGGTCAAAAAAAATGGAATGTTCGGTTGGAAATCAAAAAATCACTTTAGACGAAACTTGGGAACAAAAAAACGAAATGATGTGGGTGCAGAATAATGATGCAATCATGACAATGGCAATATATCAAAAACCAAAAGAGGAAGTTCCGCCTTTATATTTTCAGTACATTTTGATTCGTCTTTTGCTTGAAACAAAAGCTGACAATATTATTGATTATGCTTCAAGCGAAGTGATTTTTACTGAAAATGGATTTAAAATAAATGCAACAAGTTTTATGCCAAGTGCATCGAAAACTTATTACACAATCAAATATCTGACGTTGAATGATGATGGTGATTATGATTTTATGTCATTTGCTGCGACAAAATCTGCCTATATTCAAAAACGCAGTTATTTTGATAAAATTTTAAAAACGTATACTACAAAATAATTTTACTAAACCTGGCGAATGTTTTTAATTGCAATGGTAGTTGGTTAAAACTTTGTTTCCAGATGAAAACGTGGCAAGGATAGTAGCCCCTGCGAAGCAGTCCACTGGACTGAGCGAAGCGAGGGAAGCGGATGAGCGGTAGCGAAGGGCGAATAGCCTGTTTTTGTTTGGTGAGCTTGTCGAACCAAGCAAAAGCCACCCGAATTATTAAAAGTATAGTTTTTTTTAGAATATTTTTATTTAAATCGCAAAGATGCGTGGTTCCTTTTTGGGATTTTAACTTTTTTGCAGGAGATTCTGATGAAGAATATTAATTTGCCTGAAATTTTTGGAAGTCTTGTTTTTAATCAGTCTGTGATGAAGCAAACTTTACCTACTGAAACTTATAAAGCTTTGAAACACACGATGGATGAAGGCACTCCGTTAAATCTGGAAGTGGCTAATCAGGTTGCTGAAGCTATGAAAAACTGGGCAATTTCAAAAGGAGCCACACATTATTCTCATTGGTTTCAGCCGCTTACTGGCATTACTGCAGAAAAACACGATTCTTTTTTGTCTCCAGCAGAAGAAGGCAAAATTCTTATGAATTTTAGTGGAAAAGAATTGATAAAAGGTGAACCGGATGCTTCATCATTTCCAAGTGGTGGAAAACGTTCGACTTTTGAGGCTCGTGGTTACACGGTTTGGGATCCAACTTCTTATCCTTTTGTAAAAGATCACACTTTGTGCATTCCGACTGCATTTTGTTCTTGGACTGGCGAAGCTCTTGATAAAAAAACTCCGCTTTTGCGTTCAATGGAAAGTCTGAACAAGCAATCTTTACGCATTCTCAAATTGTTTGGAAATGATGCAAAGCATGTTACAACAACAATGGGACCTGAGCAGGAATATTTTCTGGTGGACGAAAAACTTTATCAAAAACGAAAAGATTTGAAAATGTGCGGACGAACTTTGTTTGGGGCACGTCCTGTAAAAGGTCAGGAAATGGATGATCAGTATTTTGCTGCAATTAAGCCGCGCGTTATTGAATATATGGAAGATTTGAATGTTGAGTTGTGGAAACTTGGTATTTATGCAAAAACTGAACATAACGAAGGCGCTCCTGCTCAGCACGAAATGGCTCCGATCTTTACTACATCAAATCTTGCGGCAGACCAGAATCAGCTTACGATGGAAATTATGAAAAAAGTTGCTCGTCGTCATGGTTTGATTTGTCTTTTGCACGAAAAACCTTTTGCCGGCGTTGCTGGAAGTGGTAAACATAATAACTGGTCGATTGCTACGGATAAAGGAGAAAATCTTTTTGCTCCTGGAAAAACTCCTCGCGATAATGCACAATTTCTGCTTTTCTTGACTGCGGTGATTAAAGCGGTTGATGACAATCAGGATTTGCTCAGGTACTCTGTTGCAAGTGCTGGAAATGACCATCGTCTTGGAGTGATTGAAGCCCCGCCTGCCATTATGTCGATTTACATTGGTGATGAACTTGAAGCGGTTTTGGAATCAATCAAAGAGGATAAATCTTACGCAAATCAAGTGGGTGCAAAACTTAATATTGGTGTTGATGTTTTGCCTGCAATTCCAAAGGATTCTACTGACAGGAATCGAACTTCTCCGTTTGCATTTACAGGAAATCGTTTTGAGTTCCGTTCGGTTGGAAGTTCTCTTTCGATTAGTGGACCTAACACAATTTTGAATTCTATTTTGGCGAATACTTTGTGTGATTTTGCTGATGAACTTGAAAAATCAAAGAATTTTGACAAAGATTTGCAGGCTTTAATCAAAAGAGAAATCACTGCACATTGGAAAATTCTTTTTAATGGAAATGGTTACACAGAAGATTGGGTAAAAGAAGCCGAACAACGCGGCCTTAAAAACTATCGCACAACCCCGGAAGCAATTGAGCATTATCTTGACAAAAAAAATGTTGATTTATTTACGCGCATGCAAATCTACACTCCAGAAGAAATGCACAGTCACTATGACATCAAACTGGAAAAATATTGTCAGGTTTTGAATATTGAAGTGAATACAATGGTAGAAATGGTAAACAAAGATATTTTGCCGTCTTGTTTTAAGTATATGAACAGTCTGGCTGACACGAATGCAAAAATGGTTAGTTTAGGTGGCAGCGGCGTGATTCAAAATCTGCTTGGAAAACTCGACAAACTTGCTTCGCAATTAAACGCTGAACTTGAAAAACTAGAAGGAAAGCATTCTAAAACAAAAGAGATTAAAGATTTGCTTGAAGCTGCAAAATTTTATGCGTTCGAAGTTTTACCAGCCATGCAAAAAGTGCGCAATGCAGCTGACCAGATTGAAGAACTTTTGAGTGAAGATTGCAAGCCGTTCCCAAGTTACGAAGATTTACTTTTTAGTGTGCAATAGTTTAATAAAAGATAATTATCAAGGAGGGAGAAAGTTCTCTTCCTGTCTTGTGCGTTAGATTTACACTGAACGTGTTGTTTTCACGAGCCATGAGTTTTTGTTTAGAATTGATGAAAAAAAACATCAAAAAATGATTAACAAATTAACTCTACAAAAGTTGTTTTTTCTAATAAAATGAATACAATTGAAGTTTCATTTAATAATTATAAAAAACAAAAAAGTGTAAGATAAAACCGCTAAAATAGCGCGGCTTTATCTTACCTAAAGTTTGCGTTGCAAACTTATTATAGGAGGATTAAAAATGAAAAAATTCTTTTCTATTTTACTAAGTATAATTTTTGCATTGGTTTTATTAGTCACTTTTCTTTTCAACATTGTCAGAGTAAATGTTACACCTTCAAAAATTATGGATTTGGGTGCAAGTATGGTTAATGCTTTAGCAATGATTCAGAATAATGATACAGGTTTGTTCTATACAGATCAAAAAATCATTACACCTGCCGGCTATCAGATTGAAGGCATGGATATTGAAATTGATTTGAATAATCTTGATTTGGGAGAACTAATCCAGGAAATCGCAAAAGAAAATGGTTATGATTTTACAATAGATGAAGAACTTATTGCCGATATTTTGAGCGATCCAGAAACAAAAGATTTAGTCGATAATGTTATGAATCAGGCAGTTGAATATATGGCAGGAAAAACCGATACTATTGACCTGAATCCAGACAAAATTGAATCTGTTGTTACTAAAAGTATCAAAAAAATTGAAGAAAAGACTGGTGAAAAAATTGAATACGACGCTGCTGAACTTAAAGCAAACATTGCTTCTGGTGTAGAAGAAGCACTTCCTTCTGTTACTGAAACTTTGGATATAGTAAAAGAGGAAAACAGTGCAGAATTAGATTCTGTATTAAAAATACTTGATTTTCTTTCTGTAAAATACCTTATAATCATGATTTCCATCCTTGTTGTTCTTGCTGCAATTATTTTTGTTATTAATATGAATATTTTTGCACTTTTCAGATACATTTCCATTCCTTCAATTGTTGTGGGTATAATTTTTATTATTTTAGGATTGATGAGTGGTGTTGTAAATTCAGTAGTTGCAGACGTCCTTAAAGCTGATTTTGAATCATTAATTAAACCAGTTTCTGTTCTTGTTTCAGCGATTTTCCGTCAGTTCTTGACATACGGAATCTTCGCTTTTGTACCAGGTGTTGCTTTGTGTGTTCTAGGATTTATAAACAATAAAAAGAAAATTGTTCAAACTAAAGAAGCTTCAAAAGAATCACAAGAATAATGATTAAGCTTGATTAAAACAATTTAAATTAATCCCAAAAAAAGAAAACCTGCTGATTTGAGGAACTTAATTCAAGTCAGCAGGATTTTTTGTAATCATAATCAATTTTTCTATATCGCGACTAGTTATGTCTTGTGAGAAGATTTGTGCACTCATGCTGAATAGATAGTCTGTTAGGATTTCCGCTCCATACAAAGGTGTGAAATTCCACTTTTTGCGTAATATAACGCACTTATTCTCCGCAATTATATATTTTATATGCGGATTTTATCAATATTTTTCTCCGCATTTTTTGGTTTGCGATTATAGTTATTTTATTAACTGTTTTTTGATGAATTATTACACTAAAAAACAGTTAACTTATTCTCACTACAAATCTTATTGTTTGTTTTATAATTGTTTATATTAAAAGATTGGAGGTTTAAAAAATGAAAAAAATAGTATCTTTTATTTCAATTCTTTCGTTTTTTGCAATTTTTGTTTTTGCAGAAGTTCAAAAAGTGGAGATTAATCTATCTAAAACTGTAGATGCTATGGTTTTAAGGTACAACAAATGGGGAATAGAAGATCTTTCGCGTTGGCAAAGCAATGAAGAAAATGTCACAAATTTGTTCAATGATAATCTTCCACAAAAAGGAGATATGCTCAATATTATCTGGAAAGGAACAAGTGATGTTGATATCAAAAATCTTTATATTATTATTGTAGATATTGATGAAAATAATAATTGGACTCATCTTCTTTCTGATGAAAAAATGAGAATTCCTGTCGCACAAAACATTAAAGGCGGACAAGAATTTGAAATCAATGCAACAAAAATTCTTGATTCTTCATCAAAAACAAATGTAAAAATTTTTCTTTGTTGTGGTGAAAAAGATACTGACAAAATGGTCAATTTAACTTCGAGCATTCCAGAAGGTTTTGAAAGAGTTACCAAACCTTACAATGTTAATGGAGTAAAACTGGGATCTACTAAATGGCAGGCAGAAGTGTCAGAAAACATAATCACCTGGAAAAAAGGCTTTGATAACGGAAATGCAGGTTGGAATTTTTCGGATATAGATTTATCTGCTTATGAAAGGGTTCGTGTTGAAATAGAAAGTTCAAATACATCAAACTCATTAAGAATTGCACAAGGTGATTGGTCAAATAATCATGGTTTTGAAAAAACAGGAAAAAATGTTTATGAAGCATACCTTTCAGGTTCAAATAGTTTCGATAGAGATTTACCACCATTGGAGCCTGCAAAAGGATTAATTATCTGTTTTGATCAATGGAATAATGGTGAACCGAGAGCAGAAGATAAAACAACGGTTGTAAAAAGCATAAAGTTTTTTAAACCAGGGGAATATGATGAATCTGGCGCACTAAGTCTTTTTGGATGTTCTTTAGGTGGAATCGAAGATAATTGTGAAATTCAAGATAATATTATCACCTGGAAAAAAGGAACAAAAGAAGGTTATGCTGGATGGAATCTTTCAGGTATAAATCTTTCTGAATATGCCTCTGTAAAAATCACAATTGAAAAAACTGATGTAAATCTGGGTGGATTGTATATTTCTGATAGAAATGCTCAAAAATGGAAAAGAATGATAGAGGTTGCACCAAACACTTATGAATTATTACTTACAGGAGAAAATTCTGATTCTACAGAACCTCCAATTGATACTTCAGAAGGTGTTCAATTAAGAATTCAATTATACAATAACAAGCCATTAAAAAAGAATATGAAGACAATTGTAAAAAGTATTGAATTATCCAAAGATACTGAAGAAATAAATGAAAATTTAAGAATTGAAGGCGTAGAATTTTCTTCAAGTAAACTAAATGCTTTTGTTTCTGACGGTGGTGTTATTGATTGGGAGTGGGATAAAAAAGAAAAATATCCTTTTTGTGGTTGGAATGTAAAAGGAATAGATTTATCTGACTACAAAGGCATTCGTATAGAATTGGAGTCTACAGATATTCCAGTTGAAATTGGAATGATTCAAAATGAAGGTGCTGTTTGTCATACGTTTTATAATGAAAAAACACCTGGAGTTTATGAAGCAATGTTTGATGGTTCAGAGTATTCTTATATTTGGCCAGAGGGTTCTTCCTGGAATACTTCAAATGGAATAGAAGAAATACAAATTCGAGCACAAAAACTTTCTAAAAAAGGATTAAAAACCGTCGTAAAATCTATATCTTTGATTAGTAAAGATGAACAGGAAATTCAACAGCCAGTTCAACTTGTGTTAAATGGAGCAAAACTTGGTTCCAAAAAGAATCATGCATGGATTGGTGATGATTTTTCTATAAACTGGAAGAAAAACTCCTGGAATGAATGTGGCTGGCGAGTTGAAAAACTTGATGGTGAAGTTCTTGAAATAAAAGTATCGTCATCAGATGTTCCTTTGAGATTGAGAATTCGTACTTTAGATTACAAAAACGGAGTTTCCTATATTGATGATGGTTCGCACATTTTCAAAATCAATCTAAAAACGAAAAAACAGATTAATCAAAAAGGTGATCAAAAAGCTCCGGAGTGGGAAGAAACCACAAAGAAAGTTGATTATTCTCAAGGAGCTTACATAACGTTAGAAACAAACGGCGGTGTTTACAAAGAAGGTAAAAAAACTGTGGTGGAATATATCAAAGTTGAATAACATCAGTTTATAATAAAAAATCCACCTGTGGTTTTGTTTCCATCAGGTGGATTTTTTTTATCCAGGTATTTAAAAAATAAGGTCTGTCCCTGTTTTTTACCTGTTTTTTATTGATATTTGTGATTTTTTTTGTTTCTTTTTGAGCAATTCGATGTTATCATTGTTAAAGACTAAAAACTATTTAGGTGTAGATGTTGTAAACTGTAATTTTTAGAGTTTCAGGAAAACTACTGACATCCTGAATAGTGCTTATTGAATTATGGAGGAAATTATGAATACTTCAATTAATGCTGTGGGATTTACACTTGAACAAAAACAATCTGATATGGTTGATTCTAAACTTAAAAGAATTTCTTATGCAGATGATTTAATTGTTGATTTGATTATAAAGATTAAACATGATAAAGAATATGTTCTTGATGCTAATGTCAATTTCAAATGGGGAACACAGGCTCATGTTTCTGGCGAAGATTATGATTTTTCTGCTGCTTTGAACAAGATGATGGATGTTCTTGATAACAAGATTAAAAAAGAAAAGGACAAAGTTCAGGAAAAATAAAATTAATCAAAACTGATTTTTTTCACTAAAATGTAAATCTTACAATTAAAAAAAGCCTTTATGTTGTTTATAATAAGGATTATTCAACATAAAGGCTTTTTGTGTTTATATTCTATCTTTTGTATGAATTTTCAATGCCAGCAAGTGCCCGATATTTTGAAACTGTACGCCTGGCAATTTTTATCCCTTTTTCTAAAAGAAGATTTGCAAGCTGTAAATCTGAAATTGATTTCCCTGACCTCTCCTGTTCTGCTAAAATATTTTTGATAACATGGATAACCTGCTGAGAAGATACCTTCTGTTTTCCGTCAACTGATGAAACTCCTGACAGAAAAAAATAACTTACAGGTAAAAGTCCCCATTCGGTTTGAATAAACCTGTTACTTTTTTTTGATGCCATTCTGGAAACGGTAGACTCATGAATCTGTAGCTGAATTGCAATCTGTCGATGTGTTAATGGTAATAAATGGCCTTCACCATGAAGAAAAAAATCCAGTTGTGCCTTCACAATTGCACACCCTTGCAAAACTATGGTTGACTCACGGAATTTAAGATTTTGAATGAAGATAAGCGCTTTTTGGACATTCTCTGAATCAAAAGAAAAGTCTTTACAGATTTGAAGTTCTGGTAAATCTCCTGAACCATATTTTACCTGAAAATGAAAATTTTCATCTCCACACACAATCCCGTTTTCAAAACTGTCTGCACTAATTCCACCACTTTTCTTTTCTACTATTAATACAACATCCGGCTGTTCAAAGTTTGAAATTGTATCTTTGACATACCCTTGAGCAGGACGTACATTCAGATGCAGAATGTAATCAATTGCCTGCTGCACTGATTCAAGATTATATTCAATGGAATCTAAAAGAAGATTCATGCCAAACATTTTTTTATGATATTCAGTTTGAAAATCTTTAAGTTTTCGAAAAACTTTCTCTTTTTCTGGAGGATTTAACAGTTCTAAATGACCATCCAGAATAAAAAGAGCAAGTTTGGGAGCTTTTTCGTCCTGTTTTGCCTGTACATAAAGACTTTCCTCAGGTGATTTACAGCAAATTCCGACAGGATCCATTCTTTGAATGCGTTCAATACACTTTTTTAATATCTGAAAATTTTTTTCTGTTCGCGATGGTAAAAAAGATTCGGGCGCAATCATGGAACCATAAAATCCATTTTCATCCAGATTATAAATCAATTTCTGTGAGATTTCATGTTCAAAAGAAGATAATTTCATAGAATTAAGCTGATGCATCAAATGACTTTGTAGAGTTTCAGAATTATCAGCTTGAGCTTCTAAGAGTTGTTGAAACTTGTCGGCATCGTTAAAATTTCCATATTTTCCATAATCTGTAATCTTTTCTTTAGTTCTGGTTTCTTGTTTTTTTGAAACTTCTAATGCAGGATTTTCACTCAAAGCTTTTGCAATTTCCTCTTTCAACTCAAACGAATTCATAGCAAGGATATTTAAAGCTTGGATTTGTACCTGAGAAAGTTTTTGAATCTGTTTTTGTGACTGTTTTTGAGTCTGATTCTGAGAAAATTCTAACGGAATTTGCATTCTATTAATTTATTTTGTATTTATCTTTTTTGCAAGATAGATAAACGGCGTATCAAGCAAACTGGTAACAATGTAAATAACATAACAGGCAAGCGTAATAGAAAATAGTTGAGGCAAAGAATAAATTCCCAAGAAAGCACCAAAATTAAAAATCACAATATTTACAAGTTGTGAGAACAAAGTCGAAAAATTATTTCTAAACCACAAGCATTTATCCTTATTTCCAAACCTTTTTTCAGTCAGATTCCACCATTTATGATAAAGCCATACATCAAAAGCTTCAGAAACAGCATAAGCAATAAGACTTGCAATCAAAACTCTCGGAGTATTTGCGAAAAGTTGCTTTACAAAAGGTATAGCCCAGTCGCCTTCAGCTGGAATATAATTAATCCACATAGTTGAAAGCAGAATAAACAGAATTGTAGTGATGATTCCCACAAGCACACCTTTATTTGCATCTTTTTTTCCATATAATTCACTCAGAATATCAGTTGCAAGGAAACTTGAAGCAAAAAGTGTGTTACCAAGAGTCTGATCCATACCAAACGCGTGTACCAGAATTAGAACTTCCACATTTGCAAAAACTGCACAAATGCCAATCCATGCAAATAGTCCGCTTTTTCCAAAAAGTTTTAAAAATAAAACTGTGGAACCAAAAGAAATCAACAAAGATAAAACTAACAATAACTCATTCATAAGTAACCTCCCATAAAAAGTCAAGAATATTGTTTTTCAACCGACAGACTTTTTACGCTGTTCCATATCAAGGAACATCAATAGATAATAGAAATTTGCAACGCAAACTTTGTGTAAAATTTCACGAAAAAAGAAATTTTTTCATTCGTTTTTGACAGGGAGATTCCAATCGCACAAAAAAGGGATTTTACATCAACTTAAAATATTTTTAGATTTCGGCATTAAAAATTAAATAAGAATGTAAAAATTTTTGAATTTGACCTGGTTTTGTTTAACGACAGGAAGGACTTCGAACTGTCTTTTAATGAACTTGTGAATCTTAGCAAAAAAAAGAAATAATTTCAAGTCTGGTTTTTTTATACGTTTGCCCTGTTTTTCTGATTCTTTGTTTAATCTTTTTACAGATTTTTTACAAAGAGTTTTTTATAAATTTACAGTTTTTTAATAAACTCTTTTAAATCTAAAAATCGATAAATTCAATTTTCGTGCAAAATGAGGTTTTAAATGAAAAGACAAATCTTTACCATTTCTTTTATTCTGTTAATAATCACACTTTTAATTTTCATCCCGACAGGTTTTGAAGGAGCGTTACAGTTTAAGGATGCTGAAAAATGCAAAGCAGTTGTTTTAGAAGTGAACAATTCTAGTCTAATCGATACAGGATTAATTCGGACTGGTCAGCAAATTTGTCTTGTGAAATTTTGCGATGGAAAATTTAAGGGGCAGAGTACGGAAGGCTGGAATATGCTTGGAGGTTCTCTTTCACAGGACAAAATATTTCACAAAGGTGATAAAGTTCAATGTGTTGTTCATTATGATACGGATGAAATTCTTTCTGTAAATCTGATTGATTATTATCGGTTGAATGGAGAATTCTTTCTTGCACTGGCATTTGCACTTTTTTTGATTATTTTTGCACGCGGGATTGGACTTCGTTCTGTTTTATCATTTGTGATTACAGTTCTTGTTTTGTGGAAAATCATGGTTCCGCTTTTTCTAAAAGGATATAATCCTATTGTTTGTGGTTTTATTGTGATTGCTGTGATGACTTTTGTTATTCTTTTTCTTGTGTATGGAATGAACAAAAGACTTTTATCTTCATTTTGTGGCGCAATGAGCGGAATTCTTTTTGCTATGATACTTTCTGTAATTTGCAGTAAAGTTTTTCGTATTCATGGTGCTGTTATGGCAAATTCTGAAGCTTTGTTATATTCAGGGTTTGAAAACTTGAATTTAACTCAAATTTTTATGGCTTCTGTCTGCATCGGAGCAAGCGGTTCGGTGATGGACTTAAGTGTTGACATCACGTCGGCAGTTTATGAGGTAGTAAAAAATTGTCCTGAGATTTCTAGAATTCGTGCTATAAAATCAGGGATGAATGTTGCACAAGCTGCGATGGGGACAATGACAACAACACTTCTTTTGGCATATTCAGGAACATGTATTGCACTTCTCATGACTTTTATGGCACAGGGGACTCCAATTTATAATATTTTGAATAATAATGTAGTTGCTGCAGAAATTATTAACACCATTGCCGGAAGTTTTGGGCTTGCCATGACAGCACCTTTGACAGCAGTTATTTCAGGATCTCTTCTTGCAAAAAAGTTTTCCTTCCCCTTATCAAATTAAAATTCCATTTCTACCAAAACTCAAAAAAAAATATGATTTAAACCATTTTCAATTTACACAGGATTAACATTTCCTTTACGAAAAATTCATAAAATATCAATAAAGTGTGGTTGTCATTGGGATAAAAAATAAAAAAATCTCTTTTGACAAGGACTTATTTATGAAGAAAATTATTTCTATTGGATTGGCAGGAATGCTTATTTGTGGTGCAGTGACAGCTCAGTCAATTAAAATTGCAAACACTTTTGGTGGAGATGCAGATTCTACTGGTGGTTCTGATTTATTTGTGTTTCAAAATCAAAAAAATGAAGACAGTGATGGTTATTCTAACGAATTCACTAATTCAACTCGAGTAAGCAATCGTCTTCAGATGGATGCAAGTAGTTCACAGTTTGATGCTCGTGTTCGATTAGAATTTGCAGCAGGAAAATACAATGGAAAAGAAAGCACAGTTCGTCTTCGCGGTTACGGAAGATATAAACCTGTTGATGCTTTCCAAATTATCGCTGGAAACGACTTTTCTACAAAAGTAGCAGTTGATGCAGGATATTTTGCAGCTAGTGATGATTCACCTAAATTCGCAAGAATCTTACAAAGTGGTTTAGGTGCATTGAGCAATTTGAATTTTGGAGATGAAGATAACATTTTTGTGAAAGTAGGTGGCGGTTTACGTTTTGAGGATGGCTCTATTTTGAATATCAATAAACTTGGATTTGATGTCGGTTTGAGTTTCGGAATGAAAAAACTCTTTTCAGCTGGTGCAACTTTCCAAAATGTGACTGGAAATAATATTTCTGTTGGTGTATTCGCTGGCTTGAATTCAATTGAAAATCTCACTTTGAATGCAGGATACATTTATAACAATACAGATACTGATTACATAACAAAGACAGCAAAAAATTCTGTAAGTTTTACAGCAGGATATAAATTCAGTGATTTGGGACTTTTTGCTGGAGTTGATGTAGTTTGTGGTCTTGGAAATGAATATTTAGATAATGGTGAAACAAAAAAATACCAAAAAAATGATACTGATTTGATTCCATTTCTCACAAAATTGAATATTTCATATAAAGCTACAGATAATCTTACAGTTGGAGCAAAAGCAAAAGTTTCTATGATGATTGGAGATGATGATTCTGGTGAAACTGAAGTTTATCCAAATCTTACATATAATCTCAGCAACAAATTTGGCTCTGTTACAACTGGTGTACGCATGACATTTGATAAATATGGAGTTGCAAAATTTGCTGTTCCAATCAACTGGAAATATACTTTAGCTGATATAAAAAAATAACCGTCTGTTTATATTGCGAGAAACAAAATAAAGAAAAAAATAATGATTTTTAAGGAAGGAAAAATGAAACATACAAAAATTTTCAAAATATGTCTGGCAATTCTTGCTTTAAACATTTGTACACTTCAAGCAGAAACAAAAATTCAAGGAAAAAAAGATGGAAGTGGTACTCCAAAATATGTTTTTGTTTTTGTTGGTGACGGAATGAGTTATCCACAGATTC
The DNA here is from genome assembly GCA_945868875.1 of uncultured Treponema sp. Classification (GTDB taxonomy): domain Bacteria; phylum Spirochaetota; class Spirochaetia; order Treponematales; family Treponemataceae; genus Treponema_D. The sequence goes on from CAMBMW010000044.1 coordinate 13,373, forward strand.
AAAGCGCCGCTTATTATGCTGGAAAAGATGCTGCAGGAATTGTTGATGTAGTAAAAAATTCAGAAAACGCTGGGGACAGTCCTGCAATGAAGAACCTGAGTTTTTACGATTTCCCTGTTGCTGGTTCTGCAAGCACTTATGATGCTACTTCGTTTGCACCAGATTCTGCTTCTACAGCAACTTCAATCTTTACAGGATACAAAACACATTCATCTTCAATCAATGTTGATATCACAAAGAAAATAAAATACCGAACAATTGCAGAACAATTACGCGACCAAAAAAAATGGAAAATCGGCGTTGTTTCAACTGTAAACTTAAATCATGCAACTCCTGCTGCAACTTATGCTCATCAGGCAAGCCGTAAATCAAACTATGCAATTGGACTGGAACTTGTAGAATCAAATTTTGATTATTTTGCTGGTGGTGCATTAATGGAACCACAAGACAAGAAAAATGACAAAACATCAATTTATGAACTTGCAAAATCAGCTGGATATAAAGTTTGTTTTACTCAAAATGATGCAAACAGTTTACAAAATGGTGACAAAGCTATTGTAGTTGCAGAAACACTCGCTGATGGAGATGCAATGAGTTATGATAATGACCGTAAAAATAATGAATGGGCATTGAGAGACTATGTTCGCAAAGGAATTGAAGTTTTAGACAATAAAAAAGGATTTTTTATGATGGTAGAAGGTGGTAAAGTTGACTGGGCTTGTCACGCAAATGATGCACGTTCTTCTATTGCTGATACATTGGCTCTGAGCGCTGCTGTTGAAGAAGCTATCGAGTTTTACAATAAACATCCAAAAGAAACATTGATTATAGTGACAGCAGACCACGAAACAGGTGGACTTACAATCGGTTATGCAGGAACTGATTACAACTTGTTTTTCAGAACTCTTGACAATCAGAAAATTTCATATGCAAAATTTGATTCAGATTATGTTTCGAATTACAAAAAGAATGGTACAAGTTTAGAAGAAGTAATGACTGATGTAGAACAGTTGTTCGGCTTGAAACTTCCTGGAAGTGAAGGTTCCAACAAGAATGGTGGACTTGTACTTACAGACTACGAATATAGCCGCATTAAAACTGCATATGAAAAAACAATTAAAAACGACAAAAGCAGAACACAGATGGAATATGATTTGTATGGAACTTATGAACCTTTGACAATCACAATCACTCATATTTTGAATGCAAAAAGTGGACTTGGCTGGACATCAAATAGTCACACTGGATTACCAGTTCCAGTTTTTGCACTCGGTGCCGGTCAAAATGAATTCAAAGGATTTTATGACAATACAGAAATCTACAATAAAATGGCAAAACTAACAAAAGTAGTAAAAGATTAAAATTAAAACATTATTTGTAAAAAAGGAGGGGGAAGTCTCCCCCTGCGTTCCAGCCACGAGTCGCACAGCACAAAGTATGATTTGTAATCGTAGACAAGATGTTTTTTTTCTGTGTGACTCGTGGCTTTCTCTACCCCCTCTGCGGGGACACCCCGCAACGCCCCGAAGTGAATCATTCAGCTTTTCATTCAACTAAAAGAAATAAAAAAAGTTTGTAAAAAACAAGGTCTGTCCCTAGTGCAAACGCATTATAAAAAATATTTACAGAAAAGTTGGCGCGAGGGAGTGAGACACAGGGCAAAAAGACTTTTTTTGGGGCTGC
>CAMBMW010000045.1 GCA_945868875.1 uncultured Treponema sp.
TCACGACCGGGAGCCAGATATTACAACTAATCATTTTATAATGCGTTTGCCCTGGGACAGACCTTGTTTTAATTCAAAATAAGTTCAAAAGCCTCGCAGAGTTTTTTCATCTGATTTTCATCACCTATAGAAATTCGAACAAAATCTTCAATTCCTGGTGTTGCAAAATGTCTGATTAAAATTCCCTGTTCTTTAATCTTTTCATAGATTTCTTTTCCAGAAAATCCATTCTTTCTTGCAAAAACAAAATTAGTCTTGCTTGGAAGCACTTCAAAACCTTTTGCAGTCAGAAATTCAGAAAACTTTTCTCTTTCCCAAGCAATTTTTTTTGAAGTTTCAACATAATATGCAACATCATCGCAGGCAGCTTCACCGCAAACCTGAGCAACAGCATCAATTGGAAAGTGATTTACACTGTTTTTTACTGTAGTTACTATGTTTATAAGTTCAGGATTTGCAACAATGTAACCAAGTCTTTGACCGGCCCCGCTCAAACTTTTTGAAAATGTTCTGACTATCAAAAGGTTTTTAAACTCTTTTAGTAATGGAATGCAAGATTCACCCCCAAAATCAACATAAGCTTCATCAACAATAAAAATTTGTTCAGAAGAGGCTTTTTGGAGCATTTGTCTTACTTCAGCACGCGAAAGACTAATTCCTGTTGGAGCATTTGGATTTGCAAAAATAATTCCGCCATCATTTTGTTTTGCATGAGAAAGCATAGTTTCTACATCAAGTTTCCAGTCTGGAAGTAAAGGAATGCAATCCATCGGAATGTTATAAAAACCAGCATAAACAGGATAAAAACTGTATGTAAACTGTGGCATTACAAACTTTTTGCCCGAATCAAAAAAAGCATAAAATACAAAAGACAAAACTTCATCAGAACCGTTTCCTGTGTAAATCATATCTGAAGTTACAGTGAAAGGAATTTTATCTATTTCTGCAGGAGTTACATTGTTATTCTCATCGACTTTTGCACGACACAGAACACCTCCGCTTGCATTTAGCATATCAGCAATTTTTTGATGGAGTTTATTTGAATCAGGGTCAGGATAAAGACCAAGTTTTTCTGGAGAATTCTGTACAAAATCAATAACAGCCTTGCAAACTTTTGGACTTGGTTTGTAAGGATTTTCATTCGCGTTTAACTTAATGTAAACACGGTCTTTTGGCTGTTCACCCGGAACATAAGGATGTAAATTTTTTATTCTATTTGAAACTATCATACTTCATTTTATGACTTTGCAAAGATTTTTTCAATATTTTGATAAATTTTGATAAAAAAGTAATAAATATGTCTGAATAAAGTGTTATACTGATAAGTGGAGTTAAACAAAAATGATTTAAGATAAAAACAGCTCAGATAATACGTTTTTTATCTTACCCAAAGTTTGCGTTGCAAACTTAATTATCTACTGCTGTTTCTCTTTTCATTTTGGAACAGCGAAAAAATAACAGATTGAGAACAGATGTTTTCTTATTTTTTTTCGGAGGAAAAATGGATATTTTTAAAAATTATGTTGATTTTATGTTTAAGGATTTGCCTCAGGAGGAACGAGTAAATCAGGCAAAAAATGAACTTTTAAAAAGAATGGATAACAGATTCAACGAACTTGTAAGAAATGGAAAATCTGAAAATGAATCAGTTTCAGTTGTTATTTCAGAATTCAATGATTTACAGAAAATTGCAGTTGAGTTTGGAATTGTGGATTTATTGTCTTCAAACAGAGATACAGAAAATGCAAAATCAGAAAATGCATTTAATTTTGCTTCTCAAAATGAACCTTTAAAGCAGTCAAAACCAGTTGAAAAAAGAAAAATCACTACCGATATTGTTGAATCTTTTTTTCAGGCACGCAAAAAAGTTGGAATTATGCTTGCTTCAGGTGTAGCTCTTTTTATTATGTGTGTGTGCGGTCCTATTTTGACCGATGCTTTTGGCATAAGTGAAGTCACTGGAGTATTTTGTATGTTCCTTTTTATTGCAGCTGGTGTTTTGCTTTGCATTTTCTCAAGTTTTCAAATGGAAGATCTTTCATTTTTGAAAAATGAACCATGTTCTCTTGAAAATGAAGCAAAAGAGTTTATAAAACAAAAAAAACGTGAAAATCTTAAAGTATTTCAGATTATGATTTCAATTGGTGTTTTGTTATGTACACTCAGCATTTTCCCACCGATGTTCTTAAAATATAATTCAGATTTTGGCGCTGCGTTACTTTTTGTTTTTGTAGCAGCAGGTGTTTTCCTGATTATTTATGCAAATGTTATAAAAAATAGTTATACAAAACTGCTGGCTTTAGAAGAAAACTATATTCCACAGATGACAGAACATAAGAACAAGAAATTTCAGAAAATAAACGGAGTTTACTGGCAGTCTGTGACATGTATTTATCTTGTAGTGAGTTTTGTCACTCACCGCTGGGATATTTCATGGCTTTTGTGGCCTGTTGCTGCTGTTGCATTCACATTACTCAAGGTAATTTTTTCTGATGAAGAGTAATTTCTTTTAAGCGGAATAAAGGTGAAAAAATGAAGCGTAAAACTTATTTAATTTTGATTTGGAGTATCACCTTGTGTGTGATTGTTATTTCTTCAACCGTCACATTTGTCCAAACAAAAGAATTATTTGCTCAAGTTTGGAATCAAGTTGCAGAGAAACTTGAAGAAAACTTTGATTTTAATCTCAAGTTTGTATCCAAAAATGATGATTGGAATTCAAACGATAATACTGACTCTGATTTTTCAAGTAAAAAAGAATTTGAAACAAATCTGGAAGAATTTTCTAAACTGAATCTAGATGGCAATATTATGAGTTTTCAAATAAAAGAAGGTGAAACATGGAGAATTGAATGTAGTTATTCACATACAAAGCTGAAACCTGAATTCACAAACAAGAACGGCACTTTGTATATAACTCAAAAAAATCAAATTCAACATTTGTCCGGCTCCAAAAGATGCGATTTACTTATAACTGTCCCAGCTAATACTGAACTTGAAAAAGCAATTGTAAAGGTGAATATTGGTGATATTGATATTTCAGATTTGACTGTAAAAAATCTCGAAACGGATGTAAATATTGGAGAAATTCAATTAGATTCGGTAAATTTTGATACGTTGGATGGAGAAGTGAATATTGGCGATTATAAAATAGAAGATTTTAGCGATTTTGATGATTATAATGCAAATCTCAAAGCAAATTTAGGCGAAATCAAAATCCACAGAAATGGCTATGGCAAAAAAATGTCGCAAAAAAGAAACTCTTCTAAAAAAATTGATATCGAAATAAATATCGGTCAAATTGATATCGATTGATTTTTTTCTCTCTACCATTGTTATTAATTTCATATATTTTGAAATGATTTGCAATATCAGGCACGCATAGCTTGATATTGTAAACAAACTGGAATATCTAAAATCGAAAAAATTTATTTATACCTGTTTATTATATATAGACCTTTTTTTATCGTATTATACTTTTTGCTAAATTAAATCGGTTTATCAAAAAAAAGACACTTAACATTATTATTAAAAAGTCGATAATAGTAATGAAGACAAAGGGGTATAATAATGGCAACTACATCAAATCTAAGTTCTATAATCCGCTATTATGCAGAAAAACAAGAGTCTGGTTTTATAGATTTACGAGAATTCTGTTCATACATCAAAAAATATGCAGAACATCATGTTGAAGAACAAGGTGAGCTTGTAAAGTACTTAGGAGATCCTACAAGTACCGTTGTTGCCGAGTTGCAGGGACTATCTGAAAAGAAAATGGCTGCCATCGTCTCAATAAATAACAAAAAAACTATAGTATCAATCACTTTCTTTGCCTCAAAATACACAGATATTTACCAGCACTTATTAAAGAATGAAAACCTGCTGTTTCCTATTGTTTCTGATTTACCAAAACAGTTTCCAAATTCATACTTAGAGAGAAAAAATGCAAATCAGTACCTTCAGTCTCTTATAAACAAAGAATCTTCAAAATCTCCATTACTTTACATTCTTGAATTTTCTAGAGATATCACACCACTTCTTTTGCCAGCGTGCATTCCACTCAAAGCTCTGGTAGATATTTCCCAACAAAAAATCAGAAAGATTCTAAAAAAAGAAGAATTTCATGATTATTTTCTTAAAAAACTCCGAAGCACAAATCCAACTAAAGAAATTTCTATAAAAAGTTTTTTCCAGCATTTTGTTGACACTGAAAACTATCAGTTTACAGATTTTTCTGATGGTGATGATTATTACATTTGGAATCAAACTTTATATTACATTCGACAGGATTTTGAAAAAATTCAGGACAGGACTGTAGAAGACACAAATATTCTGCAAGCTTGTCAGATTTTGGAAATATACAGCACATGTCTGAAGGAACGTTTTCAAAACGAAAAAAAACGCAGTGAAGCTTTGAAAGAACTTGAAAATCATCTTGCACGGGCACCTTATTTTTATTCTATGAATCAGATTTTAAAGTTTCAGGATCAGAACGGAAGAATGCTTTACGGTCAATATACAGAAGATGATTTGAAAGAGTTTTTGCAGAAAATGACAACGGAAGGTGAAGCAAACGAATTACCGCCTTTATTGATTTTCAAAGTTTCTTCTGGAACACGTTATTATGTTTATAAAAAGAAAGTCATTCAGGTTGTTGTACGTCTTTGTAACGAAGCCCATGGAACCATTGAAAAAGAACTGGAAAACACCTGGTATAAAAAACTGCTCGACTATGAACGTCTTCCAGAAATGAGTAATCAAAATGAATTTGAGTTGTGTCTTCAGGAACTTGTTGAAAAAAAATCTCCTGTTCTTTTCGCACTTCTAAATGCAAATTTTATGCATCTACTGGCTTATGAAAAAATTGAGGAAGAACTTACGGAAGGATTTCATTTATTTGTAAACGGCAAAGTTTTACCTTATACTGATTTACTAATGCTCAAAAACAATAAAATTCTTGCAAATGCTAAATCAAGACTACCTTTCTACTACATGATTCCTATTATATCATGGATAGCAAGTCTTTTTAACGGAAAAAAGAAAGCAAAAAAAACTCCGCAAAAACAGATTACCGCTGCTGAGATTCTGGAACAGGAAGATGATGAATCTGTTTCCAAAACAAAAAAAATGACTAAAACAGAAAGTCTTGCCGCAGCTGCAAATGAGATTACAAAAGAATTGATTCCAGAAGGCTCATCGCTGGATCGTGAACTTGATTATCTTGCACGACAATGGAACAAAATGATTTCAAAAGAAGCTTATCGCAATCTCACTGATGATGTAAACAGTCTTATCCGTGATTATACAAGACGAGTTGTCAAAACTTTATCTGGTACATCATTTACAAAAGAACGTGTAGAAAATCTTGCAAAAACACTTGTAAATACTCCAAACATGAAAAAAATAAAAGAAGAAAAAGCTCTTACTGAATATGTGATTCTTTACATTCTGCGACTGGTAAGTAATTTTCAGTAACATTCATTCTATTACACAGTTTTTATCCCCCTTTTATTTTCCTTTTTTTTATGCTAATATTTTGATATGGTAGAATTATTAGCCCCTGCGGGAAACATTGAATCACTCGAAGCTGCAATTGGTGAAGGTGCAGATGCTGTTTATCTTGGTTTAAAAAGTTTTAATGCAAGATTAAGAACTACAAATTTTGCCTGGAATCAATTTGAAGCAGCTGTAGAAAGTCTTCACAGACAACACAAAAAAATTTATGTAACTGTAAATACTGTTTGTGAAGAAAGAGAAACTGAAAGATTATATAGATTTTTGTCCTATTTAAATGATGTAGGTCCTGACGGTTTGATAGTACAGGATTTTTCTGTAATGCGTATGGCACAAGAGTTTTTTCCAAATCTTGAACTACATGCTTCCACTCAGATGAATGTTGAAAGTTCAAATGCCGTAAAACTTTTGCAGAACAACGGAATTAAACGTATGGTTCTTGCCCGTGAACTTGGACTTGATGAAATTACAAAAATCAAAAAAGAAACAGGAGCCGAACTGGAAGTTTTTGTTCATGGTGCTCTGTGTGTCAGCGAAAGCGGACTTTGTCTTTTCTCAAGTTTTCTTGGCGGAAAATCTGCAAATCGCGGAATGTGTACACAAGCTTGCCGTCGTTTTTATAAAGCAGAAGTTCCTGGTGGTGAAAAAAGCGGCTATTATTTTTCTCCATGTGACTTGCAATTAATCGACCAGATTCCTTCGTTAATCGAAGCTGGTGTTGATTCATTTAAAATCGAAGGGCGCATGAAAAGTGCAGAATACGTTGGCAGTGTAGTTGCAGCATATAGATATGTTATTGACCATTACAAAGAAGATAAAAAAGGTGCTATTGCAACTGGAAAACGAATTCTATCTTCTGATTTTGCCCGTTCTAAAACTACTTACTGGTATGGTTTTAATTCTTTGGATGAAGGTGTGTCAAATGCAGCTCAAAAAATCTTAAATCCAGACCAGGCAGGCGGAACTGGAATCTATCTTGGAAAGATTGCTTCAATTAAATCTCCCTCAAAAGAACTTTCTATTGCAATTCGTGAAACTCTTCCAGAAGATGCTTCCATCGAACAAAAAAATTTCAAACTTGCCACTCTCAAAGGTGGTAATTATGAACCAGACCCTGGAGATTCAATCAGACTTCACCGTCAGGATGACACAGGACGCTCAAGTCATAAAATCAAAACCGTAGAAATTGATGAAGAAAACAACAAACGCTGGATTGACATTCCAGACGGATTTAAAGTCGGAGACGAAGTTTACCTTTTACAAATCAAAGCAGTTTCAAAGCGTTATAATCGTGTTCTTCCAAACGATATAAGCAAATTTAGAAAACAGCCAAAAGATGAAGTTTTACCGATTCTTGATTTAACTCCAGTAAAAGAAAAGGAACTGTCTTATTTTCCAGAAGGAATTTACGCTCAAGTTTCTTCAATTTCAGATATATTTGCCGTTCAGGGATTAAATCCTGTAAGGCTTATTCTAGAATACAATTCAGAAACTTCATACGACCTTTTGAATCATAAGACAGTACTGCCTTTTTCAAAAAAGCAGATTTTCATTTCTTTAGATCCATTTTGTTCGGCTGCTCAAGAAGACCAGCTAACCAATGAACTAGAACTTTTAATTCAAGACGGCTACAAGAACTTTGTAGTAAACAATCTTGCTCACATCCAGATTCTCAAAAATAAAAAAGTAAATATGATAGGCGGGCCTTATCTATATACTTTCAACCGCTGGGCAATTAGTTGGCTCGAAAACCAGGACATCGGAGCATTCATCATGCCATACGAAAACTCCCGCCGCAATCTCGAATCCACTTACGAACAGAATGTCCGAAGCAGAGTTCTTGTTCCAGTCTTTGCTTATCCAGCTCTTTTCAGAATGAGATTTAAACTTCCATCAACCTACGACTTCACTTTCTTTCAGGACAAAGAAGGCTCAATCTTCAAAGTAAATTCCACAAAAGACGGTTCATTCGTCATGCCAGAAGAACCATTCTCAATTCTTGACAAAATCGAACACATTTCATCATCAGGATTTAAACGCTTTTTGATTGATTTTTCAAAAACAAAAGTTTCCAAGAACCAGATAAAAGCAATTAACACCTCGATGTCAAAAGCACTTCCTTTGCCAGATGTTTCTCGTTTCAATTGGAAAGACGGATTTTACTCTCCTCAACAGATAGAAGAATACAAACTCCAGAATGAAAGAGCAAAATCAAAAAGTTCATTCCCTAAATCAAACAAAAACAACTCAAAGAAACCAAACAAACAACACAAACCAAAACGGAAATAAATCCAGGCAGACTAGAATACAGTTTCTTCAACAGGAACTGGTTCTTTCTCTGCTTCCACATAAACAACAGATTCTTTTTCAGTTCCATCTGAATTTGAATCCTTTTTGTTTACTACAGGTTTGTATTCAATATGTTCAGCAATAACAAAAACTCTACTTTGAAGTTTTCCTTCACTATCTTTCCAAGAATCCTGTTTCAAACGACCAACTACTCTCAAACCACGACCTTTAACAGCCTTTTTATGACAGTATTCTGCACTCTTACCAAAGCACTCCACATCAAAAAACGACACTTCTTCAGAAGCCTGATCATTTTTATTTTTGTAGAACCGATTTACTGCAATGCTTAATTTACATACTTTAAAACCTTCAGAAGGTTCCAAAAGAACAGCATCCCTGACAACATTTCCCTCAATGATAATTGAATTCAACTGATTCATAATCTACCTCACAAATTTTTTTTGATGCCGGCCAGCTATCAATTACATATAAAAAACTATGTATAATAATATTTGTTTAAACTATGCAAAAAAAGGAAATAAAAACAAAAAAAATTCAATTATTTTAAACTTTTTTTTATCTTTCACTTTACATTTGTAAGGATAAATAAAAAAAAGCCCTTTTTCTTGCAAAAAAAAGGGCTTATAAAACAGATATTTTGAATTTTAAATTATGTTCTTGCAGCACCATCTACACGTAAAACATCACCAGTAATATAAGAAGCCATATCACTTGCAAGAAAAACAAATGCATTTGCAATATCAGTTGGAGTTCCGATTCTTCCAAGTGGAATTGATTTTATAAGTGGTTCAATCATATTTTTAGGCAAAGCACTTACCATTTCAGTTTCTGTGATTCCAGGTGCAACTGCATTCACACGAATTCCCAAAGGTGCCAATTCCCGTGAAAGTGACTGTGTAATTCCATTAACTGCATATTTTGAAGCAGGATACATAACACCCGAAGGCTGACCATCACGACTTACCATAGAACTTGTGTTTAAAATAACACCTTTTGTTTCAGTAAGATAAGGGACAACAACTTTTGAACAAACAAATACAGATTTTATATTTAAATCAGCAATTTTATCATATTCATCTTCTGAAAAATCCAAAAGCTTTGTATGAGATGAAATTCCAGCATTGTTGATTAAAACATCAATCTTACCAAACTCATTTTTTACTGAATCGAAAGCAGATTTTACTTCTACCTCAGAAGTTAATTTTGGATAAAGACCTATTACTGCAAAGCCTGAATTTTCTTCTTTAAGTTTTGCAATAGCGACATCAACAGTTTCTTTGCGACTTCCAAAAAGTGCAACTTTAGCTCCCTGAAGCAAAAACTGTCTTACAGTTTCATATCCGATTCCCCGTGTACCACCAGTAACAATGGCAACTTTTCCTTCTAATAGCATTTTTTCCTCCTTTTACAAAGTTTGCATTGCAAACAATAAACTTGAAACATAAAAAAAGCCGCACCAAAAAGTGCAGCCCCCAAAAACTAGTAATCTTTTTTTTCTGATTTACGACGTTTATTTAAAAGTTTTCTTTCCAAAGTTGTTTTTTTCTGATGAAGAAGAGCAGATGGTTTTTCGAAATATTCACGTCTTTTGAATTCGCGAATGATACCTTCTTTTTCAACCATGCGTTTAAAACGTTTGATTGCTTTTTCAAGGTTTTCTGTTTCGTCAACGTTGATTGTAGCCATTATTTTGTCACCTCCTCTTTTTCGGTAATTCCGTAAAAACACGACTATTATATATTATCTACCATTTTTTTTCAATAGAAAAAGAAGACAATATCAAAAAAAACTTTTATAATTTAAACACAACCCCTGCTTTATTACTTGGAAATCCAAATTCAACATTTACACCAAAAGAATCTGAGAAAAACCATGATGCACCAATATTATATCCCCAATCAGGATTAAATCTGATTCCATTTTCATACTCATTTGAAATATCAAATTTTACACCGATTTTCAAACCTGAATACAAATCAAGATTCTTTGGAGGCATTCTAACATGATAAGTTGCACCTCCACCAGCCAAAACTGCTGTATGAGAAAAATCTTTATTTCCCCAGAAACTAACACCAGCATACCCACCAAAAGTAAATGGAAGTTTCCAAATAGGAGTAGCAATTTCAAAATCAGCGATAACATGAGGAACAGCCCATCCATTTGCATTGATAATATTAAAGAAATTCCAAGGAAGAGCTGCATCAACAGAAAGAAGCATATCTCCTTTTTCAATTCCTGCACCATAATTACACCAGCACTGAGACCATTCAAAATCACTTGCAAAAACTGGAGCAGAAAAACTCAAAACTAAACCTATTAATAAAGCTTTAATTTTTTTCATAATCTTATCCTTTTTGGTAATAAATTCTTAGAAATAATAAAAATAAAATAACTAATAAAATTCAAAAAGGCAAGAGAAAAATGGAAAATCTAAAATTTTTCTTAAATCAATCTCGCAATATGATTAGAATCTAGTCCAGCTGATATTCTTTTTCGTATTCAATGATTTCAACATTATCAAAACCAGCCTGACTCAGATGTTTTTTAAATCCTTCCTGCTGATCTTTTTCACCATGAATCAAAAAGATTTTTTTCAACCGGCTAGTATCAATTCCTTTGAGCCATTCAATCATTTCAGTGTAATCAGCATGAGCACTAAAACCATTGCAACGTTCGACTTTTGCCTTTACCTGATACATATCACCAAGAATTTTTACTTCTTTTTGACCATCAAAAATGCGTCTGCCTAATGTATTTTCAGCCATGTAACCAACAATCATAATTGTATTTTTCGGATCAGAAATTCCATTTGCAAGATGATACAAAACTCGTCCTGCTTCACACATTCCATCTGCTGAAATAATAATCATAGGACCTTCTTTTTTATTCAATTCCTTTGAATCTTCAACATTTGTCGTAAAAGTAAGTGAATTAAAACCAAAAGGATTTTTATGGTGTTTTAAAAATGCTTCATTCACAGACTCATCATAACATTCGGGATGAACTCTAAAAACAGAAGTAGCATTACTTGCCATCGGCGAATCAACATAAATCGGAATAACAGGAATTTTTTTCTGATCGGTAAGAAGATGTAAATAATAAACAAGTTCCTGAGCCCTTTCAATTGCAAAAGACGGAATGATTATTTTTCCTTTTTTTGCACAAGCTTCACGGACAATTCTTTCAAGTTCATGCATTGCAAATTCGTGATTATCGTGCAGCTTATTTCCATAAGTTGATTCCAGAAAAATGTAATCTGGCGCTGGCATATTCAACGCCGGGTTTCTGATAATCGGTTTACAATTTCTGCCAATATCACCAGTATATAGAAGACGAATTTCATTTTCAGGATTTTTGGGATTTGGATTTATTGTAACATTTGCAAAAGCCGAACCTAAAATGTGACCTGCATCAAAAAATTCCAACTGAACATCAGGAGCAATAAACATTTTTCTGTTATAAGAAAGTGAAACAATCTGATTTGCAGCTTTTACACAATCATTTTCATCATAAAGTGGTTTCCAATGGAATTTTTCACCTTTTTTTGCAGCTTGTTTAGCAAGAAATTCTGCATCATGAGCCTGAATTCTTGCACTATCCATCATCACAAGATTTGCAATATCACGAGTTGCAGGGGTTGCATAAATATTTCCCTCATACCCAAGTTTTGAAAGCAACGGCAAAAGTCCACAATGATCAAGATGTCCATGTGTCAGAATGACCGATTCTAGACGTTCCGTATCAATCTTAAAATTCCTGTTTTTTTCGTCCGATTCTCTTCTTTTACCTTGAAACGAACCACAGTCAATCATAAACATTCTGTCATCGATTGCAAAAATATGTTTAGAACCAGTAACTTCCTGAGCAGCACCCAAAGAAAAACATTTTACAGCCATTTGCCACCTCAAATATTTTATATTTATGATAATTATAAATCACAAATACAAAAAAGCAAGTTTTCCCTTCAGATTTTATTAATTATCTTAAAATTGTAAAACTTCAATGTCCGAGTTCTAATTTTTTTGGAGATAAATAAAAGATTATTTCAATAATTTATAAATTAATATAAAATTAAAAGAAGATTTATCACTGCTACTATTATTTATTAAAAATCAGTCTTCTTCATCAAAACTGCGTTTATAATTTCTGTAGCCGTCTTCATCTTCCTGATCATCATAAGGTTCATCATAATCATCATCTTTGAAAACATCATCAAAATAAAGTTCAGCTTCATCATCAAATGTATCTAACTGCTGATCGTCTTCTTCAAAATCATCAAAATCATCATCAAATTTGTCGTCATCATATTCATCAAAATTGTCATCAAACGAAAAATTCATTGTTAAATCATCAAAATCAGAATTGGCAGACATATAAACCTCAGAATTATTTGGTTCAATAAGGAAGTTTCTTAAGAAACTCTAAGTTTTAACATAAATTTAATAAAGTCTATTTAATTTAAATCACAGTTTTATTAATGTCAATCACTTTTTAAAATTTTTTTTGACAATCTGAAAAAACGATGTATAATTTATTATGAACTTTTGTAAAAAAAACTATACGGCGTATGCTAAAGTAAATTTTGGTTTGAATGTTTTACCAAAAACTGGGGGAGAATTAAAAAACGAATATCATAATCTGGAAAGCATTTTTCAAACGGTAGATTTGTATGATGTGTTAACAGTAGAAAAAAATAATTCTTCTGTTTGTACGGTGATTTGCAAAGATATGAAATTGCCCGAAAAAAATACATTGACAAATGCTTATGATGCTTTTTTTCAAATCACTGGATTAAAACAAGTTGGAATTTCTGTTGAACTGAAAAAGGGAATTCCTAGTGGTGGTGGACTTGGAGGAGGTTCTTCTGACGCAGCAGCTTTGGTTAGAGCTTTACAGGAAATTTGTGACATCAGATTAAATCAAGAGCAGTTGAATTTTATTGCTTCAAAAACTGGAAGTGATGTTTTTTTCTTTATGAATTGTGATAAACAAGGAAAAGGCTGTGCTTTAGTTTGGGGACGTGGTGAAAATGTCAAAACAATAACTCCGAGAAAAGATTTATTTTTAGTTTTGGTTTTTCCACAGCAAAGTTCTTCTACAAAGGAAGCTTATGCGTTGTTGGACGAAGCGTATCAGAAGGGTGAAAGATTAGATTCGCCTGCTTTTGATGATTTGGAGAATATTTATAATCGTCCAGTGGAGGACTGGACTTTTATCAATAGTTTTACGCCGGTGATTTCGAATTCCTGTGAGGAAATTCGGCTGGCATTAAATGATTTACAAAAAGTAGGATGTTGTTATTCTGAAATGTCAGGTTCAGGTTCAACTGTTTATGGAGTGTTTACTATGAGGCAGCAAGCGATTTCCGCTAGTAATCTGCTTGGTGAAGCTTGGAAATGTAAACTGGTACAGACTGTTTAGTCTGTGAAGGAAATTTTGCGGAGGTGAAATATGCAAATAACCGAATTAAGACTTAGAAAAGTAGAAAACGAAGGTAAATTGAAAGCTTATGTTACAGTTACTTTTGACAACTGCTTTGTTGTTCACAATGTGAAAATTATTGAAGGAAAAACAGGACTTTTTATTGCCATGCCTAGCAGAAAAACTGCTAATGGTGAATATAAAGATGTAGCTCATCCAATTAGTCCTGATTTTAGAAATGAATTACAAGATAAAATTCTTGCTGAGTATAATGCAGGAAATTTTGTTGAAAGTACTTCACAAGATGATTAATTTGTGATATAGTTAAGTTCATCTTTGGGCCGTCGTCAAGCGGTAAGACACGGGCTTTTGGTGCCCGCATTCCACAGGTTCGAATCCTGTCGGCCCAGAAAAGGTAGTCATTTTTATGGTGACTGCCTTTTTTTATTTTAAATTAATTGGCGTGAGGAAAATATGAACAATATCAAGGCTGTAATTTTTGATATGGATGGAGTGATTTTGGATTCTGAATCAATTTGTGATATAACTTGGGAAATGACACGGAAAGAATTTGGATTGCCAGATGGAACTGACGCCATAAATGAATGCAGAGGCACAAACAGAACGGATTCCTGCATTATTCTAAAAAGAATTTTCGGGCAGGAACTTGATGCTGAAAAATTCCTGGATAGAAGTTCGGAACATTTTATGGAAATTGAATTTTCAAGTGGAATTCCACTTATGCCTTATGCAAAAGAGATTCTAGAATACTTAAAACCAAAATATAGACTTGCATTGGCTTCATCAACAAGAGGCCCTACAGTTTTGCGGCAATTAACTAATGCCGGAGTGATTGATTATTTTGAAACAAGAACTACAGGAGAAATGGTCGTTCATAGTAAACCTGACCCTGAAATCTATATTTTGGCATGTAAAAGTCTTGGTCTGAAGCCAGAAGATTGCATTGCAGTGGAAGATAGTCCCAATGGTGCAAAAAGTGCGATTGCTGCGGGGTTGAAAACAATTTTGATTCCAGACAGGACAAAGCCTGATGAGATTTTGAAGCAAAAATGCTGGAAAGTTTGTAAATCTCTGGAAGACTTGAAAGATTTTTTATAATCTAGCGATTTTAAATAGATAGATTCCAACATGATGCAAAGATTTTTATAGTTTGATTTTACCGTTTGAAATGTTTAAGAGAATTTCAGCCATTTTGCTGAACTGAGATGCACGGATTTCACCTGACAGTGTTATTTCTTCAGCAAAGTCTTCTTTCAGGTTGTAAATATCAAACTGTTCAAGATGATTTTTTATTAATTTGTAAAGATTATAATCAGTTGTAAAAGAAAATATAGCTTTTTCTACAAGTTCGCAGAATGCTTTTTTAGAATCTGCCTGGAGTATGACATTTTTTGCACCGCTTGAATAAGCTTTCACTAATCCGCCTGTTCCGAGTAAAGTGCCACCAAACCATCTGGTGACTGTGAGAATGCAGTTTGTACATTTTCTTCCCTTTAACACGTCAAGGACAGGTCTTCCGGCAGTTCCACTTGGCTCACCGTCATCGCTCATGCCCATAATTTCAGCATTATGTCCAACAATGAGTGCATGTACGACATGTGTAGAATCTGCATATTTTGCTTTCTGCAATTTTATGATTTCCCGAGCTTGAGTTTGCGATGTGCAGGGAATTAATTCCGAAAGAAAACGAGAACCTTTTATGATTTCTTCAAAACTTACTTCGCAGGATAAAA
>CAMBMW010000046.1 GCA_945868875.1 uncultured Treponema sp.
TCTGTCCCCCTTTTTAATTCCAGCACAATGTTTAAACAAGGTCTGTCCCCCTTTTCAATCCAAGCACCAAGTTTAAACAAGGTCTGTCCCCAATTTTCAACTGTAAAACAGGGACAGACCTCACCTCCCCCCCCCCCACACACACAAATAAAAAAAGAGTACATACCAAAATCACATTGTTTTTAATTTCCAGATTGATTATAATATCCATAAAAAACAAACCTTTTTGGAGGAATAAATGAAAAAGAATTTTGGTAAGCAAACATTCATGTACCCTATGCCAGTATTAATCATTGCAACTTATGATGAAAATGGCAATGCCGATGCAATGAATGCCGCATGGGGTGGCATTCACGATACAAATCAGATTGGAATTTGCATTTCGCCTGAACACAAAACTGCAAAAAATATCCTGTCAAAAAAAGCATTTACAGTAAGTTTTGCAGATGAAAACCATGTTACAGAATGTGATTATGTCGGACTTGTCAGTGCAAATAAAGAACCAGAAAAACTAAAAAAAGCAGGATTCACAGTCAAAAAATCAGAATTCGTAGATGCACCTGTAATCAACGAACTTCCAATGTGTCTTGAATGTGAACTGGTAAGTTATGACCAGACAACAGGCTGTACCGTTGCAAACATCATAAATGTAAGTGCAGATGAACAAATCCTGACAGATGGAAAAATTGACCCCGCAAAATTACGCCCAATCACATACGACAGCGTAAATCACAAATACATTGGACTGGGAAAAATTGTGGGAACAGCCTTCAGTGACGGAAAAAAAATCCAGTAAAAACAATGATTTCTAAAGGATTTTTGCAAATATAACCTAAGCTTGAATCTGAAATAATTCGCCAGGCAATGATTTTGCACCGTTTACAATATAAGGAGTCTGCATTGCCTGACTTATTTGTTTCTGGTAATTTTTTATAAGAGCATCAGCTTGTTTATCAGAAATATCTTGCACAGATTTTTTAGGCTCATTTTTAATCGAAGCAAGCCTATCAATCAGCGAATTCAAAATCCTGATTTTACTGATAGAAACACCTTGTTGACCTGTTTTTACAGCAACTCCAGAAACATGATCAAAATTAGAATAGATAAGTGAAGAACGACTCACAGGAACATAAAGTTTACCAGAAGCACCACCATTTGAAATAGTGCTTGAATAAGAGAAAGCGTTGATGTAACTCGTTGATACAGCCATTTTATCCACTCCCAAAAAAGTGTAAAGAAAAACATTTCTTTCTTTTCTACATCTTAATTGTCGGAGTGAATAAAAAAAAGTTTAGAAAAAGCTGATAAATAAAGTATAAAAAAAATTATGCCCAAATCAGCCAAAGCACAAATGCAGCAGCCGAAGTTGTAATCACAGTAAAAGGAGCACTAATCTTCAAGAAACCACTAAACTTAATAGGATAACCTTCTTTTTTCAAAATCCCCATCGAAACAATATTTGCAGAAGCACCGAACGGCGTCAAATTGCCACCCAGACAAGAACCTACAAGCAGTGCAAACATAAATAATTCCTTGGAAATTCCAATATTTTGAGCAAGTCCCCCAGCAACAGGCAGCATTACAATAATATATGGAACATTGTCCACAAAACCAGAAATGATAACAGAAAAAAGTAAAATCAAAACAAAACCAGCAAGTTTATTACCATTTGTAATGCGAGCAAGCCACGAAGAAAAATCAGTTAACAAACCAGTTTCGCTGATAGCACCAACCACTACAAAAATTCCCATCAAAAAGCCGATAGTTTCCCAGTCCAGTTCCTTTACAAGAGTCCAAACTTCTGCATTCGATTTTTTTTGAACAAACCGGTACCAAAGCAAACCAATCAAACCAAGCCCAAGAACAAAACAACCAGAACCATATCCAAGCTCAGTACTTAAAAAGGAAATCACGGCAAGCCCCAAAATCATAATAATCAAAAGCCAAAACGGAACCGATGAAATGACAGATTCCTTTTCAATCAACGCTTTTTCCTTTACACGACCAAAAATAAAATAGAAGAAAATACAACCCGCAATCATTCCAGCTTGAATAATAAAGAAAATAGAAATTTTTCCTTGATGCACAAAAAAATCATTAAAATTGTAACCGGCATAACTTGCAAAAATCATACTTGGAGGATCACCCACAAGCGTTGCCGTACCTTCCAGATTCGACATAACAGCAAGCCCAATCATAAAAGGCACAGGATTCAGCTTAAGTTTTTTAGAAAGAGCAAGAGCAATCGGCGCCATCACAAGGACAGTCGCAACATTTTCAACAAAAATCGAGATGATTCCAGTCATCGCCAAAATCAAAATGACAGCAATACCAGTGTTTGGAGAATGTTGTACCAGAAAATCAGCAATGCGCGCCGGCACCTTCGAATAAATAAAAAGCGCCGCAATAATCATGCTGCCAACATAAATCATCAAAATATTCCAGTTAATCAACTCAAAAAAAATGTGATAAAAAAGATTTCCAGCCGATTGAGTTTGCAAAAACACCTTTCCGCCAAACATAAAACCCAAAATCACAGTGATTGCAGCGGCAACAGTCGTCATAATCACCTTTTTTTCCTGAAATAAAATCACAAGAAGATACATCACAACCGCAATCGCAAGAATAATCCACTTCATTTTTACTTCTCCTAAAAATTCAAGTAAGTTTTCACATCCCAATACAATTTATGCAAAATTAATCTTCTTTAGAATTCGGGCGGCTTTTGTTTCGCTAGTCAAATCTCATAAATTTTTCAAAAATATACAAAAAATATGAGACTCAGCCACAAAAATTCCAGCTAAAAACACGCTTCACAAAAACAGGCTATCCAGAGTTCCGCTATCGCTTCAGCCGCTTCCCTCGCTTCGCTCAGTCCAGTGGCCGCCTTCGGCGCTCTTCCTATCCTTGCCGCAGTTTAAACCCTCAACCCAAAATAATTCTCTAAATTCTGTTATCCACAAACAGATTAAACATTAAACTTAAAGAAAAGAACATCGCCATCTTGCACAACATATTCTTTTCCTTCCTGACGATATTTTCCAGCCGCTTTAATTGCCGCTTCATCACCATACTGACGTAAATCTTCTATTGTATAAGCTTCAGCACGGATAAAGCCTTTTTCAAAATCTGTGTGAATAACACCAGCAGCACGAGGAGCTTTGTCACCACTATGAATAGTCCAGGCACGACATTCATCAGGACCGCCAGTAAAGAAAGTGCGCAATCCCATCAGGTGATAAGCTTTGCGGGCCAAAACAGCAAGTCCACTTTCCTTCAAACCAACGCTTTCCATAAAATCTTTTTTATCCTGAGGGTCTTCAATTTCAGCCAAATCTGCTTCAAACTTACCGCAAATCACAACAACTTCAGATTTTTCTTCGTCAGCATATTTTTTTACGATTTCAACATATTTGTTTGTACCTTCTGCAACAGAATCTTCATCAACATTTGCAACATACAAAGTCGGTTTCATAGTCAACAGAAACATATCATAAACTGCCGCTTTTTCATCATCAGTTAAATCAGCAGTGCGGGCACATTTACCATCTTGCAAAAGCGGTTTTATTTTATTTACAGCGCTCTGCCATGGAGCATATTTTTTTTCTTCTTCTTTTCCCAGAGAACGCACAGCACGAGTAACTTTATCTTGACGAGTTTCAATAGTGTTCAAATCAGCCTGACACAATTCCCAATTTATAGTAAGAATATCACTTTCCGGGTCAATCGGAGCAGCTTCGTTTGCATTGTCACGAACATGCATGATATCAGGATTATCAAAACATCGCACAACATGAGCAATTACTGAGCATTCACGAATATTTGCAAGAAATTTATTACCAAGACCTTCGCCCTGACTTGCACCTTTTATAAGACCTGCAATATCTACAAACTTTACAGCAGCAGGAGTTTTTTTCTTGGGATTATGCTTGCTTGCCAGAAAATCAAGTCTTTCATCAGGCAAATCAACAATTCCAATATTCGGGTCAATCGTACAAAAAGGAAAATTCTCTGCACTGGCTGGAGCCGAAGTCAGAGCCGAAAAAATAGTAGACTTTCCAACATTTGGAAGTCCAACAATACCACATTCAAGTGCCATAAAAAATTACCTCAATTTATTGACTTAGTTTTCGCTGAGAGCTTTTGCAAACTGGTCTGCACAACTCGTAGATTTAAAACCACAAGTATTACCAGCAAGCTTTTTGATAATCTGGTCAGCCTGCATTCCATCACAAAGTTTTGCAATCGCTTTTAGATTTCCGTTGCAGCCACCATCAAAGCTGATATTAGTAATGGTGCCGTCATCGTTTTTTGTGAAATGAATCATTTGGGCACAAACGCCTTTTGTTTTAAAAGAAATATCCATACCTAAAGTATAGTGAAAATGACTATCGTTTACAAGAAAAAAAATTACAGGAAACAGGGCAAACGCATTATAAAATGATTAGTTGTAATATCTGGCTCCCGGTCGTGATTCACAGGTCAAAAACGCGCAATAATGCGCTAGACGTTTTTTGGGGTATAGAAACTATAATTGTAAATCTCGCTTTTTCCTGAGTTTTGGTAAAACTACAATTTCAGTTAATGAAGGTGAAGAATATATCGCCAAAACTCTCGGCTCGTGCAAACTATACGTTCTCTGGTATGACAATCTTACAGCACGAGCCAGCGGCAGCCCCAAAAAAAGTCTTTTTGCCCTGTGTCTCACTCCCTCGCGTCAACTTTTATGAGAATATTTTTTATAATGCGTTTGCCTTGATATAAGATTCGTGACGAATGGATTTAAATTGTGGTATAATTATGTAAACGTAAATTTAATTTGGGGATACATTATAATATTCATGTATACCTGGTCAATCAAGAAGGTAAATTATATGGTTACAGTATTACTGATAGAAGATGATGTAAATGCAAGATTAGTAACAAAATTACATCTCAGAAATGAATATAATGTATTAGAAGCGTCAAATGGAATAGAAGCATTGGATATTTTAGAATATTCAAAAGTGAACTTGATTATTGCAGATGTTATGATGCCCCAAATGGATGGTTATGAATTTGTTAAGCAGTTTCGTTTAGTTGATAAAGTGACTCCCATTCTTTTGCTGACTGCAAAAAATGGATTGCAGGATAAAAAAGAAGGATTTGCTTTGGAAATTGATGATTATATGACAAAACCAGTTCATTACGAGGAATTGCTTTGGAGAGTACGGGCTTTATTAAGAAGAGTACAGATTAATTTTGAAAAGAAGATTATTATTGGAGAGTTAGAAATAGATGAGAGTAGCAATTCATTACGTCGCGGCAAAGAAAGTGTTACCTTGCCCAAAAAAGAATTTGAATTGTTATATATGCTATTATCGTATCCAAACAAAGTTTTTACAACATCAGAATTGTTGGATGAAATATGGGGATATGAAACAGATTCTGATGAAACTACTGTCAGGACACATATAAATCGACTTAGGAAGCGATTTGATGATTATTCGGAATTTAAACTTGTAACAATACGTGGATTAGGATATCGAGGTGAAATAAATAAGCAATGAATAAATTAGCAAATGGAAAGAAAAGATTTGGAATAATTCGTTGGGCGATTATTCTAGCTGTAATAGTTGATTGTCTGGCCGTTTTTTCCTATTTGGTAACAATAGCAATTAGATATTATTTGTTCGGAACTGCAAGTGACAATGTATTTATTTGGAGTTTGACAATTTACCAAATAATGGGTTCTTTGTGCGGAATTATTATTGCTGCTATTTCTGAAATTTTATACCGCAGAATGGAAAAATTATTGAATGGAATGAATGAGGTGTCGAATGGGAATCTGGATGTGGAACTATCGTTGGATCATTCAGGTGAGTACAGGGTAATGTATGAAAATTTTAATCATATGGTACGTGAATTAAAAAATGCTGATGAACAACAAAAACAATTTATGAAGGACTTTTCACATGAGTTTAAAACTCCGATTCATTCTATAAAGGGGGTTGCTGAGTATTTATCAGAAAATGCTCGCAAATACTCTCCTCAGGATTCAGTTGTTTCAATAATTGGAAAAGCAATTGATGGACATATTAGTATAGAGATCAGAGATGAAGGACAAGGAATGGATGATGATACAAAAAAAACACATATTTGATCGATATTATCAAGGAGATTCTTCACATGAAACAATGGGATTTGGGTTAGGTCTTTCCATTGTAAAACGTATTGTTGAACTGAGTAATGGATCAATAACAGTGGAGAGCAAAGTAGGAGAAGGATCCACAATATATATTTATTTTAAGTAAAAAGCTTATCAATTTTGGTAGGCTTTTTTGTCATATAGGAATTTTTTTTAGTATCTATTTTATTTGAAAGTTTATGTTGAGTTTATATTGGCATGATAGCTTATTCAAAAATAAATATAAGAGAGGACAGAATAGTAACCATGAAGGACGATAGAGTTTTTTTAAAGAAGAAAAAAATTATTCCAGTAGTAGCTATTATGTTGTTATTGGTTATAGTGATTGTTGTGAATAAATTAAATCAAGGTGAATCTACACATTATTCTATTCAGAATAGTACACAAGTTACCAGGTCAGTAGAGCAGTATGAAGAGAAGATTTCAATAGCTGTTCAACAGATTATGATTGGTACAAAATGCAATAATTATGAAACAGCTTTAGAGACTTTAAAAGAGATAAAAGATGCTGGATATGATGCAATCGAAATCAATGATTTCATGATACATAAAGCAGGTTTGACCGTAAAATTGATGACTAAGTTTGGAGGAATGCCTGTAGGAAATGGAGGAAAGCTTGATTGGCCATCACTTATTGAAGAAAGTGGTCTGGCTGTAATCAGTTTACATAGCTATTTGAATAGTATTGAGGATAATCCTGAAGAAGTGGCAAATGAAGCTAAATGCTTTGGAACAGATGTGGTTGTTATTACAGGCATGTATAATTTTGATTATTCAGATGAAACACAAGTACGAGAATTAGCAAACCGTTTGAACGTAGCTGGCGAAGAATTATCAAAATATGGAGTAAAATTGTTGTATCATAATCATAATGTTGAAATGCAGAAAGTAAACGAAAAGCAAACTGCATATGAAATAATTGTAGAAGAAACAGATCCTGCCTATGTTAATTTTGAGTTTGATAGCTATTGGATGACCGATGCAGGGGTGAATGTTCCAGAATTAATGGAAAAGATGGGAAATCGAATAAAGTTATGGCACATTAATGATCGAGGATGTAAGAAAACAGGCCCATATTATACCCCGATTTTGAAAGAAGATGCTACAGAGTTGGGGTATGGAAATATGGATTTAGAAACATTAACGGAGATTGCAATAGAAAATGGAGTAGAAGGAGTTATATTGGAAACACATCAAAATTGGATCAATGATGACCCTATCGAAAGTATAAAGGTAAGCTCGGAATTTATGAGAAAGCACTTTCGACAGTAGTCTGATTATTCAGGGCGTCCCCCCGCAAGCGGGGTCGGCAGTTCCGGGGTTCCGTGCACAAGGCACTCCATTGCTACGCAACAGCCTCCGGCTGCCCCTCCATTGCCTAACGCAGGAAAGCTCGCAGGGAAGGGATTTACATTTCTTCAGGCAATGATTTCTTCAATTTTCAGTTTTCCATAAGCCATTCAAGTGCATTTTTTCGCATTATGCCTTCGTAGTCCGCATCCGGGTCATCGTCCAAAGTTAAAATCATCTTTGGATAATTGTCTTTAATCGCTTTAAGAGACTTTAGCTCGCGTTCCAGCGTTGCTTCATCACGCACACTTGCAGCAACCTGTATGTAAGTGTTTCCGTCTTGTGTTTGTGCAACAAAATCTACTTCCTGACTGTCAATTTTTCCTACATACACATTATAGCCTCTGCGCAAAAGTTCAAGATAAATTACATTTTCCAGAATGTGTCCTACATCCATCGCTTTTTTTCCGAGCATAAAATTTCTAAGTCCGATGTCAGCAGCATAATATTTTTCAAGGCTTTTTAAATATTCTTTACCCTTAACATTATAGCGACCTGCGGAATAAACAATAAAACTTTCTTCCAGAGCACTTACATATTTTTCAATAGTTTTTGAATCTGATTTCCGGTTGTTGGAAGTAAGCGTATCAGCAATTTTTTTTGAAGAAAGTTCCAGACCAATATTGTCAAACAAAAACTGAGTAACGCTTTTTAATACTGTCGTATCAGCGATTTTCTTTCTGTCTATTATATCTTTTACAAGAATTGTGTTGTAAATCCCTTCAAGATACGGATTGATTTCCTGCGGTGTTTCCAAAAGTTCCAGTACATACGGAAAAGAGCTTGTCGTTATATATTGCTTATATGCCTTCGAAAGATTTTCTTTTTGTCCAGTTGCTTCTACAAATTCCTTAAAAGAAAGTGGCAGCATTTTTATTTCTACATAACGACCGCTTATGAGTGTAGCAATTTCGCTTGAAAGAAGAGATGAATTTGAACCTGTCAGATACAGGTCTACATTCTCTTTAATATAAAGACTGTCTACAACATCAGGAAAATCTTTTACACGCTGAACTTCGTCCAAAAAAATATAATTCATTTCCTTAGAAAGATGTTTTTTTATATAGTCATACAATTTATCCGGCTCGCGAAGTTCTTTGTTTTCAAAATCTTCAAAGTTTATAAAAATTATCTGCTCCTCTTTTACACCGCTTTTCAGCAACTGATTACGGAACATTTGAAGAACAGTAGATTTACCGCAACGCCGTATACCTGTAACAATTTTAATGAGCTTTTTGTGCTTTAAATTATTCAAGCGGCTCAAATATTCTTTGCGCAAAATATATTTAACATCAAGATTCTGCTGTCCATTCATAAGTGTATTATATTCCAAAAACTCCTGATTTTCAACAAGTTTTTGGATTACTTTCCTAAAAGGAAAATGTTTTTGTTTTGGGAATAAACTGGCATACCAGCGCAAATTTTGTTCGCCAGTTGACTGTGGCAGCGAAGCTGCTTTTTGCAGGGTTTTAAACTGCACAGCGCACCGAGTCTTGAACAGGCGACGAAGTCGAGTCCCTGTCCCTGGCTCGTGCTGTAAACTGGCATACCAATGTAAATTTTGTTTGCACGAGCAAAACATTTTGTTTTGCATGTGAGGTCTGTCCCTGGCTCGTGCTGTAAACTGGCATACCAACGTAAATTTTGTTTGCACGAGCCGAGAGTTTTGGCTGTTTTATTTCCTCTGGTAAGTAATAACTCCATTTCTGCCAAAACTCAGGAAAAATTTTGTTTTGCATGCGAGGTCTGTCCCCCTTTTTAAACTGAATTTGCCAAAACTCGCAATTCGCGTAAACTAAATTTCCGTTGGTATGTGATTTTTCAGCACATGCTGGAGAAACTAAACGAGACAGGGACCGAGCGTGAGCGAGCTGTGAAAGGCGACAGACTAACTAAATTTTGCTAATAATAAAAAAATTGAGTTTAATTTTTTTGCATTAATTCTTCGGAATGAGTTTATTTAGTGTGTAATCGCGCTGGCGCCAGTTTTTGTCGACTTTTACCTGCAAATCAAGGTCGATTTTTTGGATGTAAATCTGGCTGAGTTTTTTGATGGCTGCAAGACGGATTTCTTTGATTTTGGAAGCATTTTTTCCAATGACAATACCTTTTTGGCTGTCCCGTTCCA
This sequence comes from uncultured Treponema sp., assembly GCA_945868875.1. Taxonomy (GTDB): domain Bacteria; phylum Spirochaetota; class Spirochaetia; order Treponematales; family Treponemataceae; genus Treponema_D. The sequence goes on from CAMBMW010000046.1 coordinate 9,666, forward strand.
CACACAAAAAAGCCCGAATCCAAAGTTTTTTGCCCTCGTTTCTATGTTCCACATCTGCAACTTCAACGTAAACGGCATGTGGAATTTCCTGTTCAAGTCTGTTTATTGCCTCACCACGAATAATCTCGCAAATTCTAAACGACAGATTTTGATCGGTGTAAAGTTCTTCATCATAAATCGGAGGATTTTCAGGTACTTTTTGATATAAAGCCTTCAAAACTTCATTAATTCCAATATCTTTTTGTGCTGAAATTTCAAAAATGCATGAATTGTCCACAAGCGGAAGATTTTCTTTGATAAATTTTATCGCTTTTTCGCTTTTTGATGTTGGCAAATCTGTTTTATTTATGGCAACGACTGTTTTATCCTGTAGATTTTTCAACAATGATGCTGTATGCTGTTCTTCTTCGCCAATCTCGCGTGTGGAATCGATAATGTAAAGCACTCCATCAATATCTTCAAGCTGATTTTCAGTCACATTTTTTAATCGAAGATTCAGTTTTTTTTCAGAATCATGGTAGCCAGGCGTATCGATAAAAACAAGCTGCCCGTATGATGTATTTACAATTCCTTTGATTGCATTTCGAGTTGTCTGTGGAATCGGAGAAACAATGCTCACTTCTTCCTGGCAAGCTGTATTCAAAAAAGTTGATTTTCCAGCACTTGGTCTGCCAATTATAGCAACAAACCCCGAATGTAGAGTTTTTTCTTCTATTAATTTATCATTTTCCATAAAACTTCCTACCAAATTACGCGACGAAGAAAGTTTCAACTTTCGAGGAGCGTAATTCGTTCGCGCCAAGCGAACAGTTTAAAAGAGTTTCTGCAGAAACTCTCAGTTAACTCAAATGGCGCTATCTTAGCCTAAAACTTTCTGGTGCACCTAAATATGATTCTGGCATTTCTTTTCCTGCATCATAAATCACAATTTTTTCCAAAACGACATTGGGAGTTACAGGATAAACCCTTAAAGTATTCATTCCATCACAACACCCGGCTGCAATCGTACAGATTCTGATGTTATTTGTTATATCATTTCCCCATTCATACTGATTGTCGCCAACCGCAAAACCTTTTTTTGCAGCAACAACTGACACTTTTTCACCATTTATTTCAGCAATAAATTCAACACCACAAGATTTATAAGCTGGATTCGAAGGATTTATATAAAAATCAAATACTTTTGTGCCAGATGATTTTGGAACAAATTTATATTCCACGTAAGGAGCTTTTTTTCCTTTATCATAAGAATTAATCAGAGGATAAGCTTTTACCGCACCCAAAGTTTTACCATAACCTTCAAGTACTTCAAAATGCCCGTTCACAACTCCGGATTTTTCGTCTTCCAAAGATGAAGTTTTTACAAAATGTTCAGCTTCAATACTGATATAATCTTCTGTTTGTACAAAGGTTCCCACAGGATAGTCAAGTTCTACGACAGCAGCATCAATTTCCACAAACACTTTAATTTCAGCTCCATGTCCATCTTTTGCTTCAAAAATCAAAGAATCTTTTTTGTTTGATGAATTTGCAAGTTTTTCACGATTAATTGTCACAACTATCTGTTGAATTTGCGAAACACCTGGTTCTCCCCAGCATGCCTCGTGTTTTTCAACTTTTGCACTCAAAAATAACTGTTCAGGATTTTTTTCATTTGCAAAACTGATTTTGTATGATGGAAATTCTTTTCCACAATTTGCAACATTTAATCTAAACTCAGAGACTTCAGGATTTTTAAATCCATCATACTTAAATACTCTGTTAGTCCAATCCTGTCCACTTGTAGTTTTATCGCTGCCATCAATCCAGAACAAACATCTGCCTTTTCGGGTTGGCTCAACATAAGTATAAGTCGGATAATGATTTTCGGCTTCACACCAGTTTTTAAATCCAAAATGCTCAGACCAGCCGGATGCAAAGAATTTTCCACCGTCAACAACATCACATTCATCCACAAGTTTTTGATCGTATTCGAAACATTCCTTTACTTTCTGTGCATACCAGTTTGCCGCCAAAGCTCCATTTTTTGCAAACCAAACATTCTTTCCACTATAAAGCTGCATTCGCAAAACATTCATCACGCCGCAGGCAGGAAGATAAACTTCAAGAAAATAACCAGGCAATAAATTTTCTGGCATTCTTGCTTTTAATTTTTCCGCTTTTTCGATAATGCTATTTGCTTTTTCCAGTAGAATATCACTTTCATTAAAATTCACAGGAGCATAAGTGTCATTTTGAATACATTCGGTTCGTCTCATATTCGCAATCTTTGTAAAATCATTCAAAATTTCACAAATTTCTTTTTTATCACCTGCTTCCAGTCCACCAAAATTCTTGTTTACCCAAGCTGATGTATAATCAAAAGTATTTTGAACACTTGTTTTTTCATAATTGTAAGCCAAATCAAGAAAATAAGCGAGCGGAAATTCGTTTGTCATAATATCACCAACATTTACAATCCACAAATCACGAATTCCAAACTCATAAGCTGCACACATCTGTTCTTTCACTTTTGGCAGATAACTTGTATTAAACCATTCATAACTAAAAGGCCAGCCGTGATAATCAAAATGATAATACATTCCATATCCGCCTTTATGATTCCTCATTTTTTCAGTCGGAACAGTACGAAGATTTCCATGATTATCATCACAAAGCATAAGTGTCACACCTTCTAACTCTGGACTATCCATAAGACCAGGCGTAGTTTCATCACCATAAAAATAAGGTTCAACTTCCTTGTACAAAGCAAGCATTCTTGGAACATTATCAAGATTTTCATCAACATTTTCTTTGATAAGGCGATTTTGAGTCTTCAAAACATCTCGGAGTAAATCAATATTATCTTTCAAAGTTGCATTCTGCATAATTGCAGTATCAGCCTCACCTCGCATTCCCACAGTAATGACGTTTTCAAACTTTCCATTACGTTTCAAACCATCTTCCCAGAATTTTGTAATTCCCTTTTCATTTGAACGGAAATTCCATGCATCACCATAAACAGAACCAGGACCACGAAGATATTTATATTCTTCACCGGCACGACAACATGGTTCATGATGACTTGCTCCCATAATAACGCCAAGTTCATCAGCAAGTTCAGCATTTGCAAGACCAGGTCCATCATCACTAAAGCGGGAAGCCCACATTGCAGGCCACAAATAGTTCCCTTTCATGCGCAATAAAAGTTCAAACACATGTTCATACATCTGTGCATTTACGCCGCCAAAATTATGTCCGCTCCAGTTTCCAAAAGCCGGCCACTCGTCATTAATAAAAAATCCACGAAAGCGCACACTCGGTTCATTCGCATAAAAATCAATTTCAGGAATTTCCACACAATCTTTATGCTCAGGAAGCAAATCAGCCCAATCCACAAGCGGAGAAACTCCCATCAATTCAGAAAGATGAAAAAGTCCATAAATTGTTCCACGCTTGTCCGACCCAATTATGATTATATTATCGCAAGAAACTGCAAAAACATAACATTCACGCTTACCGCGAATTTTTTCCATTTCAAGATTGTTTTCTTTCGCAATTTTTTCAATTTTTTCAAGATTTTTTCCCTGAGGATTTGAAATCGTAGCAAAAAAAACTTTTGATTTTAGCACTTCACTGGAAATATTGTCAGTTTCTTCAAGGCAAGGCTTTTTTCCGGTAACTCGTTCCACATCAAGACAAACTTTTTGTGCAATTTTTTTTACTCCAGAAAATTCATCATCAAAACAACAAAAACTTACAGATGATTTTCCATTAATTTCTTCTATTTTAAACATCATTTCCTCCGCCACACTCTTAGTAACTCTGATATTTTCCACTCAATGCTAAAATAGCAAAAAAGTAAAGACAATTGTCATAATAACGACGACGACCAACACGCATTGGAGTATCCCATAAACGTTTCACAGCAGCTTTTGCTTTTTCCACAGCAATACTGTCATTCTCATCAACTGCAATTGCAGCTTCAGCAACAGTTGCAATCAATCCGATAGGGTGCCGCGCATTTTTCTTTAATGCACGACCGTCAATCATATAATCTTTGAGTTCTTCAGGCTTTTTGCCATCAAAAAAGTTTATAATATTTGCAGCAATTTTTGAAAGTTCAGGTGTTTTTCCACACCACAAAGCATCCAATCCGATATTTGCAGCCACACGATAAGAATCACTGAAGAAAGTTCCGTGCATTTTTTTCTCCAGCGGCTCTCCTTCATCAGTTGCATATTCAGCAGCAAGTCCAGTTTCAGGATGACATGCCTTTACAAGATATTTTCTGCTTGCTTCAGCAGCCGAAAGCCAGAATTCTTTATCACAAGGATCAGCATATTTTGCAAAAAGTTCATAAAAATGAGGAAGATGATAAGATGGATCTGTAAAAGGACAATTACACACAAATCTAATATGATGATATTTTTCATCCCACATTTTGCAAGGACCGTGAATTGCAGTTCTCAAAATTGCACGAGCTTCCTCAGTGTAATTAAAAATGCCTTCGCCGTTTCCCCAGCGGTTCGCAGCAAAAAACAAAGCCATTGCAAAATACTCTTCACCATCTGGAGCAGGACCATCTGCATTCTTTTTTCCATTTGTTTGATTTGACCAGCAGAAAAAACCTTTATTTGGACCATCTTCAAGATACATATTCACTCTAGCCCACTTCCAGATTCTGTCAAAGATGTCTTTTCTGTTCATCTGCAAAGCCATCATCATACCATAAGACATACCTTCAGTACGAGCGTCATCGTTTCCAGTATCTTCCATGTAACCAGTATTATCAGGAGCATCAAAATAAAAATGATTAGGATTTTTTGGATCAAAAATCTCATTCCAGCAGTCAATAACTTTGTTTTCAATGTCAAATTTCGAGTAACCATACTCTTCAAATAAATTTCTCATAAAAAAAATACTACCTTTAATTATTTTACAAGTCTATAAAAGATTTTACCTAATTTGAAAACCAAACTCAATCTTTAAATCTGATTTTCCTTCAATATTATTTGCAATAAAAAATAAGGCTATGTCCGTAAAAACGGTTGATTTTATTTGACGTTCAGAAATTTTGCCCTAT
>CAMBMW010000047.1 GCA_945868875.1 uncultured Treponema sp.
TAACGCTTCGCTGAAAAACTCGGGGATGCTTTGTTTAAATCTAGGTCTGTCCCTGGTTATATAGCGCTACAGCTCAGCGCAGACAAATCAACAGGAGAATCTATGGAAAATAAAAATAATCGAAGCTCCTCTCAAGTTGTTGTGCAGGATGTGATGAAAATTAAAAAAGGGGAGCGGGTTCTTATAATCGCTAATCCTGAAACTTATGGAATTGCACAAAATCTGTATAATGCGGTAGAAAAACAACAGGCATTACCTACACTCATTATTCAACCAGATAAAACAAGTTTTGACAATGCAAATGAAGAAACTTTACAGGCAATTGCCACCGCTCCAGATGTATGTTTTTCCATTTCAAACATTAAACTTGGAAAAGATCCTCATGCAAGTGCATCTCCTTACAAAACTGATGACGGTAATGAGTTTACGCACATTTTTGATTATCTTCTGGATGGAAAAAAAGTAATCCGAGCAGCCTGGACACCTGGAATCACGCAGGATATGATGGATAGAACAGCGGCAATCGATTATCAAGAACTTCAAAACCGCTGTAAAGTTCTAGAAGAAAAATTTACAGGAGCTGTGAGTGTTGTTATAAAGGCTCCTGGCGGCACTGATATTACAATCTCAGTAGAAAAAAGAAAATTGATGTTTGATGACGGTGATTTTTCAAAACCAGGAACTGGAGGAAATATTCCAGCCGGCGAAGTTTTCATAAGTCCTGTTGTAGGAAAATCAAATGGAAAAATTGTTTTTGACGGTTCTATGACTTTTAGCGATGGTGATTTGATTTTAAATACACCCATCTATTGTGATGTAGAAAATGGTTTTGTCACAAAAATTGAAGGTGGTAGTGAAGCTCAGCGACTTTTACAGACTATCACAGAAGCAGAAAATCGTGCAGTTTCTTACGAACGTGAAGGTAAACTTCCGCAAGGACAGGGTGAGATTTACAAAAAGAATGCAAGAAATATCGGTGAACTTGGAATTGGGTTAAATCCAAATGCATTGATTACTGGAAACATGCTGGAAGATGAAAAGGCTTTTCATACCTGTCATTTTGCAATCGGCGAGAACTATGATAATGATGCACCAAGTCTTATTCATCTTGATGGAGTTGTAAAAAATCCTACAATCACAATTTTTTACGCAGACGGAAGTTTGCATGACATTCTAAAAGATGGAAATTTACAGGATTGTTAATGGGAATTAAATATATGAAAAATAAATTAACTTTTACACTTTTTATGCAGCCCAGTGCTAGGGCGATATAGCACAAGGAAAATAAAAATATGAAAAAAAAATTAGCTTTTACACTTTTTATGTCATGTTTTTTGATTTTTAATGCGTGTGCAAAACAGCAGAGCAAGTCAGAAAAAAACATCAGTGATGTGCAAAAAAACGAGACGGAAATCAATCCTGAAATCGAAAAATTGAACAGAGTTTTAATGCAACTTTCTGATGAATGTAAAGCTGCTATTCCAAATGGAAATCCTCAGGAGTTTTTGCAGGATTTACAAGCGGTTTTACAGTCGGAAAATGATTTTTCATCTGAAGATTTAAGTCCGTTTTATCTGATTGATAAAAAACATACTGTTTCAAGCGATTATGTTCCAAAAAATCTGATTCCTTTGAAAAAAAATGAACTTTTTGATATAGATAAAGATAATCTTTCATTAAGACCAGAAGCTTACGAAGCATTGAAAAAACTTGCAGAAGCTGCTTTGAAAGATGGTGTTAAACTTACAGTCAGTTCAACTTATCGTTCTTATGAGTATCAGAAAAATCTTTTTGATTATTGGGTTTCTGTGGACGGTCTTGAAGAAGCTGAAAGAGAAAGTGCGCGTCCTGGAACAAGTCAACATCAACTTGGACTTGCCCTTGATTTTGCCCCTGTTGATGATGCGTTTGATAAAACTCCAGCAGGTAAGTGGGTTTATGAAAATGCATCAAAATATGGATGGAGTTTGAGTTTTCCTCAGGGATATGAACATGTTACAGGTTATCGTTGGGAATGCTGGCATTTTCGTTACATAGGAAAACCAGCCGTTGAATTTCAAAAAAAATGGTTTAGCAATATTCAGCAGTTTATGATAGAATTTTTAGATTTATGGAAATCTGAATAATATGAATAGTGGAATGACAAAAAAAGATTCAGAAAATAAAAAACTTGATGTAAAACTCATCGCACTAGATTTGGATGATACTCTTTTGGACGATAATCGGCAGATATCAGATGAAAATGTAAAAGCATTGCAAGAATGTGCTTCACGTGGCATTTATGTTGTGTTGTGTTCGGGGCGTGCCGAAGATGCAATTCTTCCTTTTGTTCGTCGTCTTGAGATTGCAGGTACAAAAGCTGGACGGTTTATCGTTGCCATAAACGGTTGCAGCATTTTTGATTTGCATGAGCGAAAACAGATTTTCTGTCAGAAAGTTCAGCCTGATATTTTAAAGCGTACAAACGAAATTGCGAAAAGTTATAAACTTTGTAGTGAAGTTTACACAGCAGATACAATTTATTTTCCAGAATACAACGAATGGACAAAACTTGATGTTGATTTGTGCGGATTAAAAGGGGTTGAAAGTCCAGATTATGAAAAACTCCTTGATAATCCGTTTGTCAAAATGCTTATTCCTGGAGAACCAAAACTTTTACTGGAAATTCAGGATAAACTTCGAAAAGAATTTGGAGGACGCGCTGTAATCTTTACAAGTAAACCGTATTTTTTAGAAATCCTTCCTCCAGATTGCGGAAAAGGAGAAAGTATTCATTGGCTTGCAAAACACATTGGAATAAATCCTACACAAACCATAGGTTTTGGTGACAGCATGAATGATGAATCAATGATAAAACTTTGCGGTTATGGCGTTGCAATGAAAAACGGTCTGGAAGAAATCAAAAAAATTGCAGATTTTGTAACCGATAAAACAAACAGCCAAAGCGGGGTTGCAGATTTTCTGTACAAATACGTTTTATAGCTATTTCCAGATTTCTGGTGATATTTGCAGAGAAGGGATAATTTTTGGAATACCCGTATTTCCCTTTTTACTGCTTTTTCCAGTTGATTTTATAGCTCTAATCAATAAGTTTTTAGGAGTGTGGCTTTCATCGATGAATTCAAGCATGTCGACTTTATAACCGGCATTCTCTAGCCATTTTCCGCGAAGACTGTCCGTCACAAGAGATGCAAACTTATCCCGAATCAAACCCCATTTTAATAATGGTTCGAAAATTTCGTCAATTTCATCATAAAAAGCTTGAACCAACCTTTCCTGAGAATTTTTTTCTTCCAAAGCACTATTCTCAAGCATTCGTGACTTTTTTGAAAGTTGTGAATTTACTTGATGCTTACAGCATGGTACGCTCAAAATTACTTTTGCATTGTGTTCAACAGCATATTTCAGTGCAAAATCAGTTGCTGTATCACACGCATGGAGCGTCACAACAATGTCAGGTTCTTGCCCAGAATAATCTGCGATATTTCCAACTTTAAACTCTAAACCTTTCAAATCCAGTTTTTCTGCAAGGTCGTTGCAAAATTTTATTACGTCGGATTTTAAATCTAATCCTTCAATTTTACAGGGAATATTTTTTATTTGTGTCAAAAAATAATGAATTGCAAAAGTGAGATAAGATTTTCTGCATCCAAAATCACAGATTTTCAAAACAGGAGGATTTTCGTTTTTATTTTTTTGATAGATTTCCAGAAGTTCATTCACAGCGTCATCAATAAATTCCAAAAAACGATTAATCTGACGGAATTTATCATATTTTGCATTAAAAACTTTTCCGTCAGCATTCATAATTCCAAGAGTCACTAAAAAAGGCACAGGTGTTCCTTCCTGCAGAATGTAATTTTTCTTTTTCGGCGGCATAAATTTTAAAGTATCACAAGAGGTGTGAGGACTGCTATTTGTATCCTCTTTAGAAATTGAATTTTTCAGTGGAATGATATTTGAACTGATATTTATTTGTCCGCTGATGGTTTTATGCAGTTCAGTTTGTTTGCCTTTTTTATTTGTCAGGATAGTAATTTCCTCAGTTTCTGTTCGCTTGACACAATTCTTGAAAGTAATTCCGACATTTTTTGTCAAAAAATCTTCCAATCTTTTGCAATCCCAATGTTCATGGAAAACTTGTGTTTTTGTGAAAAGCTGCACAAAATAGCTGATGCTGCCAGAAGCGTTTTCTATGGAAATTTTGATTTTTTCGTATGGTCTTGAAAGTTTTTCGCAGACATTTCAACAAGGTTTTGATAAAGATACGCTTAAAATCATCATTTTCTCCAGAATATTTTTACCGTAAAATCGTCAGTTTATAATTTCATGACAGACAGTTCAAGAATTACATTAAAAAAAATAATTCAAACGTTTCTAAATTATCGGAAAAAAAAGTGTGAAAAAAAACTTTTTTTGTTTCCTTAAAAATTTGTCCCTCACTAACGTCTTCTCATGTATATTCATCATTCCCACTATACTATTTTTCAAAATAGTGTTATATTTATCCTTATGGCTAAGTGTATTGTTTTTGTAAATCAAAAAGGCGGAGTTGGAAAAACAACTTCTGCCATTAATATTGGAGCATACGTTGCCCTTGCTGGCAAAAAAGTGCTTTTGATAGATTTTGACTCTCAGGGAAATATGTCAAGTGGTGTTGGACTTTCCAAAGATAAACCAACAATTTATGAACTTTTGGCCGGACAGGTTTCTGCTTCTGAATGTGTTCAAAAAACACCCGTAGAAAATCTTGATGCCATTAGTGCTTCTTTAGATTTGTCGGGAGTTTCGATTGAGCTTGCAGACCAGGAAGACAGAGAATATTACTTAAAAAATGCACTTAAACCTCTTCAATCTTCGTACGATTACATTATGATTGACTGTCCTCCTTCTTTGGGAATTTTGACATTAAATGGGCTTGCTGCGGCAGATTCTGTTCTTGTACCAATGCAGTGTGAATATTTTGCCCTTGAAGGAATAACTCTTTTGCTTCAAACCGTTCAAAAAGTGCAGGAAAGCATTAATAAAGAACTCAAAATCGGCGGTATTTTCTTCACAATGTATGATTCGCGCACTCGCCTTGCCCAGGATGTAGTAATGCAGGTAAAATCATATTTTAAGGATTTAGTATTCAATACCATTATCCCAAGAAATATCAGACTCTCTGAAGCTCCTTCTCACGGACTTCCAATTTGCAAATATGACCCGGAATGTGTTGGTGCCCGTAGTTACGCAAAACTGTCGGAAGAGGTGATTCATCGTGGCTAAAAATGCTTTGGGAAAAGGACTTGGAGCCCTTTTGCACGAAAATACAACCTTCTCAGAAAGCAAAAAACTTCAGTCTTTAAGCGAGAATTCACCAAATGCAAGTTTAAAACTTCCTCAAAATATTACAATGGAAGATGATGGCAGCCTTTGGGTGGATCCAGCTTTACTCATTCCCAATCCAAAACAACCACGACTTGAATTCGACCAAAAAAAACTAGATGAACTTTGTGATTCCATCAAAGTAAACGGAATTTTACAGCCAATTATCATCGAAGATTCTGGAAACGGAAATTTTTACATAATTGCTGGTGAAAGAAGAACACGTGCAGCAAAAATGGCAGGTTTGACAAAAGTTCCAGTTCAACTTAGAAAATTTGATGAGCAGCAAAAACTGGAGATGGCACTTATAGAAAATATTCAGCGTGCCGACTTAAACCCAATCGAAGAAGCAACTGCCTATTACAACCTTATTCAAATGGGAGATTTAAATCAGGATGAAGTTGCCAAAAGAGTAGGAAAAGCACGTGCAACCGTTGCAAATTCAATCAGACTTTTGCGCCTTCCTGAAGATATAAAAAAAGCACTTTCAAATGGACAGATTTCTTCTGGTCATGCACGAGCTCTTTTAATGGTAAAAACAGATTCCGAACTTCACATCTTGTTTGGAAAAATAGTAGGACAGGGCATGTCTGTTCGCGAAGCAGAAGAAGAAGCAAAAAAATTGAACGAAGGTTCCAGAGCTGCTTCAAATAAAAAACAAAAAAAAGAGCTGCCTCAAAAAGATGCCGATGTGTTAAATTTTGAACAGGAATTAAAAAATATTTTTGGAACAAAATCCATAAATCTAAAAGGCGACATAAACAAAGGCTCCATCGTGATTGGTTTTGACACAAGAAAAGACTTTGACCGCATTTACGACGTTCTCATGTCAAAACGCTGAGTTTTCAAACTTTCCGTTACACTAAAACTGCGCAAAACATTCTGCAAACTTCATTCAGACAAAACTCAGCTGTAACCTTAACATCGTATCCCGCTCAGACAATATCCAAAAAAGATTTATAACATTCAAAAAGCTGAGACAAATCTTCCTTACTTGTAATTTCCCAAGGTGCATGCATACTCAAAACTGCAATTCCCGCATCCAGAACATTCATTCCATATTTTGCCGCATGATATGCAATAGTTCCGCCACCACCCTGATCTACTTTTCCAAGTTCAGCCATTTGATATTTTACACCGGCATTATCCATCAGATTACGCACTTTAGCAATAAACTCAGGATTTGCATCTGAAGCACCAGATTTTCCTCGACTTCCAGTGTACTTTTGGAACGCAACACCACCACCAAGAACGCTGGAATTTTCCTTATCATACAAAGAAGCATTCATAGGGTCATACGCAGAATTTACATCAGAAGAAAGCATAAAACTGTTGGCAAGAGCTCTTCGCAAAGTCAATTCGCTGTATACTTTTTCCGTGCGTGCAATAATTTCAGCCACCATATTTTCAAACAGGTTTGAAGCCATTCCAGTTGCACCCACACTTCCAATCTCTTCTTTATCAACACAAAGACAGCATTTAGTTCTCTGTTTACATTCAGTTTCAAGCATAGCTCTCACAGAAGCATAAGCACAACTCCTGTCATCCTGTCCATAACCCAAAATCATAGAACGGTCAAGTCCCATATCGCGGGCTTTCCCAGCAGGCACAATTTCCAGTTCAGCAGATTTTAAATCATTTTCTTCTATATTGTATATTTCTTTCAAAAGAGAAAGAATCACATCCTTATTTTTTTGATATTCAGAATTGTTCTGAGCTTTTTCATTATTTTGATTTTTTTCACAAATGTTTTTTTCACAATTGTCTTTTTCGCTATCATCTTTTTCGCAATCAGATGAAATTCCAAGCCCCATAATCAAATCCAAATCTTCACCTTTAATAAAATCACTGGCTTTATCTTTCATTTGGTCTTGAGCCAAATGAGGCAGAATATCAGAAATGCAAAAAACCGGATCATCATTACTTTCGCCGATTTTTATTTTTACAGTTGAACCGTCTTTTTTGCAAACAACACCATGAATCGCAAGCGGAATCGTCGTCCACTGATATTTTTTAATTCCACCATAATAATGCGTATTCAAATAAGTCAAATTTTCCTTTTCATACAAAGGATTTTGCTTAACATCAAGACGCGGAGAATCTAAATGAGCACCAAGAATATTCATCCCCTTTTCCATAGGCTCAGAACCAATCTCAAAAAGCGCAATCGCCTTATTCATTTTAGTAACATATACTTTATCACCAGTTTTCAGGTGTGAAAAATTCGAAATATCCTTGTATCCATTTTCTTGTGCAATTTTTATAATCTCTTCCACACATTCACGTTCAGTTTTGCCTTTATCCAGAAAAATTTTATATTCTTCAACTAACTGTTCATTCATATTTCACCTCTATTAAACTTGATTATATAGTTTTTTTTCATAAACTTCAATTTTTCATGATGATAAAAATAATAATCAGGGCGTTCCCCTTCGCTTCGTTTCACTTCGCTTCGGGTCGGACCTTCCACCCTTCGCTCACGCTCATCCCTCCGCCGCAGGTTTGCAGGCAAACCTTGAAGCGATGCAGAAAGAATGGCGGAGTGGACTGCTTCGCAGGGGTTCCACGTCCTAACGCATTTTAAACCTAAAAGATGCATTTAAAAAAAATGATTAAAAGTAATTTCAAAAGTAGACAACCATTAAAAATTCAAGTAAAATTATGATATGAAAAGAATTATTTTAATCATTTTAGGGTTGTTTATTTCAATATCAGCTTATGCACAATCGCAGGATGTGATTACAGAAATTCTTGAATCTTCAGAAGCGAATTTTGGGCAGGTCTGTTATATTTCTGCAGTTATGCAGTCTCTCGTTACAGATGATGCTTCTTATGATGAGGCTGTTAATGCACTTTATGAACATGAACAGCTTCCTTATGTTGTGGAAAGTTCACAATCAATACCCCTTATTGATGCAGCTTATATTTTTTCATTCATGTGGGATATTAAAGGCGGATTAATGTATAGAATAACAAAGGGTGCGCCTCGTTATGTGTTCAAACAGTTTCAGGCAGACAAAATTATTTCTTATTACGCAGAACCAAAGCAAATTGTTTCTGGTATAGAAATCATGCGAATGTTTACAGCATGTGAAAAAAAATATGGTAACCTGGTGTTTTAACCAGGGAGTTTTAAGATAAAAACCGCTAAAATAGCGCGGCTTTTATCTAACTTAAAGTTTGCGATGCAAACTTATTATTCAGGGGTTAATACAACCCTTGAAAACGGCGAAGTCAAGGCTTTAAGCGTTAGCGTGCCTTGACTCGACGTATTGAACTGCTGTTCCTCATTACATTACGGAACAGCGTAAAAAAGTCAGTCGATTGTTGAAACAATCTTCCTGACTTTTTTCTAGGAGATGATGAATGAAAAAAAATTGCTTTGTAAAAAGAATATTCTGTGTCGTTGCTGCATGTTTTCTTTTTGCATCTTCTCTTTGTGCAATATCATGGAGTGGTGTAATAGATGACAATACAAAGATTTCAACATCAGAATTCCTTGAATTTAGTTTATTTCAGTCAAATGGAGTTTATTTTTCTGTAAACTCAAATCTTGGTGATTCAGGACTACGCTTGTCATCAGAATGTTCATATAAATACAAAACAAGCATTCCATTTTCATCAATAAATTCATCTACGTTTACAAATGTTGTAGATTTATTATTATTAAAACTATCTGGAACTTGGGCATTGTCAAACGGTGCAATCTCTTTGAATATAGGAAGATTTAATTATTCTGATTTATCTGGAGTCATTTTTACACAAAACAGCGATGGTGTTTATGTCTCTTATGATTCTATGAAATTGTCAGCAGGAATTTATGCAGGCTATACAGGACTTCAAAACAGTTTAAATGTTTCTATGCTTGATTCTTATAACTATGATTATGATTTTTATAATCTTTGTGCAGGATACATCCCAATTTTAGCAAATTTTGCTTATAAATCATTCTTAAAAACAAACACCATTGCCCTGCAGCTTTCTGGCTTTCTGGAACCAAAAAAAGATTTTTCTTCAAAATATTATGCAACAGTCTCACTTTCTGGTCCAGTAAAGACAATTGGATATTATTCTTTTTCAACAGTTTTAGGTACTCAAGAATTTACAGATTTAATGCTTTATTCAAAGCTGGATTTCAGTTTCTTTATCAAAAAGTATTTGCTAGGGGCTGGAATTGAATACGCATCCGGAAATCAGTTTGGATTATCTTCGTTCAAAACTGTTACATATCAGACAGGGTATAATTCTTTATCAAGTCCTGAAAAGACAGAAGTAATTCTTCCAAAAATCTTTGGAATATTAAATTTCGGGGATAATTCTTTGTCATTAACAGAAAAGTTAGTTTTGAGTGCTGAAGAAAAAGTACATCTTACAGGCCTAGAATCAAGTTGTTCTTTAATAATGAATATTTTCAGTGATTTACAGGTTTCATGTAACTTACTTATTTATTCAAGTTTTTATGACAAACGAACGAATAATTTTGCTCTGTCAGCAGGTTCTATTTTATCATTTTAATTGAATAATAATTGTTTTGAAAAAATAAAAGGGGGTTGAAGATATGAGAAGTATTATAAAAAAGGCAGCTATAGTTTTATCAGTATTAGGAGGGTTTTCTTTATTTGCAAATGAAGGAACTGTAACTTATTTAAAAGGAAAAGCGGAAGTTCATCGTAATGATAGCTGGATTCAATTAAAACTTGGAGATTCAGTTTATAATTCTGACGTGATTTCAACAGGATTTCAATCTGAAGTAAAAATTAAAGTGATGGATTCTGTGTTATCACTCGGACCAGTGACTCGTATTTCACTGCAGGAATTGTCCTCAACACAGGAAAAAGATAAAATAAATATATATTTAAATACTGGAACTATTCGAACAAAGGTAAATCATACTGATAATAAACGTGTTAGCTGCCAGGTTAGAACTCCGATTGGAGTAGCTTCTGTTCGTGGTACAGATTTTTCTGTTGATGATTCTAATACTATATCTGTTTTTGAAGGAAAAGTTGCTGTTATTACAAATTCAGCAATTGCATCTCAAAATAATACTGATACTTATGGTAATATTCAAAATGATTTTGAAGATTCTGAGGAGATTCCAGATTCTGGAGTTTTAGTACAGCAAAATCAGTCGACTCAGATATCAGCAAATAATACTGTCGATGTGCCAGTGAATGATGTCGTACAGACAATTACAAATGTCATTACAAAAGTTTCAACATCATCTTCTAAAGAATCTGTGTCATCCGCTGGTAATAATTCTGTTTCAGCGATAGCAGAAAATACTCAGAGTACAATAGAGGGTAAAAAAAAGGGTTCAGTTGTTGTAACAGTATCAATGGAGGAATGATAAAGAAAATATAATAAAAATGGAAGATTACTAATGAAAAGAGTCTGTTTCGTACTTATTATGTTAATAATGTTATCCTCAGTATATGCTCAATCGACAAAAGTATTAAAATCAATATCTGAAAAAGAATTTGTTACTTTGGAAGAAGTATGTTACCTGGCTGCAGTTCAGAAAGGTCTTATTTCAGAAAATGCATCTTTTACAGAAGCTTTTACCTTGATGTCAAAAAGTAATCAAATTCCAGCTAATCAGCAGCCAGATATGCCTGTTCCATATGTCAATCTTTCATATATTTATGCACAGACATGGAATATAAAAGGAGGCATTATGTACAGAATATTCAAATCTGCTCCAAGATATGCATTTAAACAATTAAAGTATGATGGAATATTGGAAAAAAAAATTGATCCATCAAGAATTGTTACAGGAAAAGAAGCTGTTGAAATATTCAATAAATGCAAAATAAAATATGGGAATCAGAATAAATGAAAAAGATTGTAGTTTTACTTTTATTTGTTTTTACATTCTCATTACATTCATTTGAATGGGGTGGCATTTTAAATGAATCTATTTCAAACTCTAAAGAAAGTTATACAGAAGATTCATTTTTGTTTACCCAAAAAAATTGTCTGGATTTATGGTTTCAAACTCCAATTGCACAGAAAGAAAACCTGAGTTTTATGTTTAATACTTCATTTGATTTGAAGTTTGATTATTATAATGAAGATTGTGAAATTCTCAGTATTATTGATTTTGATTTGCTTCATCTTTCATATTTTAAAAATTTTTCTTCATTTTCTTTTTCTTCAGATATAGGAAGAATTGAAGTAAATGATATTACTAAAAAAATTGTGTCACAAAAAATAGATGGAATTAAAGGAAGTTTTGAGTTAGTTAATTTTTCAGCGGATTTTTATTTAGGTTTTACAGGACTTTTAAATGCATTAAACAACAGAATGTTAGATGTAAATGGTGAACCGTTTGCAATAGAAGGAATAAACTACATTTTTGCAACTAATCTCTTTCCTTATTCATTATCTATAACTTTTCCAACAGCATCCAGAAAAAATAAAATTATATGTGAATTTACAGGTGTCGGTAATTCAAAACAGAACAGAAACAGATACTATGGAACACTGGGATTTGGAAGTGATTCATTAAAGTATTTTACTTATCAATTATCTACAACAGTAGGAATAGAAGATTTTCGTAATATTTCCAACCTTACAGTTTTACATTTTAAATTTTCACCCTTTGAGTTGTTATCATTTGACGCAGAAGTAACTTATGCAAGTGGAAATCAATATTATTTATCTTCATTTACAGGGTTAACTTCATTCAGAGAAAATGATTATCTTTTACATAAAGAAGTATCTGAGCAGTTAGTTATGGCTGCTGGCGCTTGTTTTAATAATAAATTTTTTGAGGGAAATCTCCAGGTGAAATGTTTATTTGATTTTCCTGAATCAGAACTTTATTTCTCTGGTGTCCTGATTAACTCTACTGTAGATTTTTCGATTTTTAGTGATTTATATGCTGGAGTTTCTGGTATTCTTTTTTTCGATGTGATTGATAATTGGAAACAGAATTTGTTTAATTTCTCTTTAAACTGTAAGTTATTATTCTAAGATAAAAAGTTTAAAAATATGGGCTTTATTACTGTACAGAATCTAAAATTTAAATATCCTCAGGCAGATGATTTTGCAGTGGATGATGTTTCGTTTACGATAGAAAAAGGTGCTTACGTTGCAATTGTAGGACACAACGGAAGCGGAAAAAGTACGATTTCAAGACTTTTATGTGGCCTGGACGTGCCGCTGTCTGGTCAAATCGAGATTGCAAAAGGAAATACTATCGGTATTGTATTTCAATCCCCAAAAGAACAGCTTGTCAGTGCAATAGTTTCCAGAGATACTTCCTTTGGACCACAAAATCTGGGACTTTCAAAATCAGAAGTTGAACTTAGAACGATTGAATCTTTAAACATTGTTGACATGCTTGACAGAGCTTCTTCGTCAACAAATGCGCTTTCTTTGGGGCAAACTCAAAAAATAGCTCTCAGCGGTGTGATTGCTTTACGTCCCGAAATTTTGATTTTAGATGAAGCAGTTTCCATGCTCGATCCTGTTTCGCGTAGAGAGATTTTAGAATTTGTAAAATACTGGCACAAATGCGGCAATACCATCATTCAGATTACTCACGATATGCAGGTTGTAAACGATGCAGATACTGTGATTGGAATGAATCGTGGAAAAGTTTTTTTTTACGGTACAAAAAAAGCATTTTTAAAAAATCCTGATAATGTAAAGCTCATTCAGGGAAATCCTCTTGAAGTTTGTGACAAAAAAGAACGTTTTTTTCAGCTTTGCGAGAAACAAAAATCACTAAGCGTTCAAAATTTATCATTCACTTATGAAAAAAATGAAAATCAAAGTAATCACGGTGTTTATAATATTAATTTTGAATTAAAAAAGGGAAGTATTACAGCATTGACAGGTCCCTCTGGTTCTGGAAAATCTACAGTTTTGGAATTATGTGCCGGTCTTTTAGAATCGCAGTCAAATGGAAAAATCTTTGCAGAATCAAAACCTGTTTTGGCTCAGCAAAATGCAAAAGCCGCTTTGTTTGAAAACTTTGCAGCCGACGATGTAGCCTTTGGTGCAATCAATAAGGGAATAAGCGGAAATGAATTGAAACAGCTTGTAAAAGAATCTATGGATTTGGCAGCCTTACCTTTTGAAAAATTTTCTGAGCGAAAAACGTTTTATCTTTCTGGTGGAGAGCAACGTCGCCTTTCAATAGCAGGAATTTTAGCACTCAACGCTGATATTCTGCTTTTTGACGAACCTACAGCCGGACTTGACAGTAACGCAAGGTTTGAAGTTTTGATGATGATGAAAAAACTTGCCAAAAATGGAAAAACAATTCTTTTTAGTACTCACAAAATGGATGAAGCAGATTTTAGCGACAGAGAAATCAAAATGGAACAGGGTAGAATTGTTTATGATTCAAATGATGCTTTTCAAAATCAGCAAAATCAGCCAGAAAAAAAATCAACAGAAAATGAATTGCTTTGCGAGCAGAAAGTGTGCAGCTCAGTAAAGCTTCTTTCAAATCTTCGTGCAGTTTCAGCCGCAGTTTCCGGAACAAACAGAAAAAAATCATTAATAGAAAAAATCCCATCTTTCTTTAGAATTATTATTTTTCTAGTTATGTTTGTACTGACACTTTCTTCAAGAAATATTCCGGTTTGCACATTAATGTTTGTTTTGTCAGTTATTTATGCAAGGATTTCAAATCTCAAAATCAAAAATCTTATCAGCTCCTATTTGAAAATTCTTCCTTTTTTGCTTTTCTTTACAATAATTCAGTTGGTTTTAAAAGCTCCTCTCGAAGGCGAAAAAGCATACATCAGCCTCAAGTGGTTTTATGTTACAAAATCAAAACTTTTATTCTGTCTGGCTTCTATCTTGCGCACATATTCTGCACTTGGATGCATTTCTGCTTTTTTTGTTTCAACACCAGAGTACGACTTAATCGATGGATTAAACATTCTCCTTTTTCCATTAAAAATCATCAGAATTCCTGTAAAATATTTTATTATAATAGTAGAAATTGTTTTTAGATTTATTCCAGTTTTGATAGATGAAGCTTCTTCAATTATAAAAACTCAAGTGATTCGGGGAGCATTGGGAAAAACAAAAGGAGTTTTTGCAAAAATCAAGGCGATAATTCCTTTGATAGTTCCGTTGATAGTTCAAACTATAAAAAAATCTGAATCGCTGGCAGATGCGATAACAATGAGGTGTTTTAAATGAAAAATGATTTTAATGTTTGTCCAATGTGTGCAGG
>CAMBMW010000048.1 GCA_945868875.1 uncultured Treponema sp.
CTCCTCGCCTCGGCCCCCGCGCTCCCCTCCCCCCCCCTGCGGGGGGCGTGTGCATCTACTAAGGTAGACACTTCAACTAAAGTTAGCGATTCTGTTACCACTACTCAGGAAATTGTGGACTGGTCAAACAGAAATCTTGATGGCGAAGCCAAACCTGAATGGCTTAAAAAACTTGTTAAAGGCAACGACACTCTTGTTCGTCAGGAGTTCGGTATTACGGCAGATTATGTTGTAAAATATTCTGTTGCTTCCACAAAATCACGGGATTCTTCTATGGCAGCTTCCCGGGTTAATTACAATGCTATGCGTGCAGAAGAACTTAAGACAAAAGTTGTTTCTGAAGCTGCTGCAACGCTTAATAATGACGGCTACACCGAAGCCACTTCAAATGCAGCAACACTTGCAAAAGTAGACCTTTCTGGTCACGAACTTGTAACTCAGTTTTATCAGGAAGTTCTTACAGTAAACAAAGAGACTGGTTCTCAGTCAAAAGAATTCCTCTGTTACAGTGTTTATAAAATCTCAAAAGAAAACTGGGCGAATACTTTAAAAGGCTTTTTAAGCCAGGTGATTCCAGCAATTCCAGATAGCGAAGCTCAGGTTAAGATGGCACAGACAATCCAGAGTCTTTATAACGATACTGCCGTTTCAAAAGAAAAATCCGATACTGAAATTCTCAAAGAAATTTCTGAAAAGCTTGACAACGCTCAGGCTGCTGCATCCAACCCTGCATCTCCACAGACCTCTCAGGCTACTTCTGATTTAGATTGGATGAAAGCTCTGGAAACTGGCGTTGGCATTCTTCTTGATGTAGCACTGTAAAGAAACTCTAATGAAAAAATCAGTTTTATTTTTTGTTCTGCTGCTTGCCTGTTTGGGAGCATTTTGTAAATCAAAAAAGAAAACTGAAGAGAAATCAGAAAAACCTGCTTCGCCTGTATGGATGACAGATGAAGGCAGGCTTTCTGTTTTTCCTTCAAGTCAGTATCTTTCAGCCTTTGCCTTTGGTGGAAATCCTGAGGCTGCAAAAAACAAGGCTGCAGAAACTCTTTCTGAATTTATAAAATCCCAGGTAACCAGTTCGGTTAATTACACTGTCTCAAATGATGATTATTCTGTTTTTCAGGATTCTACTGTGGAAACGGATAATCTTATGTTTTGCACTGAATACACAAATCCATTTTATTCTGAATATCACGGAATGTACTGTGTAGTTGGTTACATAGACAGGACAAAGGCTTTTAATTATGTAAAGCCAAAGCTTGAATCTGCTGCCAGAAATTTTCCTTCAGCGTATGAACGCTCTCTTCTTATAGAAGACAATTTTGAAAAAATCAGTTCTATTAACCGGGCAAGAAAATGTCTGGCGGAATTTTATGAAGTTTATGATTTTGCAAGGGCTGTAAATCCTCAGA
Organism: uncultured Treponema sp.; assembly: GCA_945868875.1. Classification (GTDB taxonomy): domain Bacteria; phylum Spirochaetota; class Spirochaetia; order Treponematales; family Treponemataceae; genus Treponema_D. The sequence goes on from CAMBMW010000048.1 coordinate 1,416, forward strand.
AATGTGCTGTTTATGAAAAGGTTGATGTGCTTTCTAAACAGTCTGATGAAACTCTTGCAGAATTAAAGCCAAAAGTTGTTATCAATGTGCAGGTAAAGGGGGATTTTGACGGTCGGGTCAAAACTGCTTTGTCCGGTTTATTTTCGCAGACAGGCTTTACTGTTTCTGAGTCAGAAAAAGAAGGTTGCTACAGGTGTGCGGTAAATGTTGATTTTGGTTCAGCTGTCAAAACTTCAAATACTGTGGAACTTTATCCGTCTTATTCTTTGGAAATAACAAAATCTGGTAACGGAGAATCTGTAAATGGTGAAAATGGCGGTAAAAGGACAGTTTTTTCTGTGAGCCGTAAACTCAATAAGGCGGCAGGGTTTGATGCAGCTACGGCAGAACGCAGGGCAAAACTTGCTGTGGAGAATGATATTAAAAATATTCAAATTTGAGTTTTTGAAGCATGCTTGCCGCAAACGCGGTGTTTTTATGGGAGTATGAAATGAAAAATAGGTTTAAGAAATTGTTTTCAGTTTTTTTTGTTTTTTCGGTGATTTGTGCAGGAGTTTTTGCAGCACCCATTAAAATTGAAAACGGATATAAGGATTTAGCCTGGGGAACGACTGTTAAGGATGCTCAGAAAAAAGGATACAAACTTTCGTTGCTGACTGGGGAAGATGTAAATATTTTGCAAGCGAAATTTTCTGAAAAAGTTGATTTTTACCATGTAAAAACAAATGAAAAAAATCTAAATCTTCTTGTATTTTGTTACTACAAAGAAAAACTTTTTTGTGTATGCGAGTCGCTGGAAGGAAAAAACTTTAGTATTCAGACTTTAAAATCTCGTTACGGCGAAAATATTCTTTCGTCAGGTTCTTCAGATGGAGCCTTTTTTGCTTTTGGAGCAGATAATAATTTAACTGCTTCATTTATTATGGATGGTACTACAAGAATTCTAACTTTTATTTTTGACTGGAATATATTTGGAAAACTAACCGGTCAGATTACAGATGGAAGTAATTCTGCAAATTCATCTGATTCAACAAATTCTTCGGATTTTGTAAAACAGTTTGACGGTCTTGCCCAAAAACTTCTGCAGGAACCGAAAAAAGGCGAAAAAGCGTCTTATGCGTTCCTGGATTTTTCGACAGATAATCAAAATTCTTCAGTTGAAAAATACATCACCGATGCCCTTACAGAGTCTGTTTTTAATACGGGCAAAGTTAAAATAATTGAACGGGACAATCTTGAAAAAATCCTGAACGAGCAGAAACTTCAGTCCTCTGGGCTTGTAAACGAAAGCCAGGCGGCAAATATCGGTAACATTGCCGGCGTTGAATATGTCTGCTATGGAACAATCAAGGAAATCGAAAACGGTTACACGGTAAGTGCCAGGGTTGTGGATGTAGAAAGTGGTGAAATCTGTGCCATGAGCCGGACAAACATAACAAAAGATTCCTATCTTGAGGGAGTTGCCAGTGGAAATTCCGGTTCTTCTAAAAAATCTTCGTCATCAGCAGCTGCAAAAAAGCCGCAGAACAGTTTGTGGGTTTGCCAGACCAGCAGAAACGAGTTTGACGGTTACACAACCTACATATTCACTTTAAAAGGTCCTCAGAATGAATTTCTTTTTATGGGATATGATAAAAACGATGTTCCTTCTAAATCCCTTGTAAGGGCAGGAGTAAATTGGGGAGGGATGTCTTATGGAACTTATGATTTTAAGACAGAAACAAAGGGAACTGTTTCAAAAAGGTTTAACAATGCAAAATGGTCAAAAGACACAGGCTGGAAAGATGGAAGTAACTGGTTTTATTTTTCTTACAACAAAGGCGAAAGTGCAAGGTTTTTTATAAATCTTTTTGAAGACAATAATTATCTTACAATAAGACATGATGGCAATGTTCGCCGCTTTCAGACCATGGGATTTTGGGAAACTGTAGAGGCAAACGGTTTAACAAAGCAGGAAATTTTTGATGCCATCGGCAACGAGGAATTTTAATATGAAAAAGGCAATGTATAAAACATTTTTATTTCTGCTAATCTTTTTTTCAGCTTTTATGAATACGAGTTGTATGAGTTTTATGGTTAGTAGTATTGTAAACAGTATTCCTAATAAAAAAATTGATATTCCATTTTCTGGAACAATGGACACACGATTTGGTTACGAAGATTTGTATTGGGGAATGACTTTTGATGATGCTTCAAAACTTGAAGGTTATCCGATAAGGAAAAATGGCTCAGTATATTATTATGGATATAAATCTTCGAGTGACAGCATTCAGCCAGAATTCTATGGACATGGCAGTGTAAATTCCACCCGGCTTTATTTTTACAACAACCGGCTATACGGAGTTGTTGATGAGCTGGAAATAAAAAATCCTTCTTTGGAATACCTCCATGAACGCTATGGCGATTTTTCTGACGAAAATGTTGTTTATCAATTTGAAAATCAAGAAAATTTTTCTGCAATATATACAAATGAAAATCTTTTCCCAGATGGAAACATAAGATCTCTTCAAATCCAGATTGAAAAAAATGGGAGTACACGAGTATTCATAAAAGCGCCATACACAGAACGGACACTTTTATTAAATAGCGATGTTAAAAACTATCTGGACGGCAAAGAAAAACTTCCTGCAAACAAATGGTATATACTGGGGTCAACAGACGGAAAAGATAAAGACTACGATTTAGTCTTCCTGAACAGAAACGAAGACGACAATTATGCTGTAATCTATTACAGAAAAAATGTTGATGCCGTGCGTTCAACAGTGCGGGCAGGAATTCATATTGGAAACGGCTACACTAATGGAACTTACGAAATAAAAACAAAAGACGGTATTAGGGAAGTCAAAATGGACAACAATTATTTTGAATTCCCTATCATGAATTTAAGCACAAATTTTACCGCTAATAATACAATTTCCGCCAGAGAAATGCTGAATATCTTTTTTGAAAACGAAAATCTTACTTTCAGGAAAAACGATAAAGTCTCGACTTTACAGCTTGCAGGACTAAAAGAAATTTTTGCCCAATACGGGATTACCCTTGAAGAGCTGGATTTTGCAATTTCCAACGAAGAATTCTAAAACGTCAAAAAAGTGTATTCTGATAGTAAAAAGATGAGAAAGCCTGTATATGAAAATTGTGGGACTTAAGTTTTAACTTTGCATATAGAAGGGGTAGCGAGCAACGAAGTGCGAGCGAGGGGGAGACTTCCCCCTCATTTATATTTTCTACAATAAATTGCAAAATATGAAAAATTTTATTATTGAAAATCTTTTTTAAATACCATATACTGCAAATTTATAGTCTGCAGTGTGAACTTGTGATGTTTACTTTTTTGTAAATTAATTTTTCGACTGCATCTTGGAGTTGATAACAAATGATTTCTTTGCTTGCAAAAATTTTTATTAAAGATTCAAAAGATTATGAAAACCAGACTGTTCGTCAGAAATATGGAATTTTGTGTGGAGCGTTTGGAATATTTTTGAACATTATCTTGTTTCTTTTAAAAATTATTTTTGGAACTATTGCAGCTTCTGTGGCAATGGTAGCAGATGCTTTTAATAACCTTTCTGATGCAGGTTCTTCTTTGATTCAGTTGTTGGGATTCAAACTTTCTGCTAAAAAACCTGATACTGAACATCCTTTCGGGCATGGTCGTCTTGAATACATTTCCGGGTTAATCATTTCTTTTCTGGTTTTATTGATGGGGTTTGAACTCCTGAAAGAATCTATAAATGCGATTAGAAATCCATCTCCTGTGGAAGGCGGGCTTTTCCCTGTTATCGTCATGGTTTTTGCTATTCTTATAAAACTTTACATGTATATCTATAATCATTCGATTTCAAAAAAAATTAATTCTGTAGCAATGGAGGCAACTGCAAAAGACAGTCTTGCCGATATGATTTCTAACGTAATTGTTATCATTTCCATTGTTTCTTCAAGATTTACTTCTCTTCCAGTGGATGGCATTGGCGGAATTATTGTTGCCGTTTTGATTATGAAAACCGGGTATGAATCTGCTGTTGAAACAATTGAACCGCTTTTGGGTGCTGCTCCTTCTTGTGATTTTGTGCATGCCATTGAAAAAGAAACAATGGATCATGCGCCTATTTGTGGTGTTCACGATATTGTAGTTCATGATTATGGTCCTGGCAGATTGATGGTGAGTCTTCATGCTGAAGTTCCTGGAAATATGGATGTTTTTGAAATGCACGATGTTATCGACAATGCAGAAGCTGACATCGCTAAAAAATTCAATTGTCATGTTGTTATTCATTCAGACCCTGTTGATTTATCAAATGAACGTCTTATCGAATTGAAAAAAACTGTAAAAGAAGAAATTGCTGCTATCAGTTCAGAATTGATGTTTCACGATGTGAGAATGGTTCCAGGCATCACTCACCCAAATCTGATTTTTGATGTTGTTAAGCCTTTTGATTTTAAAATGTCTGATGAAGAATTGAAAAATAAGATTTGCGGGGCAATTAAAGAAAAGTACAATGATGTAAATTGTGTGATTACTATTGATGCGCCTTACGTGTCAAAGTAAAATATTGATATTTTATGCCATTTTCCTCATGATTTTCAATATTGCTTTTTTGCCATTCACAAAAATCAATTTTTGGAAAAAAAGTGTCTCCTTCGTAGTTTTCTTCTATTAAGGTTGCATAGATTGTTGAAGTTTCTTCTATTAATTGATGATAAATTTCGCCACCACCTGCAACTAGCACTTCTTCGTTTTTGTCATAAAAAGAAAATGCCTGTTTTAGGTTTTGTGCCAGAAGGCATTTTTCTGGTGCAGTTTTGAGTGTTTTTGAAACGATGATTATTGTGCAGTAGGGAAGTGCGTGTCCTATTTCGTCAAAACTTTTTCGTCCCATTATGATTTTTTTTCCGCTGCAAATCTGTTTAAACCTGTTACGTTCTGTTGATAAATTCCATGGAATTTTTCCGCACTTTCCTATCACAAAATTTTTATCAAACGCTGCAAGAAAACTGATTTTTTTTGGAAAAGGTTTTGAATTCTTCAAAATTACACTTCTACCTGAACCATTGTTGCTATTTTGTGACTTTGTGTGTTTGCGTAAACACTTCTATTATTTCTGTAAGGATTTTTGAAATTTGTAATCTGTTTTCGCAAAATATCAACATGTACACGTAATAATTCACGATTGATTTCGTTTTGTTTGAGAACTTTTGCCTGCAAATCAGACAGTTCATTCTGGATACGACTGATTTCCTGGTCTTCCAAAGCATCAGTTTTTCCGTTTATAGAATTGTACATTTTTGTCATTGGAACAATCACTTTTTGCAGATTAGACAGATTTTGCACAACCTGCTGTTCAATTTCAGTATGAGCAAGAAGTTTTTCAGTATTTTCATCATTGATAGAATCCTGTTGTTTTTCTAAAACTGTCAGATATTCTCTGAATTTATTTCTTTGCTGTTCAAGCAAACTTCTGAATCTTTTGAGTATGGCAACTCTTTCATTAAGTTCTTCCTGTGTAATTTTTTCCATTTTTTCCTCCAGACATAAAACAGGGACAGACCTCGTTTTTTCAAGCATAAAACAGGGACAGACCTCGTTTTTTCTATCCAACAACATAAACTAGGGACAGACCTCGTATAGTTCGAGCATAAAACAGGCATAAAACAGGGACAGACCTCTCGTTCCTTGAAGCAACTAAGAAAACAGGGACAGACCTCGTTTTTTCAAGTTCAGCATCATAGTTAAAAAACTCTCGGTTCGTTCAAACAAAATATCTTATTGTGTTTTGGTGATAAAGACGAACCAAATTCGAATCTAAATTTATCCAACAATATTTACTGCGTTTGGAACTTTTGTGGCAGGTGCGTTTGCTGTACTGTTTGCAATTGTTCGCCAGACATCAGCTAAATCAGACATCATTTTTAAAACTGAAGATACTTTTTCTTTATCTTGATTTATGTTTGCATTCATAAGTTCTTCATTGAAGAATAGATAAAGTGACATCAAGTTTTTTGCAATCTCCCCGCCTTTTTCCATATCAAGAGAAACCTGAAGTTCAGTAATAATAGCTTGTGTTTTTTGAATATGAATTCCAAACTGCTCAATCTGATTAGGTTTAAGTTTGTTTTCCTGACCAAACAGATTTTTTGCAGCTGTCAGATGTTTTACAGCTCCTTCATAAAGAAGAACAACAAGACGACCTTGACTTGCGGTACTTACATTGTTTTTTTGATAAGCAGAATATGCATTTTGATAAGCCATATTAGAATTATTCCTCCCAAACAAAAATTTTCCCAAATCTAAATTATTTTACTACTCTTAGTTTGTCGGAAACTCAGAAAAAAACTTTAACAAAATTTTTATACATTTATGCAAAATTTAAATATAAAATAAGTGGAAAAAAAAACAAATCTTTACTATATTATATAAAGCAAAAGAAAAGCTTTATTCCAGGTGATTTTTTTATCTGAATGAATTGGAATTATATTGTTATCAGATTTTAAATACTGGAATTCTTTATTTTTTGAAAAAAAATTTTAGGAACAGGTTATGGCAGAAAATCAGGACAAAGAAAAAAGAACTAAAAAAGATTCGAATGATAATGAAAATGATCCTTTCAACTTTTTTAAATTTGAAGGTCCAAAGAAAAATTCAAATAAGGATGATGATGATAAAAATAAAAAGAAAAACCCTTTCAGCCTGTTTTTTACAATTCTGGCAATTTCCTTGCTTGTTATGATTGTGTTGAATTTTATATCATCACAAAAATCAGGTGGAAGAATCATCGATTATTCTGAATTCAAGAATAAGATTTCCTCTGGTGAAATTGTTGAAGTAGTGATTGGTGAAAATTATCTGATTGGTTACTCAAATTTGTTTCTTTCTGAGGATGATGATGCAAAGGGAATTAAACTCAGCGGTGTAAAAGAGTCAAGAACTCAGTATAAGACAACGGCAATCATAACTCAAAAACTGTTGGATTTGCTTGATGAAAAAAATGTAAAATATAAAGTTGCCGAAAAATCAAATAATTATTTTCTGCAGCTTCTCATTAATCTGATTATTCCGTTTGGAATCATCTTTTTGCTTTATTTCTTTCTTTTCCGCAAAATGGGCGGAGGCGGCGGTGGTGTCGGTAGTATTTTTACAGTCGGAAACAGTCGTGCAAAAGTTGTGGGCGAAGGAAAAATCAAAACTCGTTTTGCTGATGTAGCCGGCGTAGATGAGGCAAAAGAAGAACTTGTGGAAGTAGTTGATTTTCTTAAATCACCAAAGAAATATACTGATATTGGTGGAAAAATTCCAAAAGGTGTTTTGCTTGTTGGTGATCCTGGAACTGGAAAAACTTTGCTTGCCCGTGCAGTTGCTGGAGAAGCTGGTGTTCCATTCTTTAGTATTTCTGGTTCTGACTTTGTAGAAATGTTTGTTGGCGTGGGTGCTTCCCGAGTGCGGGATTTGTTTAAACAGGCTCGAGAAAAAGCTCCTTGTATTGTTTTTATTGATGAAATTGATGCCCTTGCAAAAAGTCGTTCAAATGGTTTTAGCAGTAATGATGAACGTGAGCAGACTTTGAACCAGCTTCTTGTAGAAATGGATGGTTTTGATAATGATAAAGGGTTGATTATTCTTGCAGCAACAAACCGTGTAGATGTACTTGACCCTGCAATTTTACGTCCAGGTCGTTTTGACCGTCAGGTTCCAGTTGAAAAACCTGATGTAAAAGGACGTGAGGATATTCTTAAAATTCATTCAAAAAATGTTAAACTTGATTCTGATGTTGATTTTGAATCTATTGCGCACGGTACAACTGGTTTTGCTGGTGCTGATTTAGCAAACGTTGTAAATGAAGCTGCTCTTCTTGCTGTAAGAAATAAACGAAAAAAAGTTACAATGGAAGATTTTAATGAAGCAATTGATAAAGTAAGCATTGGATTAAAGAAAAAATCTCGCAAAGATAATAAAAAGCAAATGAGATTAACTTCTGTTCATGAAACTGGTCATGCTCTTGTTGCAGCATACACACCAGATCACGAACCTGTAAATAAAATCACAGTTGTTCCACGTTCTCATGGTATTGGCGGATTTACTCAATATCGCGAAGAAAACGAAGAAAAATTCTGTTTGACATATAAAGATATGATAAACGAAGTGGACTGCTGTCTTGGTGGTCGTGCTGCCGAAGAAATCATTCTTGGTGATATTTCTACTGGTGCTTCAAACGATATTGCACGTGCTACTGAGATGGTTAAACGCATGATTACCGATTTTGGAATGTCAGATAAATTCAAAAATATGACACTTGGAAAAGGTGTTCTTGGAAATCGTGGCGGAGAACCTAGCCTTGTTCGTGAGTACAGTGAAGAAACTCAGAATTACATTGACAGCGAGATTGCAAGAGTTATGGCAGAACGTTACAATCATGTTCTGGAAATTTTGAATGAACATAAAGATTTGCTTGAATATATTGCAAACCGCCTTATGGAAATTGAAACAATGGACGGAAAAGAATTCTACGAAATTGTAAATGGCGAAATGCACTGTAAGCAGCTTGAAGAATCATCAAAAAAGGAAGAAGTTTCTGAACAATAATGAAACTGAAGACGGAAATATAATATTTTCTGCAAGAAAAAAATATAATTATGTTTGCTTTGCAAACTTCTATGTATCAAACGGGAGAATGTCACTATGTGTGGTATTGTAGGTTATATTGGATGTAAAAATGCATCACAGATTTTGATAAACGCTCTGAAAAAGCTTGAGTATCGCGGATATGACAGTGCTGGAATTGCAATAATCGAAAATGACGATATTATTGTGAGGAAATGCAAAGGTGCTTTGAAATTTTTGGAAGAAAAAATTGCAGATGAAGTTATAAAAGGAACTGTTGGAATAGGGCATACACGATGGGCAACTCACGGTGAGCCAAGTGATACAAATAGTCATCCCCATACAAGTATGGACGGTTCAATTTCAATTGTTCATAACGGGATTATTGAAAATTATGCGGAACTTAAAGCTAAACTTCAGGCGCAAGGTGTGGTTTTTAAATCCCAAACTGATACAGAAGTTGTTGTTCATCTGATTGATAAAGCTTATAAACAATATAAAGATATTTTCAAGGCTGTACTTGAGGTGCTTCATGTTGTTGAAGGTTCTTATGCACTTGGTGTTGTTTGCAAAGATTTCCCAGACAGAGTTATTTGTTGCCGAAAAGAAAGTCCTTTAGTAATTGGGCTTGGAAAAAACGAAAACTTTATTGCATCTGATGTACCTGCACTTTTGGAACATACTCGTGATGTTTATTACCTTGGAGAAAAAGAACTTGCAGTTTTGTACACAGATCATGTTGATTTGTTCAATTTTGAAGGTGAAAAAATCATCAAAGAGCCAAGTCATGTTGAATGGGATATGGATGCTGCAGAAAAAGGCGGTTATGAACACTTTATGATTAAAGAAATTCATGAACAGCCAAAAGGTTTAACAGATACAATGCGTCCAAGAATCATCAAAGATGGAAATGGAAATCCAACTGATGTTTATTTTGAAGAAAACAAGATGGATGATGCATGGAAAAAAGCTAGTCGTGTTGTGATTACAGCCTGTGGAACTGCATATCATGCTGGAGTGGTTGCAAAATATGCTTTTGAAAAAATTGCACGTATGAAAGTAGATGTTGATGTTGCGTCAGAATTCCGCTACAGAAATCCTATTCTGGATAAAGATGATATTTTCATTGTTGTTTCTCAATCGGGAGAAACTGCTGATACGCTTAGTGCTTTGCGTCTTGCCAAACAAAACGGATTAAAAGTTGTGGCTATCACAAACTGTGTTGGTTCAACTGTGAGTCGTGAAGCTGATGATGTAATCTACACTTTGGCAGGTCCTGAAATTGCTGTTGCATCAACAAAAGCGTATACTACACAAGTTTTATGTATGTTCCTTTTGGCAATCAAAGCTGGAAAATTGCGTGGTACACTTTCTGAAGAAGAGTCTGTAAAACTTTTGACAGAACTTGAATCAATTCCTGAAAAAATTCAGAAAATTTTGGATGGGAAGGAAACAATTCAAAAATTTGCAAGTCAGCAATTTAACAAAGATAAGATTTTTTATATTGGACGCCAATTTGACAGTGCAACTTCATTGGAATCTGCTTTAAAACTGAAAGAAGTTTCTTACATGCATTCTGAGGCATTTGCTGCAGGTGAATTGAAGCACGGTCCAATCGCTTTGATAGATGAAAAAACACTTGTTGTTGCAATTGCAAGCGAGCCTGAACTTTATGATAAAATCGGTTCAAATATGGTTGAAGTAAAAAGTCGAGGAGCAACAGTCCTTGTAATCACACAGGATAAAACTGGAGCGTTCACCGGAAAAGCAGACGAAGTTTTCCAGATTCCAGACTGTTCTTCAACTCTGGCAAGTTTACTCACTGTTATTCCGACACAGCTTTTTGCATACTATTGTGCAATTCAGCGCGGTTATGACCCTGACAAACCAAGAAACCTTGCAAAATCAGTTACTGTAGAGTAGTCTAAAAAAAAATCTTATTTGCGTTGAACTTTGAGTTTTTCTGAGGCAAGAATTATAATAATACGAAATCGGATTAATCAATGTCTGTCCCCCTTTTTTATCTTATTTTGACAAAATATTAGTTAAAGAATATAATGTTTAGAGAAAACATTTTAGAGTAGTTATATGATTAATTGTAATGATGTTGCAGTTCTTGGAAGCATAGCAAAAACTCTTGAAACTCAACCCCTTGCAAGTCAGCGAACTTTGGCAGAAAATGCACAAATGTCATCTGGTCTTATGAACGCAGTTATTAAACGTTTTGTGGAACGCGGCTGGATAATGCTTTCAAATGTAAACAAAAGAAAGTTGTCTTATGCACTTACTGCGGACGGTATTGATGAACTTACAAAGCGCGGAAAAAAATTTGTTGAGCGGACTTTTGAGATTGCAAATAGTTATAATCAGATTATACTTGATGAAATTTTAAAAGCAAAACAAAGTGGAAAAACAAAAGTTATATTGTTCGGAAACAGCTACATAAAATTTCTTTTGGAATATGCCTGTAAAGAAAATAATGTTGTTTTTGAAATTCAACCTGAAATAAAGAATCCTGTTCCTGTAATAAAAGAAAATGAATTTTGTATTGCCGGTGAATTAAACGAAAGTGGAATCAATGAATCTCTTATAAAAGCTGGTTGTATTGATTTGTTAGATATTATGCAGAATAAATCTATAGTTTTATGATTGTAAAGGAGTTTTGAACTACCACTTCTTCCGGGAAAAAAAATCCGTGTTATTTCTGGTCCGCTAGTTGGACTTGAAGGAAAAATTTTTAAAGTAAACAAAAAACGCAAGCGTATTACTATTGTGTTCTGTTTGAACCCTGACGTAAAACATTTTGACCTTTTTTATGAAGATGTTGAAGTTTTAGACTAGAGCGCATTTTTTTGTATGGGTGCAAGGATGAGGTTTTGTAAGCAGAATGTTCACGGATTAAACATTGACAGATTTTATGTTCTGCAATATTATGAAGCGACATTAGTTGCAGACTATTTATGAGGCACGTTAGGTGCGTAAAAAAGTGCAGCATCCACCTAATTCGGGATAACAGGGAGAGTTCTGTTCCATTATGGAAGCCTTTTTTTTATTTTACGACTTGCCAGAAAGGGAGAAGGTGGGTGTTGATTTTTGCTGGAAATGAGTAAAATATAAATTTAATTATATATTTGTATCTAACAGGAGTGTAAGATAAAACCGCTAAAATAGCGCGGCTTTATCTTACCAAAAGTTTGCGTTGCAAACTTATTATTGAACTGCTGTTCCTCATTACATTACGGAACAGCGTAAAAAGTCAATCGATTGTTGAAACAATCTTCTTGACTTTTTATGGGAGGTGAATTATGCATGCTATGAATGTACGGGCTATCGTATTTAAAGGCAAAGAAGGAAAGAAAGCAATTACACAGATTTTGAACGCCAAGCCTGTAAAAAATGAATATACGACAACCGTGAATAATCGTTCAGAAGAATTTGTAAAAAAATATAAACCTCTTGCTCCGTTTAGTAGATGATAAACTCTCCTTTTTATATAGAAGAATTATCAGAAGAACTGAACTCGTATGAACTGAAATCTTTTAGAATTCAACATGAAGAATTTCAACTGACTAGATATTTAGTTAAGCTTGCAAAGAAGCATCAAAAGCAGTTACTGAATAAAACTTTTTTAGTTAGAGAAAAAGGTTCTGATAATCTGGTCGCTTTTTATTCATTGAAGGCTGCAACCTTGCCGTACAATGATAAAGAGAGTTCTTTTTTGATTCCGGCGATTGAATTGACACATTTTGCTGTTGACGAACGATATAAAACAATTAATTCACAAGATAGTTTATCTGTAAAAACTGGTGAATTTATTTTCTGGAATCATATTGTTCCGTGTGTGAAAAACGCACAGAAATACCTGGCGTTGCAGGATTTATTTGTATTTTCAATAAATACACCAAAGTTAATCAGTTATTATAAAAACAGACTCGGCTTTCAGGAAATTGAAAATATAGATGATAAACTCTTTTTTGAATATGCAGTTCCTGATTATGACGACAATTGTAAATTTTTGTATTTTCCGCTGAACTGAAAAGAACTGTATGAAGATATGTTCGGTTTCTTAATATAAGATATATTTTTTGAGGTTTTTATGGAAGAAAAGTTATTAGTAGAACTTAAGAATTTAATTTCAATTTTCAGTTCTGATCCAAATAATGAAAATCTGACTCCGCTTTCGTTACGGAAAAATATTCAGGCCCAGAACTATTCATTTGATAAAAAGAAGCTTACGGCAAAAAAGATAATATAGCAACTTCTTTCAATATGACTCAGCAGATTCTTGCAGAAATTACATGGACGCCAGAAAAGATAAAGTTGAGAAAGTCAGCCGTTGTCAGTAAGCTGAATGAAGTTTTTGAGTTGCAATAACGAAGTAAAATATAAAAGAAGTGGGGAATCAATTATATGCAAGATGAAGTAGAAAGAATTCCAAGGTATTTCTTCACTGCTGTAACAGAGTCACCAACTTTATTTAC
>CAMBMW010000049.1 GCA_945868875.1 uncultured Treponema sp.
GTGAGTATTAATATATACTTTTTTATTCTTTGTGTCAACAGGATTTTAAATAAAAATAAAAAAATATATTAATTTTTTTTATTTGACTTTATAAAAAAATAGAAATAAATTATACTTATAAAGTATGTGAAAAAAAATGTCATAAAGAAATTTTTATCACAGATTTAGATTTGGAAGGGAGTTGTTTGTTTTTTTGAAAGAAAACTGTATAAAAACTCCCTTGTAAAAAAGTAACTAAAATTATTTTCAATTTGATTTTATCTATAGCAGATGGGGGTATTTATGAAGAATTGGAATTTGTTTACAGGAATTGGACTTGCAGTTCTAGGATTGCTTGTGATTATTTTTCCCACATTTTGGTTTAAAGTTGTGGTAATCCTGCTAGGACTTGCTTCCATTGCTTACGGCATTTATTCGTTAAAATTTACCAGAACAATTTTAGAAAATTCATCTTATGAACTTTCACTCATGATTAAAGGAATTGTGAGTATTGTTGTTGGTGTGAGTGCAGTAGCTTTTCCTTTGGCAATTGGAAATGCCGCCTGGACAGTAATGATTTGGATTCTTGTCGGATATCTGATTGTTTCTGCGATTTTGGGATTTTATGCTGCGGCTTTACTTAAAGACTCGAAAGTAAACAGAAAAAAATATTTCCTGGAAAATCTTGGACTTTTAGCAATAGCTGTCTTTTTGATTATTCTTACACCAAATGCATTAGCAAAAGTGATTTTTAGAATCGTTGGAATCGTGGCAATTGTGGCTGGTGCTGTCATCATTCTTATAGAAATCGTTTCAAATAAAAAAGCAATCGTCGTTAAATCTGATGATGTAGAAGTAAAAGATGCACCTGCAGAAGAAACTGAAACTCCAGACAATAACTAGCAAAATAAAATGAGAGGAGGGGAAAGCCTTCCCCTCGCTCCAGTCACGAGTCGCGAAACAAAATTTTGTAAAAGGCTTCCTGTCAGGTTATGAAGTTTTGTTTCGCTTTGTCGTGCCTTCCGCTACCCCTTCTCCTGGGGGAAATCCCCCAAGCCCCCTGTAAAAAAATCTGTTTGTAAATTAATGTTTATTAATGTTTATTGATTGAAAAAAGCCTTGTTTTAATATACAATTTTATGCATATCTTTATATCATCATATTTGATTGCGTTTGATGTGTCCCTAAAGAAGGTTTTTATTTTTGATTTTTGGAGGAAAAAAGTGGCTCATTGTGTTGTTCCTGAAGCTGAGGCTATTTTGGATAAGGAATTTCCTGTTTTAGATAAAGGTTTTGTTCGTCTTGTTGATTATTTTGGTGGTGACCAGAGAATTGTTCAGTCTGCAAGGGTTTCTTATGGTGAAGGAACAAAAACTGTCAGTCAGGATGGTGCTTTGATTGATTATCTTTTGCGTCATCAGCATACTTCTCCTTTTGAACAGGTTGTTATGACTTTTCATGTAAAAATGCCGATTTTTGTTGCCCGTCAGTGGGTTCGTCACCGCATGGGAAGAATGAACGAAGTTTCTGGACGTTATTCTATTATGAAAGAGGAATTTTATGTTCCTCAGGAAGATAAGGTTTCGCCTCAAAGTGTAAATAACAAACAAGGTCGTGCATCTGAAGCTTTTGATAAACAGACTGCTGAAAAAATAATTCAGCAATTGTCAGAAGGTCAGAAAGAAGCTTACGAGAATTATTCTGAACTGATTGATGCTGGTCTTGCACGAGAGATTGCCAGAATTAATCTTCCTTTGTCTTTGTATACGGAATTTTACTGGCAGATGGATTTGCATAATCTTTTTCACTTTTTGAAATTGCGTCTTGATTCTCACGCTCAATATGAAATTCGTGTTTATGCACAAGTTTTGCTTGAAATCTGTAAAAAAGTTGCTCCTATGGCTACTGAAAGTTTTATCAATCATATGAATGAAGGTGTGAATTTTAGTGGTGAGGAAATGGACGCTTTGCGTGCTGTTTTAGACGGTAAGGAAAATCCTTTGCAAGGCAAAAAACTTGAAAGATTTAACGAAAAAATTAAAACTGGAGTTCAGTTGTAGTCTTATGAAACGGATTTTATTTTTTTTATTCATTTTGAGCAGTTTTTTTCTGATTTCCTGTAAAGATAAGGTGATTGGTTATTCTGTTGTTCTGTGGAATAATCCTGAGCAGGAGATTAAATCTGGGGATGTGCTGCCTGTTTACATAAAATCAAATATTTCTCATGTTTATATTGCAGGAAAAAATCTTAATCTTAAAGAAAATGAGCAAAAAATTGAAATTCCGTTATGGCAGTTGACTGAACCTGTTAAAAAAAGCAAATTATCTTCCGTAAAAGAGAAATATCAGGAAAATGCCAGAACTTATGCTAATGTAAAAACTGATGGACTTCCTTGTCGTGCAGAGCCTGTTAATACTGCAAAGCAGGTTTACCGTTTGCGTAAAGGCGAAATCATCAAAATTTTGTATAAAGGTAATGGACAGTCTCCTATGACTGGTGGTAAACCGCTTCCAGGAGAATGGTATAAAATTTTGACTGACAACGGTACGACTGGCTGGTGTTTTTCATATAATCTTGATTTATTTGAAACTGATGATAATGGCAACAGAATTGGTGGAAATGATTTTGTTGATGAAGTGCAGGAAGATGAGATTTACAAACTGATTGTGTCGAATGTATGGTATCCTGAAGAATTTAGAAGTTTGATTGATTCGGAAGATATAGATTTGTCAAAAATTCATCCTTCTTATAGATTCACGATTGATGAAGAAAATAAAAAAGTTTCTTTGAATACTCAAAAAATTCATGAAAGCTGGATTTATGAGGGATATTCAAAAATTGATGACCGTGAATATGAATTGAAAAATATTTCCATTAAAATTATTTATCGAAAAGCAGATTACATTGTTGTACGTTATACTGACGAAACTGGAAAACCTCAGGATTTGAATTTTGTTACGATAAAAGAAGATTTGAATGAGATTATTTCGAAAGAAAAGCAGCGTCGAAGTGAAGAATTGATGAATCTGTGGTATAAAGGTCCTTACTCAAGCCAAAGTTATGGAAAACTTTCGTTTACTGAAGACAATTTGTTTAAATGGACTGGATTTAAACTTCTTGTGCCGTCTGTAATTCCTGCAGGTTCAAAAAACAATGGTTCTGCTCAGATTAAATATTCTCTTTCTAAAACCTTGAAAAAAGATTATGATGGAATTGTTACGTTTACTTTTGAGGGTTCTTCGCAGGAGATTAATTTCCTATACAAAATGGATGACGGCGGATTAAAACTTGAAGACACTATTGGTGCTTCGTTTAAAGGCAATCAGATTACTTCGCGTGGCGTAAGTCCTGTAATTATCTTCTTTAAACGAACTTATTAACTTAGATTTGTTTGAGAAATTGATGACAGGCATAATTGTTCCTCACAGATACACAGAGCAAACGCATGGCGCATTATTACTAATTTTTTTATAATGCGTTTGCCCTAAATCTGTTGAAAATACTTGGGTTTCTTGTTATAATTGTAAAAATTTTTATACGGAGTGTTACATTATGCTAACTGGTCGTCATTTGATTCAGCCTGATGATTTAACGGTTTCTGAAATTGAAGAGATTTGTAAACTGGCTGAACAGATTATTGTTGATCCTAAATCGTTTCAAGATGTGTGTCGCGGGAAAATTCTTGCGACACTTTTTTTTGAGCCAAGCACTAGAACAAGGCTTTCGTTCGAGGCTGCAATGCTTCGTTTGGGCGGTTGCGTGGAAGGTTTTTCAGATGCTGATAATACTTCGTCGGTAAAAGGTGAAACTTTGGCTGATACCATTCGTGTTGTTTCAAGTTATGCTGATATTATTGCAATGCGCACTCCAAAAGAAGGAGCCGCTTTGCTTGCAAGTAAATATTCGGCATGTCCAATTATTAATGCAGGCGATGGTGGTCATTATCATCCAACTCAAACTATGACAGATTTAGTTACTATCAGGCAGCTTTTGGGTTCACTTGAAAATCATACAGTTGGTTTTTGTGGCGATTTGAAATTTGGAAGAACAGTTCATTCTCTTGCAGAAGCTCTCCGTCATTTTAAAGGCAATAAATTCATTTTTATTAGTCCGAAAGAACTTTCTGTTCCTGATTATCTGATTACAAATGTTTTGGAACCAGCTGGTGTGCAATACGAGATTGTGGAAAGTCTTGATCAGGTGATTGGTGAACTGGACATTTTATATATGACTCGTGTTCAAAAAGAAAGGTTTTTCAATGAACAGGATTATATCCGTCTCAAAGATAGTTATATTCTTGATAAAGAAAAAATGACTTTGGCTAGAAAAAATATGATTGTACTTCATCCTCTCCCGCGCGTAAATGAAATCACTCCAGAGGTAGATAATGACCCTCGCGCTGCATACTTTAAGCAGGTAAAATACGGAATGTATGCGCGCATGGCTTTGATTGCAAAACTTACTGGTTCGTTGTAATGAGATTTTCAAGTTTTCGAGGTTAATATGTTGAACGTAAATACTATTAAAAATGGTCTTGTAATTGATCATATTCGTGCTGGCAGCGGCTGGAAAATTTATCAGTGGCTTGGACTTGATAAATCGCCTTTTACTTCTTGTCTGATTCAAAATGTTCCTTCTGAAAAGTCTGGAAAAAAAGATATAATCAAAATCGATAATATAATCAACATTGATTATTCGGTTTTGGGATTTATAGATCCTGATATTTGTGTAAATGTAATTGAAAATGAAAAAATTGTCAGAAAAATTAACATGTCTCTGCCTTCGAAAGTTCAGGGGGTTTTCAATTGCAAAAATCCACGCTGTATTACGCAGACTGAACATTATGTAAAGCCTACTTTTATCCTTTCTGATAAAGTAAAAGGAATTTACAAATGTGAATATTGTGATACTTTGTATGTTGCTGGAAGTGAAAAATAAAATTCTGTGCGTTTGACGAAAGTTTTTTTTGTGGGGAAAATAAGGTCTGTCCCCATTTAAACCGTGGCAAGGATAGTAGGGGCGCCGAAGGCGGCCACTGGACTGAGCGAAGCGAGGGAAGCGGCTGGAGCGATAGCGGAACCCCGAATAGCGCGAGTTTGCAATGCAAACTCGGGACGAGAAATGCTATGCATTTCTCGCTTTTTTTGCGAAGCAAAAAGCCACCCAAAATATAAAAACTTAAAAAATGCATATTTGTTTTCTGAGGAAACGTATGAATAAATGCCTTTTGATTTATAATGCAAGACTTTTGGATGAAGCTATGGATACTCCAGGAGCATTGCTTGTTGTTGATTCTAAAATCCGCTCGGTTTTCCAGGGTTATTTTACTTCTGCTGATACTGTAGAACAAATGGCTCGCGCTGTAATGAAAGAGGACGGTATTGATGAAAATTTTCCTCTGGAGCTTTTTAATGCAAGAAATTTGACTTTGACGCCTGCATTTATTGATATGCATGTTCATATGCGTTATCCAGGTCAAACTGCAAAAGAGGATTTAAATACAGGACTTCACGCGGCAGCTTCTGGTGGTTATGGAACTGTAGTTGCTATGCCAAATACAAATCCTGTGGTTTCTTCTTTTGATACTGCCATGAAAATCGAACGTGAAGCGGCTGCTTTGGGTCTTACGCATCTTTTCCAAACTGTTAGTATCACAAAAAATTTTGATGGTAAAGATACAAGTCATCTTGATTATATCGATAAAAAATTTATTCCTGTGATTACAGAAGACGGGCGGGATGTTCCTGAAAGTTCTGTTATGCTTGAAGGAATGACAAAGGCCAGTGAAAAAGGAATTGTTGTGAGTTGTCATTGTGAAGATGTGAGTCTTGCAAAAATGGCAAAACCTTTCCGGCAAAGAGCTCTTGAACTTATGGAAGAAACGGGACTTTCTGCATGGGGATATGATGAAATTGATTTTGATGATGAAGAAATCTCTGACAAGGTAAATCAGATTGATTTGGAACTGACAAAAGCAAATGAAATTCTTGCGCTGGCAGAAGATTTGGCTACGACTAGAAACATTATGATTGCAAAACAGGCAGAATGTCATGTTCATCTGGCTCATGTAAGTACTGCAAATGCAATTATGGCAATTCGTGAAGTAAAAAACACTGTTCTGGATGAAGATTTATGCTTTTTTGCGGATGAGGCTGTTGCTTCTTATCAGGCGTTTGAAGAAGAAGTCCCTTTTGTTCCTGCTAAAAAAAATGATTCAGGTTTCGCTGTCACTTGCGAAGTAACTCCTCATCATCTTGCACTTTGTGGAACAGAAGAACCTTATATCAGGGCTCTCGTGAATCCTCCGCTTCGCAGCGAGGAAGACAGAATTGCACTTCTGGAAGCTTTGCGTGACGGTACTGTGGATGTTATTTCTACCGACCATGCTCCGCATACTCTTGAAGATAAAGCGGCGGGAAGTCCTGGTTTTACAGGACTTGAAACTGCGTATGGAGTGTGTAATACAGTTCTGGTGAAGGAAAATCAGTTTAATCCAAAGCGTCTTTCTCAGCTAATGTCCGCTAATCCTGCAAGAATTCTTGGATTGCAAAAAGGTCTTTTGCAGTCTGGATACGATGCTGATTTGACTCTTGTTGACCCAGAGGAAAAGTGGACTGTTGATTCTAGACTTTTTTACAGCAAAGGAAAGGCTACTCCGTTTGAAGGACGAACACTTACTGGTTGTGTAAAGGGACTTTTTATTGATGGTCGGCTGGTACTTGAAAAATAGCACCTTTTTTTATATCCCAGATTTTACAGTCAATTTGACTTTCAGGAATCTCAAATATCATTGATGCTGTTTTTCTGTAACAGTTCAACTGGCTGTAATATTTCTGTGGATTTAAATTTTCTGAATACTTGTAATCCACTATTGTATAAGTTTTATCTTCATTCTGAAATATTAAGTCAAAAAGTCCTGTGAAGATAGCTCCATTATCAAACATTTTTGTTTTCCATTCTGAACGGACAAAGCGGTTTTTGTTTTTTGCATTCTGAAGTTTAATTCCGATTTCTGATTCAGCAAAATTTTTAACAAATTGAATGCATTCACCTTTTTTTGTCTGAATTTCATTTTCTGTCAGATTTTTGAATAAAGAAACTGGCGGTTCAAAAGTTTGCGGATTTAAGTCTTTTACAAACGCTTCTAAATAGGCATGGACAAGAACACCAAAATCTGCCTGATTGAAAACTGATTTTTGAAGTTTTTCTTCCTCGTTTTCATTCTGATAGAAAAGTAATTCATCTTCATCCATTTCGTCCTGGTCATTTTGATTTTGAATTTGCTTATAATTTTGACTTTGTGAAAGATTTTGTACGTTTTGTATTTTTTCTATATTTTTGAGTTTATCCATTTCGCCAATCTTACTTGGCGAAATTCTTAAAACAGGCTTACAAGTATATTCAATTATTTCTGCATTTTCAAAATAACTGCTGCTTTTTTCTATAATTTTGTGCCGTTGTTCTTCTGTAGTTTCATTTTCGTTTTTAGAACTTATATCCTGGAAAGTAACAGGATTTATATTTTCAAAATCGAAAGGAAGTGACTCCTTGTATGAAACATCGTTTTCAAGAGAATCGGCATAATTACTGTTAACAAGGTTTTCAAAAATTTTTGCTTTCTGGTTTATTTCTTCTTTTGGTTCTTTTGCTTGTGGATTCCATTTTCCCATTACATAGATGTCATCTATTGCACGTGTAATTCCGACATAAATCAATCTTCGGAATTCCGCTAATTCCATTTTTTTGGCAAGAATTTCCTGCTGCATTACAAAGAAATTTTTTACACCTGATTCTGGTCTTACTGAAAGGCCTGTATATTTATCAAAAAAGATTTGTGATTTTTCTGATGAAAATGAATAACTTGTACAGCCCCACAAAAAAACATGTTTAAACTGTAAACCTTTACTTTTGTGAATTGTCATGATTTTGACAGCTCCACTTCTTTCCAACGGATATGTTATGTCTTTTGTGTTTATCTCAGCATCATCGGAAGAGAATGTTGATTTTAATAAATCAAGTTCATCGATAAACCAGGAAACAGTTTTGTCATTTTCTTCAGAACGGCGTGCAAGTTCAAAAATCATGTCAAACTGTTCTGCACAAAGTTCTGTTTGTTTGTTTAAATAAGTTTCATATTTATAGCCAGTTTGATTCCAAAGCATATCAAGAGTTTTTGTGATTTTTTGTTGAAGAACCAGTGATTTGTTTTGAATGTAAAAGTTTTTTGCCTCAATGAACTTCAAAAACTCATTTTGTGGTAAATCTTTTTGAATTTCGCTATCAAAATCGGCAGTTGGGTCAAAAACAAAGTCATAATCGGTGGAATCAATAAGATAAGAAAGAATTATTTCGATGGAATTTTCATGGAGTCCGCACAAAGGAGAAGCAAGGTAAGCACAAAATGCATTGACATCAGAAGGATAAACACAAATTCTTAAAAAATTGTAAAAATCGTTTATGATTCCGTCTTCGAAAATGTTTGTAAACTGGTCTACTTGGTAAGGAATGTTGAAATAACTTAAATATTTTGTGATTAGTCCGCGGTGTGTTCGGCTTCTGTCCAGAATTGCAAAATCTCCCCAGTTTATTTTATTTTGCCTTTCAAAAATCTGTGCATCTGACGAGTCTGAAGAATCTGATGAAATTGGTGAATTAGCCAGCTGATAAATCTGTTTTGCCATGTTATAGGCGAGCTGTTCATCAGGGTGAATAAATTTTTCTAACGGAGTTTTGTTAACTTTATTTTCATCAGAAATTCTTTTTGTATCGATAAATTTAAAATGAATTGGTACGTTTTCTTTTGTAAGTTGAGGAAGTTCCATTCCATTTTTTTGAGCGTCTTTTGTGTAATATGCCTCGTAATCCTGGGGCATGGAATTGTCTTCAAAAATGCCAAAACCATTTCTAAAAATCAGATTGAATGCCTGAACTGTTTGTGCAGTAGAACGATAATTGAAAGTCATCGGAACAAGAAGATTTTCGTCGTTTTTTGTCAGTTCATTGAAAACTGAAACATCAGCTCCTCTGAATTTGTAAATGGATTGTTTTTCATCACCAACAAAAAAAAGTTTTTCAGGTTCGCGGTTATCTTTTATAATTTCTCCAGTTTGATTTTTTTGAATTATCTGTCTGTAAATATCTTCATTTTGATTGATTTGAAAATCTTCATTTACAGAAAGCAGATAAAGTAAGTCACGGTTTTTGCAGTTGTTGTCCTGAAATTCATCAATCATAATTTTTTTATATGCCTGAATTTCCTGGGTGCGGATGTCTTTATTTTCAATAAGAATTTTGAGTGCCAAAGCAGACACGTCGTTGAAAGTAAGGTTTCCACTGGCACGTTTTGAAGCGTTCACTTCGGCTAAAAAATCATCAAAAAGTTCATAAAGGGAAGTGATTGCCGGAAGTTGTGAAAAATAAGCAAAAATGGAATCAATCACTGGTAATAGTTCATTTTTTATGATTGTGATTTTTGTATTTGCTTTTGTGCATTTCCCTTTCATAGCTGATAATTCGTTGATGTTCTGAGAGAAAACTTCAAACAGTGTCTGCAAATTTTTGATGTAATCAGAATTATTGATTTTTTCGTTTGTTATTGTAAGACCTTGAAAATTTTGCGTGTAAAAATCAAAAATTTCAGATGCTTTTTTTTGATATTCAGCATGTTTTTTTGGGTCTGAATTTGCTTCCATCTGTTCATAAAATTCATCAATAAGTTTTTGAAAATTGTTTTTGCCAGGAAGATTTTCTTCTGAAAGTGGCTGCTCATCAAAATAATATTGAAATGCAATTATCAGTTGATTTAACTGAACTGGAAGTTTTGAGCAAAAAAAGCCTTTGGGAGTTGTTAAATCTGTGAATCTGATTATGCTCGAAGCTAAAACCTGTTCTGCAAATTTCTGGAAATCGCCTGGTTTAACGAAAGTCTGAATGCTTAATCTTTCTGAATTTCGAAAAACGAATTTGAGCGCTTCCTGTTTTATCTGAGCAACTCCATCGCTTGAAGCAAGTGAAAAATCAGGTGTAATGCCGTAACGGTTTGCACATTGTCTCACAATATTTGAACAGTATGAATCTAAAGTTTGAATATGAGCGTTTGTAAAATCTACAATTCCCTGCTGTGCAAGTTTTTTTTCATTTTCGGTAAAGTTTTCATTAACAGGGCTTGTGGCAAAAAAATTAAGTGTTGCATAAATTCTTTGATACATTTCACTTGCAGCCTTATTTGTGAAAGTGAGCGTCAAAATCTGGTCCGCTTTTGCCTGACCTGTGAGAACTAGCCACGAAAACCTTTGTGCCAAAACTTGAGTTTTTCCAGAGCCTGCTCCTGCCGCAATGACAGCGTTTTTCGTCGTAGTGATTGCGTTTATCTGAGCAGAATCAGGTTTTTTGTCAAGAAGCTTAAAAAAAGCAGTACTATATTCATTTTGTTTCATAATATTTTTTTCCTTATGATTACTGTAGTAAATAAATTTTTTTCTTCTATTTAAAATTCTCTTTTTCTATTCTCTTTGGAAGAGTTTTTCTACCGATTGTGTATGTAGTTCTGCAGATTGTTTTAAAATTACATTCCATACAATTTTCATAAACATTTGTGTTTAAGATGTCTGTTTTATCGTTTGAAGTGTAGGGTAAAAAATCATAAGACTTAAAATCTTTGGAATCAAACAACGGAAGATTCAAAGAAGATTTTGGATTTACCATATTCTCAAAAGTTTGTGCATAATTTTTTAAAGAATCCATCGTAGGTTTGAAATGCTCGAACATTTTGCATGGTTCATAAGATGCATCTTTTTCATCACCCGTTTTTTTTGTAGCAAAAATATCCACGGCACTGTTTGTATTGCCACCTTGAATCGAATAAAATGTTCCTGCTGCAATTTCGTGAATTTGCTGTTCTTTTATAAGTTTGAAATAAACAGACATTTGGAAATCTTTTAAAATATCATTTTCGTCAGCAAAAATATCTTGAACTGCTGGAATTCTGGAATTTTTATAGTCAATCACAATCCAGTCATTTTGTGGAGAAAGTAAAAGAGCATCAATTTTTCCAAAATACTGAAAACTGTGGGAAGATGAAACATTTTCAGCAGAGTTTGCGTCCACATTTCCGGCTATGAAACTTTTTTCACAGGCAAAAACTGTGCAATTTCCAACGCCATTCATTTTTTCAAAACCTCGCTTGCAGTTTGGCGTTACTCCAAATGGTAAAAGAAATTTCCGCAAAAAACCAATCAGGTTTTCCTGGATTTTGTTTGTTTGTGCTTTTAGTGATTGCATAACAAGGGGACAGTCCTTGATGTTTTGAGTGGAAATGATTGCTTTTTCAATGAAAGGTTTTAAATCAACAGTAAAATCTTTTGACGACGGATTGATTTTGTTTTCTTCATCATCAGCAATTTTGAATGATTTAGATGTTTCATCGTAAAAAGGAAGTTTTTTTCCTGTGAATGATGAAACAAAAAGTTCCAGCACTTTGTGATTTAGATTTCCAATATCATAAGGCTGCATCAAATCTGTATCCAAAGAATCTTCTTTTAGTTTCAAGACAGTTTTAAAAATCCATTTTCTAGGACAGGGGAAAAAGTTTTCTAAATCACTGCGGGCAGAAATTTTTACATTTTCATTTGAAAGTGTTTTTGAAGTTTGAATGTCTGTTCCATTTCTGTTTTCCACAACAAGAAAATGAATTTTTTCAATCAGTTTGTCATTTATTTTGTATGTCACATCATTGTTTTTATTTGGCTCAACAGACAAATCATTTTTGTGAACCCAGGTTTTAAATTGCTGCTGCTGATTTTTTGTCAAAACAAGGCATTTTTTATTACATTCATTCTGTTGCCTCGAAGGATTCTGTTTGTCTGAAAAATTTTGAGCCAAAAGAAAATTTTTTTCGTTTAAAATATAATCTTTTTCATTCAAACTCAAAAAATCTTTACAATCTATATCGCTATTCATACTGTCTAAATAAAAATGTGGAATTGCAAATCCAGAAAAGGTATCTTCAGCAGATGAAAATGAAACAAAAGTTTTTTCTATCGCAGAATTTTTATCTTCCAGAGAATTTTCATTTTGTGTTCCAGAAAAAGGAACAATTTTATCATAAAGTTTGATGAAAACTTCGCTGGCACAAGAAAGTTTATCATCATCAGTCAGATGAAGTTTATTTCGTTTTGTTGCATTTAAAAAGGTTAGTTTTTTGTAAGGAACTTCCAGATTTTTTTGCGAGGCGTCAATAACAAACTGATATTTAAAAGAACACATTGCAGAAAGTCTATATGGAAATACATTTATGCCAGTTTTTTCAGTCTGTTGAGATGTATATTTTTTTGCATCCAATTCAGAAATGAAAAATAAAAATGGATTTTGAATTGTCAACTTGCAATCTTTGAATTTTTTTTCAATTTCGATGATTTCTTTTAATTCGCAGATTGCCCGTCCCAAAATATTATTTGCTTCGCTTGAAAATTCACTGTCATCCTGCAAAAAATAAGTTTTAAATGCCTGCCAGCATATTAATATAGAAGAAAAATCATTTTCAATGGCAAAAAATGCGTCCACAAAATGTTTCAGTTTTCCAAAAAAATTCCCGATTTCTTCATAGTCATTCAATTCTTCTTGAAGTTTTGCAATATCCTCGGAAGGCAGAGGTGATTGTGCTTTTTTGAAATTAATTTTCAATTCTAGATTGCGTTTTTTTTGGTTTATTGCAACAAACCAGATATTTTTTTCATCAACACTGCAAATGGTACGAAGTTCATTTCCAACTCTCACAAGCGCTTCTCTGTTTTTTTTATGCTGTTCTTGCCACGGAACACATTCATCCAGTAAAAGCGAGCGCACTTTTTCAAAACTGTAATTTGAAGTGTAACAGTCAGAAATTTCTTTAAAAATGCGTGCAGCACTGTTTTTTGTCAGTGGAATTCCAGATTTGATGACATAAGGAATATTATAAATTTCAAACTCTCGTTCCAGATAAGGGCGATATGTGTCAATGTCTGGAATGCTTAATGCAATATCAGACCAGTCAGCTTTTTTATTTT
This sequence comes from uncultured Treponema sp., assembly GCA_945868875.1. Lineage (GTDB taxonomy): Bacteria > Spirochaetota > Spirochaetia > Treponematales > Treponemataceae > Treponema_D. The sequence goes on from CAMBMW010000049.1 coordinate 13,024, forward strand.
GCACAAGTTCAATAATCCTTAGAATTGTCTGGCGCAATTCAGTTCGGGAATCCTTGTAAAAATAAGCTTTTACATTTGGTGTATTTTTTGGAAACTCAAATACATTAAAATCATCACATCTTTCAAAAATTTCAATAAAGTCACCAAAATCTTCTATTATTTCTGGATAAAACAGAAAAAAATGTTTTCCTTCGGTGTCGAATTCTATATCATCAATCCAAGAAGGTTCATAAAGTCGATTTTGTTCAAGAAAATTTTTGTATTGATAATAAAGTTTTTCATAATCCAAATCTTCAGCATCTTTTTGGTAATCTGGATTTTGTTTGTATCGTTTTTCAAGCAGATTCAACGAAGAAAGATTTTTGTAAATCCATGTAGAAAAAGAAAATGCGTTTGAAGCATATTCATCATCTGGATTGATAATCACTTGAAAACGTTCCTGGACAGGAGCCTGTGCATTTTTTAGAATTAAATCGTGAACAAAAAACTTCTTTAATATAGAAGGAATTGTATCAAAACCTTCTTTTGTTGCATGAAGATAATGAGATTTAAATTTATCCCATGCAATAAATCTTTCCATCGGGATGGCCTGTATGTTTGTTTTTTCATGATTGAGAATTAAAAAATCTGCCCAGCTGTTTAAAACTGTGTCAGTTGGAAAAATAAAAACGGAATCAGGATCTTTTATGTTCTTGATTAAAATATCAGCAATCTGAGATGGAGAAAGGAATTGTTTTTTCATAAATTATAATATACCTTGTTTTTGTGAAAAGTAAAGAAAAAATAATTTAGTTTTACTAAAAAATTGTAATTTTTTCAAAAAAAATACTTTTCAGAGAAACAATGATGTGGTATATTTATACCTCAGGATTGCATAAATATTCATTTATATATGTTTTCCGAGGAGTCAAAAACAAATGAAAAATGCTTACGTAAACCGTGTATGGGAAGAAGTAAAAACAAAGAACGCTAATGAACCTGAATTTTTGCAGGCTGTAGAAGAAGTTCTTACAACTCTTGAACCAGCTGTAGACCAGATGCCTCAGCTCGAACCAAATGCTATTCTTGAAAGAATGGTAGAACCAGAACGTGTAATTATGTTCCGTGTTCCTTGGATGGATGATGCAGGAAATTACCATGTAAATCGTGGTTTCCGTGTTCAGTTTAATAGTGCTATTGGTCCTTATAAAGGAGGACTCCGTTTTTCTAAAGAAGTAAACCTTTCAGTTTTGAAGTTTTTGGGATTCGAACAGGTTCTTAAAAACTCTTTAACAACACTTCCAATGGGTGGTGGTAAAGGTGGTTCTGACTTTGATCCACACGGAAAATCTGATAAAGAAGTTATGCGTTTCTGCCAGTCATTTATGACAGAATTGTATCGCCATATTGGTGCTGATGTTGATGTTCCAG
>CAMBMW010000050.1 GCA_945868875.1 uncultured Treponema sp.
CAATATAAGACTATCGCCTATTGACAAGGTAGGTTATTAATTATATATTACCTACTATAATACTAGGTTTAGGAGTTGATATGTCTGGAATTATTGAGCTGAAAGATATTTACAAAACATTCACCCATAACGGAAAATCTTTTAATGCTGTAGAAAACGCTTCTGTATCTATTAATAAAGGTGAAATTTATGGAATTATCGGATTTTCGGGAGCCGGAAAGTCTACTTTGGTTCGCACTATTAATCTTTTGGGGCGGCCTACTTCCGGAAGTGTAACTGTTCGAGGAAAGGATATGCTTTCTTTAACACCAAAAGAACTACGTGAAGAACGTAAAACTATTGGAATGATTTTTCAGCATTTTAATTTGATGAACAGTCGTAATGTTTTTGATAATGTTGCTTTTCCTCTGAAACGAAGCGGACTTTCAAAATCTCAGATTGCAGAAAAAGTGCATAATCTTTTGGAACTTGTTGAAATTCGTGATAAAGAAAAACAGTATCCTTCTCAGCTAAGTGGCGGCCAAAAACAGCGTGTTGCCATAGCCAGAGCTCTTGCCAATAATCCTGACATTCTTCTTTGTGATGAAGCAACTTCTGCTTTGGATCCAACTACAACAAGGTCTATTCTGAAACTGCTTAAAAAATTAAATGAGCAGTTAAATCTTACAATTGTAATAATAACTCACCAAATGGAAGTAATAAAAGAAATCTGCGGTAAAGTTGCTGTTATGGAGAATGGAAAAATTGTGGAACAGGGAGATGTATTCAGCATTTTTGCAAATCCACAGAATGAAGTTACAAAACGATTTATTCGTGCTACTTCGAATCTTACAAAGATAGATGAACTGATTGCGGAAGATTCTCCTGTTGTAAAACTTTCTGCTGGTGAAAAACTTGTTCGCTTCAGTTACATTCAAAAAGATGTGTGCGAACCTTTAATTTCTGCGACCAGTCGTCTTTATGACATAACTATGAATATTATCTTTGCAGAGATTGATTTTATTCAAGGTTCTCCAATTGGAGGAACTGTTGCAATTGTGAGTGGAAAATCTGAGGCTATTGACAGGGCTTTGGAACATATTCGCGATGAAGGTGTGGGTGTTGAAATTCTGAAAACTGCGTAAGCGATGAAAGCCCCGGCGAAGCCGTTCCGAAGCGCAAGCGAAGGAATGAAGCGATAGCGGAAGGGCGGCCGTAGCGACCCGTAGCGAAGCGAAGGGATACGCCCAAATATCCTGAATGAAAGAAACTTTCTTTTAATGATTTTTTTTGGAGTGTTATATGGATTTTATATTGAAGATTTTGCCGAATGTTGCTTCTCATCCTGAGAGATTTTTTAATGGTTTTGTGGAAACTCTGATTATGACTCTATGGTCAGGCGGGATTAGTTTTGTGATTGGACTTTTGTTTGGAATTACGCTTACGGTCACAAAAAAAGATGGAATATTGCAAAATAGTGTGATTTATCAGATTTTGGATAAGGCGATTAATCTTTTCCGTTCTATTCCATTTATTATTTTGCTTACTGGGGTTATGCCTTTGAGCAGGCTGATTATGGGAACTGCTATTGGTGTGCGTGGTGCTATTGTCCCGTTGATTTTTGGTTGTGTGCCGTTTTTTAGTCGTCAGGTGGAAACTGCACTGGCTGAAGTGGATAGCGGACTTGTGGAGGCTGCAGAAAGTATGGGTCTGTCCCCTTTTGACATTATTTTCCGTGTTTATTTGAAAGAAAGTGTTGCTCCTTTGGTTCGAGGAACTACGATTACTCTGGTGAGTTTGATTGGTCTTACGGCTATGGCTGGAGCTGTTGGTGCCGGCGGGCTTGGAAACTACGCTATAATGTATGGTCACGATAGAAATCAGCTTGATGTAACCTGGGTTACGATTGTTGTGCTTGTTATTGTAGTAAACCTTATTCAGCTGGCTGGAAATAAGATTATCAAAAGAAATAAGCACTAGGAAAAACGATTTTTTTATGGAAGGTGAAAAAATATGGCAATAAATAAAAGAAAAGTTGCAATTATTGGAGCTGGTCATGTGGGCAGTCACGGCGGATATGCTCTTATCAGTCAGGGACTGGTGGAAGAACTTGTGTACATTGATGTGAATCACGAAAAAGCTGTGGCTCAGGCTCTTGATTTGCAGGATTCTTCGACTTATTTGGGACGGCGTGTAAAAGTCTATGCCGGGAATTACAGTAACATTCAGGATGCAGATATTCTTCTGGTTGCTGCAGGTCCGCTTCCTGATATGGCTGCGGGTCAGACAGACCGTCAGCAAACTTTGGGTGCAACTGTTGCAATTTTAAAAGATATTATCCCTCAGATTAAAGCAAGCGGGTTTGACGGAATCATTGTGAATATTTCAAATCCGGCTGATGTTGTAACTCATTATCTGCAGGAAAAACTTGGATGGAATCCAAAACGCATTTTTTCTACTTCCACAGCTTTGGACAGTTCTCGGGTTCGACGCGCAATTGCAGAAGAAACAGGATACGACCAGCACTCAATTTTTGCCTATGCACTTGGCGAACATGGTGAAAGTCAGTTTGTGCCATGGAGCAATGTGTCTATAGGCGGAAAACCTATTCTAGAACTTATAAAAGAACAGCCGGAACGTTTTGGAAATCTTGACCTGGAAGGAATTGCTAGCCGTGCCAAAAAAGCCGGTTGGATTATTCTTGGAGGAAAGGGTTCCACAGAATTTGGAATTGGTGCTAGTATTGCGAATGTTGTACAGGCAATTCTCGGCGATGAAGACAGAATTCTGCCGGTTTCAACTTTATTACAGGGGCAGTACGGACAACAAAACGTTTATGCTTCTGTTCCTTGCCGCATAAACAACGAAGGTATTGCAGAAATTATTGAGCTAAATCTTACTGACGAAGAAAACGCAAAATTTGTGCAAAGCTGCCGGACTATGGATGCAAATTACAGAAAAGCATTGGAATTTTAAAAAAATCATTAAAACAGGTAAAACAGGGACAGACCTTGATTGATTACTTCTCCCCTACCAAACCTCAATCTCCTTTTAAATAAGGTCTGTCCCAGGTCAAACGCATTATAAAAAATATTTTCATAAAAGTTGGCGCGAGGGAGTGAGACACAGGGCAAAAAGACTTTTTTTGGGGCTGCCGCGAGAGCGGCATTATAATAGTTTCTATACCCCAAAAAACGTCTAGCGCATTATTGCGCGTTTTTGACCTGTGAATCACGACCGGGAGCCAGATATTACAACTAATCATTTTATAATGCGTTTGCCCTAAGGTCTGTCCCCTTTTTTACCCTACCCCTTCTTTTTCATTTGCCTAACGTACTTATTTATATTATATTTATAAAACTCAGCATAAAATAAAGAGGTTCAAATGAAAATTGCTATAACTTACGACAAAGAAACAGGAAACGTTTTTCAACATTTTGGAAAAACCCAATTTTTTAAAATATATCAGATTCAGGACGGAAAAATTGTTTCCTCAGAAGTTATTGATAATGGTGGTAATGGACATCATGAACTTCCTCCTTATTTAAAAGATCTTGGGATTGAAACTTTAATTTTGGGAAATCGTGGTCAGGGTGCTATTGATGCCATTGCTGCCAGCGGACTAAAAGAAATACCAGGCATAACTGGAAATGCCGACAATGCCGCTGAACTTTTTGCAAAAGGGGAACTTAAACCGAATTTTACCGCAAAATGCAGTCACCACGGTGAACACAATAACGACCATCATAATAAAATCCTCACAAAATAAAAAAAATCAAACTTGACCCCATAAGATTTTATTGGATTTGTATTAGATTTGTAAAACAAAAGGAGTTTTATCATAAATGAAAGACTACAAATCAAAAATTCTGAAAATTTTTATCCCTATTATGCTCAGCAATGTAATTTCACAAATACAAATGCTGATTGACCGAATTTTTTTAGGCAGAATGGACATTCTGTTTATGAGTGCTGTGGGAAATGCCACTGCTCCTGTTTGGACTACCCTATCGTTTGTTTTTTCACTTTCTATGGGTGCTTCCATTCTGATTAGTCAGAAAGTCGGTTCAAAAGAAGTGGAAGCAGGAAAAGAATTTGCGGCATCACTTGTAAAATATCACAATGTGATTCCTGTACTCCTTTTTTTATTCTGGACTTTTGCAAGCCCTTTTGTTTACAAAATGATGGGTGTTGGCGAAAATGTACTTGAACTTTGCGTATCTTACACAAGAATTTATGCTCCAGTTTTCTTGATTACAGGTATTGGTGCTGCATATTCTGTTGTTTTCCAAACTTCGAACTATACAAAACCTCTTGTAACTTACGGAATTTTACGTTCATTATTAAATATCATACTTGATTATGTTTTGATTTTTGGAAAATTTGGTTTTCCTCGCATGGAAATTCGAGGTGCTGCACTTGGTACTACAATTGCGGAATTCGTAGGGGCATTTTATCTTTTTTATGTTGTTATCGCAAAAAAAGACAAGTTTTTTACAAGTCCAAGTTGGAATCAAATTGTAAAAGCAAAATTTTCAAAATATGCCAAATCAATTAAACTTGGCGTAAATAGTGCTCTCGAAGATTTTCTTTGGAACATTAGTAACCTTTTTATCATCCGCATTTTGAACACAATCGATGAAAAAGCTGCCGGTATTTATACTATGGTTTTTTCTATCGAAGTTATTTTTGTTGTTGTGATAGGTGCCTTAGGTAGCAGTACAATGACAGTTTCAGGTGAAGCAACTGGAGCAAAAAATCTTCCACTTTATAGAAAAGTTGTGGGAACAGCAATGCTCTGGTCGTCTATTCTTTCAGCTGCAGCACTTATTATTTCCTGCATTATTCCAAAACAGATTCTGAGCATTTTTACCACCGACAAAGAAGTCATAGAAATGTCAGTTATTTTCGTCATTCTAGTGCAATTCAATCTGTTTGGAAAATCTGGAAACATTGTAATTGGCAGCGGAATAAGAGGTTATGGAGATACCAGATGGATGCTCATAACTCAGACAATCGGTACTGTCATGGTAGTTGCAGTTGCCGCCCTTTTCGTTTTTGTTTTCAAATGGGGACTTTTGGGCGTATTTCTTGCCGTCATTTTAGATGAAGCGTTGAGGGCAATTGCAAATTCCATCAGGTTTTTAAAGATAAAATTCTAATTCATGTAAACCTAAACCTTCAGGTATATATAGTACATATTTGATATAAATCTTGTGTAGTGTTATACTTTATTTATTATGATTAAAGCATTAACAACACTTATAAAATCACTTTCATCAAACACAAACCCAGGAGCTTTGGCGCATGCTTTCTGCTGCGGCATGTTACTGGGTTTTCTTCCAAAAAATAATATTCTTTGGTATATCCTTTTTATACTTATTTTTTTTATGCGAATTCAAAGGACAGTGTTTTCTCTTTCAACATTAACATTTTCTCTTTTATCTCCCCTTTTTGACCCCCTTTTCCATAACATTGGATTTTGGATTCTGTCTCTCGAAAAAGCATCTCCTTTTTATTCTTTTCTTCTTAATATTCCTTTTGTTGCTTTTACAAAATTCAATAATACAATAGTTGCCGGCTCATTTGTTTTTGGAATCATTGCCTACATTCCACTTTTTGTTTTATCCATATTATTCATAAAATTATGGAGAAAATATTTTGCAGAAAAAATCAGGAATATAAGAATCGTAAAAATTATGAAAGGCATTCCATTTGTTCAAAAAATTAGCGAAATAACAGGATACAATTATGAAAAATAAAAAAAAGGAAAAACTTTTTAAATCAAAGAAATTACCAGCTTTATTCAAAAAAACTTATAGCGAAAAAAAATTCAATTCAAAAATTCTTAATAAAATTTACATACCAGCAGATAAAGAAAAAATTGTTCTTCTTTTTGAGAAGGGTGCAAATCCAAAAAAGCCAGATTATCTTGCAGTTCCAAAAGACAAAGTTTTCACAAAAAAAGATATCAAATTTTACAAATCACTTTCAAAAGAAATAAAAAAGCAAAAAGGACGCATCAAACTCCTTCCTCTTATAGCAGTTGTTTCTTTTATTTCAGTTATCTGTGTTACATTTGTAACATTCAAAAATCCTATTACAAAAAAAGTATTGAAGAACGTATGTGAAAGCATTTTTGATGCAAAAACAGACATCAATTCCGTGAATCTCAAAATTTTTGATGCTTCTCTTACAATTCAGGGACTTTATGTTGGAAACAAGAACAATGAATTTGAAAATCTTTTTGAAATTCAAAAGATTTCATTAGATTTTAATCTGACACAAGCACTTAGGAAAAAATTTTATGCAGAAAACATAGAAATCTCTGGAATGAATTTTTACACAAAACGCCAAAAAAGTTGTAAACTTTCAAAAAAAATCAAATCAAACAACGAAAACAAAAACTCTCAACCCATTAATATTGAAAATCCTTTTACTTCGCAGCAGCTTTCAAATTCTCTTGCAGAACTGGAGAAATCTGCAAAAACATTAATGAACTTCACTGACATTGACAGTTTAGTTAACGATATATTTTCTCAGTTGCAAACAGCTTCCATTGCTGAAAAAACATATCAACAAATCTCCGATTTGATTACGAAATGGCAAAATACAAATACCACTCTTACTGATAATATAAATAGCTTTGCAGAAAGCATAAAAAATCTTCAAAATTTGAATGTCAATAACATAAAATCAGCAGATGATATAAAACAGAATATAGAAAGAATACAGATTGCCTTAAAAGAAGGTGAAAAGCTCCAAAATCAAGTAACCAGTATCATAAATGAATTTCAAAATGATACAAACACTATTAACAATTTGTTAGCAGAGTTTGAAAATACAGTTAAAAATGACACTCAGTTTATATCTCTCCAATTCTCTAAATCTATCAACAATTTTCAGAATGCGGGAGAAATTTTAAACTCAGCGATAGAGATAATTGGCTATAATTTTCTTGGAGAATATTATCCTTATGTAAAAAAAGCCGTTGATTATGCCATAAAATATAAAAAATCATCTTCATCTAAAAGTGAGATTAAAAAAGAAGTAAATCAAAAAAATAAAACAAAACGGATGGAAGGAATAACTTTCTGGTACTCAAAACAAAATCCTTCACTTTTTATAAAAAACGTGGCTGTAAATGGTCCTTTATTCAATGCTTCAATTCAGAATATTTCAAGCAATCAGAATATAAATGACGCTCCAACTACTGCTAAAGTTAGTTTCAATGTAAAAAATGTCAACCATAGCGGCGTTCTTTGCCTGGATGTTAGGGAAAAAACTGATAACCCCCTCATTTCTATCGATTACACAGGCTCTAACATTAAAATTGATTTTGATGGAACTGAAATTGCAAAACAATGTGGTGTTCCTTCTCTAAACGGTATTGCGGTCATCAATCTTAATGGAAAAGCTGATTCAAATGGATTTTCAGCTTCTGGAAATGTAGATATAAATCCAGCCTCAATCACATCGGACGGTTTTCAAAGTAAAACTATCAGTGAATACTACCAGCAGGCATTGGCAGCAGTGAATGAGCTTAAAATCGGCTACAATTTTGAATGTTTTGATTCAAACATAGCACTTGGTCTTAATGGAAATTTTACAGATGTTTTTGCAAAAACATTACAAAAATCTGTTTCTCTGGTGGAACAAAAAGTCAAACAGGATGCTAAAAAAGTCATGGAATCTTCACTCGACGAATTACACAAAAAAGTTTCAGAAAAAAATCAAGAATATATAAATATCGAACAATTGATTTACGGGCAGACAAACAAAGTTGAAACACTGCAAAAGAATCTTAAGGCAAAACAAATTGAATTAGAAAATCAGATAAAAAAACAGCTCAAAGATACAACAGAAAGTGCTATTAAAAATATTGAAAAAAACATTCCTATTAACAATCTGAACCTGTTTAAAAGGTAATCAGAACAAATAAGACAGGGACAGACCTTAGTTTTTTGAAAAAGAGTAAGGTCTGTCCCTGTCTTACTGTTTATTTATTTTTTTTGAATCAATTAGTTAAAAAAAACTGATTACTATTTTCCAAAATATCTGTCAAGCAAACCTTTCAAAGCTTTACCATGTCTTGCTTCATCACGAGCCATTTCGTGAACAGTATCATGAATAGCATCAAGACCGTTTTTCTTTGCACATGCAGCAAGGTCAAATTTTCCTTTTGTTGCACCAAATTCGCAGTCAACACGCCATGCAAGATTTTCTTTTGTAGAAGCCTTCATATTTTTTTCAAGGTCAGTACCCAAAAGTTCAGCAATTTTTGCAGCATGTTCTGCTTCTTCAAAAGCAGCTTTTTCCCAATAAAGTCCGATTTCAGGATATCCTTCCCTGTGAGCAACACGTGCCATACAAAGATACATTCCAACTTCAGCACATTCACCCTGGAAATTAGCCATCAACTGCTCAAAAATATATTTTTTGTCTTCTTCACTGATATCAGGATTATTTTTTACAGTTTTAGCATAAATGCCGAATTCGTGTTCAGCGGCAAGCTTCATTTCTCCTTCAACCTTAGAAAATTTTTCACCTTTTGCATGACAAACTGGACATTCAGCTGGTGGAACTTCACCTTCATGCACATAACCACAAACAGGGCAAACCCATTTATACATATAATCCTCCAATAAGCAAACACGATTTTTCGTGTCCAAATAAAATGATGTACCAATTCTAATACGAAAACCATAACAAGTCAAATCAAAAAAAAAGCTATTATTCCAATTGTAATTTATTGAAGTTTACCAGATTTTGTTTAATACATGCTTTTTTTGTTGTTAAAACTAAATTCTTATGGGATAATTATAAAGTTAGAATTGTAGGTTTTCACATTTATTTCAAAGGATTATTTACAGTTACACATAAACTTCTTAAGGATGGTATGGATTATGAAAAAAGGATTTATTTTTATTGAAAGTGCAATAATTTTATTTATATTTTTTGGATGCTCAAATCCGTCTTCTAATACGGGGGGGGGTAATATAACTCACTTAGATTTTTCGGTTACTATTCCAGAAAACTCAAACAAAGATGTTTTTTTGATTAAATACAATCCATCGTATAATTTTGTCCCTTACAACAAAACAGGATATGTTGAAAATAATCAACGCGCAGCAACTGATTCTTCAGATTCTTCCAATTCTTCTGATTTCAGCTCATCTTCATACATCAAAACATCATACGATAAAAGAATAAATCCAAATATTGACCGTTTAAATAGTGAAATTACAAAAACTCACCCCCTACTCCCAAAAACTTCAGCAAATTCAAGAAACATTCTTGCCAGCGAAACTCAAACAACAGAACAAACATACACCGAAGACACAAAAAGGGATTTCTATTATTTTTCGAGTGAAAATGCTGTAACCCTGGCAGAATTCACTTGTAAATATGTTGGGAAACACTGTTACGTCTGGTTTTACGACAGTAACAACAAACTTACGCCAGAATCAAGTTTTAAAGAGGAGAAATCCTTTAAAACATTAGCAGAAAAATTTGACTCTATCTGCGAAACAGAGCAAAAATATTTTGGTAAACACAATCAAGACACCTGTTACTCAAATATAATAAAAGGAAAAGAAAAAATAGACATCATTGTTACAGATTTGGAAGGGGACGCAAAAGAAGGACAAAATAGTGGAAAATTTGGCTATTTTTATAGAGTTGATACTTTTACTGACATAAATACATCAAATAAGACCCTTGCAATTTACCTTGATTCATATTTTTATTTAAAGTTTCCAGAAGAATGTTATTCAACCCTTGTTCACGAGTATAACCACCTTCTCAACTGGATTAATAAGATGCTGATACATGAAGTTAATAATGATAAACAGATGGAAACCTGGTTCACAGAAATGCTTTCTATGGTAGCAGAAGATATGTTTCAAGACATTTTAGGAATAGAAGATATAAATTCTCCAAAATCAAGACTTTATCAACACTTAAATGGCTCATATATAGGATTTAAAAACTGGGCTGACGATGATTCCGTTTATTATAATTATGCAAATGCCTATGCTTTCGGTGCTTTTTTAGCCAGAAATTATGGAGGAGCAGAACTCATAAAAAAAATTGCAACAAGTGAATACATCAATGAGGAAGCAATCGAAAAAGCAACAAATAAATCCTTTGAAGAATTGATGAGAAATTTTGCCATTTCTTTCCTTTATCCTTCAAACGGGGAACAACCTTATAGTGCTAACTCAGGCATATTCTCTCTTCACAAAGGCGATGATCAAGCAAACGCTGATGGCATAAAATTTTCTCCTATTGATGTAACAAAACTATTTGAAAACGGAAAACCTAAGATTTTCTATGCACAAAAATACATCAGTGAAGACAAACCAGAAAATACAGACCTGCAATTACAAAATTATTACACTGTATCGCTGGATGGAGGAGGATTTTCTATTCATTATATAGGAAAAAATGTAACAAATTTTAGACTTAACGTAATAGATATGAGCAGCGATGTGAAATATTTTACCTATGTTCAATAATTTCAGACAGATTAATTATAGAAAAAATGAAAAATGCACCGTTGAAATAGAGCAGCTTATATTCTGGCAAACGTTACTTTGTAAACTTTTATTATCGACAGGTGTGCCGCATTATATTGCGAAAAGTGTAAAAACACAATCGATTGATAAATTTTTTTTTGATTTATTATGGGGAAATATATGAAAAAAAATAAATATATTCTGATTCTTATTCTTACCTTCAGCAGTTTATGTATATTTGCCAGAGGGAAATCAGATAAACCTGAGAATACTAAAGAAATTGCAGAAAAAAAAATAGAACAGATTGAAGAAAATATGAATAATAAAACTGTTACCATTACAGGAAATGTTGTAAGTTATGGAAATACTCCATTCGCTTATCCAGGAATCAGAATGGAAGATGGGAAAACATACACAATCCAGGCAGATTCCCCTTTAAAAAAGAAACTATTATCTTTACAAGGAAGAAAGATTGAATTTAAAGGAAAGATTATTACGCAGGAAGAAAATGTTTTACACAGAGAAACATTTCTTCTAGAATCATATCGCCTTTTAGATTAAAAATATCTTGTCTATCGGTTATCCATAGAGATTCGTAAAATTATTTTGTCATCGTTCACTTCCCTATCTCGCCCACCCTACCCTTCCATTCATCAGAAAGTTTCGGGAAAATATCCAACCGGGCGGGGTTTTCTTTTATCGATGAAAAAACAGGATAAATAGCGTCAAATTCACCCGGTCGACATATTTATCAATTTTTTTAAAAGAACGCGTCTACGTCAATCCTCGTGCGTGTAAATTTTACATATAAATTTTATATGTAAACATATATTTTTTATATGTTTTCATATAAATTAACATTTATTTTTACATATTATTTTACATATATATTTTATATGTATACATATATTTTTACACAAATTACATAGAAAACATATAAAAAAACACTTGTATTTTCATATAAATTAACATATACTTTATATATATCAATTTTCAGGTGGAAAGTTATGAAACGTATTTGTGTAGCCATTCAGAAGGGTGGTGTTGGAAAGACTACTGTAAGTGTTAACCTTGCAGCAGAGCTTGCAAAATCAAAGAAGGTTGTCTTGATTGATGCCGACCCTCAGGGCAACAGTACAAACTCATTAGTTGAAAGTTTTGAATATGAACTTGCGGATATTCTTTATGGAAATGTAGCAGTCGATGAAGCTGTATGCAAAACAAATGTCGAAAACCTTTTCATCATTCCAACTGCATCCATCGACGAAAAAGGAAACAATCAGTTAAAAAAATACCGTGCAAACGAAGCTGCCGGTAATCCTTTTGCATTTGCAGACATTACAGACGCTCTTGCAGAACAGGGCTTTGATTATTGTATTTTTGATACATCTCCAAACTTCGATGACTTTGAAGAGAATATTATGTCAGCAGCAGATGAAGCTCTTGCAGTTGTAATGCCAGACATCTTCTCTCAAGATGGTCTCCAGATTTTTGAAAACAACCTTCAGAACTTCAAAAAGCGTAAACGTATGAATAATCCGGTATTTAAGACTTTTGTATTCAATGCCGTAAACCTTTCAACAAAAATGGCAAAAGACATTCTGGCACAACTTTCATCAAGTGAATTGAACTATGTTACTGTACCTCAAGACCAAAACTTTAGAAAAGCACAGGGCGTTAGACAGACAATACAGCAGTTCGGAGCAAAACCAGAAACTATCTCATCATTTACAAAATTGGCAGGATTAGTAGAGTAGGGGAATTTAAATCATGGCAATATCAATCAAGAAATCTTCAACACCCGTTAAACAAACTGTTACATCATCACTTCCTACAGAAGTTCAGTCTCAGATTTCAAACAATCTGAAATTAGACACCACTGACTATACATCAATTCCAGAAGAAAAAACGGTTACACCCGAATCTTCTTCAGAGGTTCTTAAACAAACTGTTACATCAGAAGAACCAAAAGGAAAAAGATCAGATGATGTTGTTCAACTTAAATTTTCAAAAGGAAAAAGAGCTGAAGCAAAAGCTTTTTATTCAACTTATGATGTAAAGATGAATGCAGGATTTGAAATGGCTTATGAATTCCTTAAGGAAGAAGTTAAGGCAGGTCGTGTAAAAATATCAAAGAGCGGCATTCAACGGATTAGCTAAATTAAAAAGCGGAGGGGACAGTCTTAAACAAACTGTTACATAAAATATGAAAAACGAAGATTCAAAAAACGAACTTCTCCCTGTTACTGAAGATGATAGTATTGAAGCATTATTTGACTTAGTGACATCTGGAGAAGAACCAAAATATTTAAGTTATATTCCAGGACTCTTTACCACCGCTTCTTTACCATTCAAGAACGTTAAAAAGACCGTTTTTACGCGAAAAGGAAGCCAGGGACTTACTTTAACACTAACTTCTCCTTTTAACGTTCCATTTGGACGCTATGGGCGTCTTTTACTGACAGTATTAACAACTCATGCTGTTCTCTCAAAAGAAAAAAATGTTCCTGTAATGATTGAGTACAATTCTCTTTCTGAATTATTGAAAGAAATGCAGCTTCCAAGACAGCGTGGTAAGGATATAAAAGAACAGCTTGATTGTTTCACAAATGCTACTTTTGCATTCACTCATAAAGAAACAACATTAAGGAGCAGTTACTTATTTAAAGACATTTATGAAGACGGAAACTATCCTAAAAGTGATGTTGAAGTAACAACTAAAACAACTGGATCAATTCGCTTTACTACCGGAGTTCAGTTTCAGGAAGTTGATGATAAGATTTCAGAAAAAAAATACGGAAATTTCAAAATTGTCATTTCAGCTGAATTTGCAAGTTTCTGTCAAAAACATGCTGTTCCAATTGATTATGGCGTTTACAAGTCGATTTCCAGTGCAGTTGGAAAAGACATTTATGCATGGCTTGTATTCAGAAATAATGGATTAAAGGATTCTGTATTTATTCCACGAAATAAGCTTGTTGAACAATTTATGCCAGTTACAGAAGATAAAGATCCAAACACCGTAAATGTTAACTATGCCTTTATCATTAACCAGATAAATGAAATCAAGAAGAAATATTACAAAGAATTAAGAGTAGACATTGATTCTCAAGGTTCAGGTATTACTTTATACAAAAGTCCAACTCCTATAATCAAAGATGATACAAGATATGCATTGATAACTTCTATGCTTTAAAGATGTAACAGTTTGTTTAAGGAATAGAATGTAACAGAGTATTTAAGAGAATTATAGTTTTCCACAAATTTATAATTACTACTATTAGTTTTAAATTTATATTAGATTTATTATTTGATATTATAGAAGATTTAAATACACTGTTACATGTTTTTAAAAGAAGTGTTACAACAATTTTAAAAGATATATTTTTCTTCTATATAATATAGTGAATATGAGTTATTCACATTTTTAAACACAGTGTTACATTAAAAGTTAGTTATCCACATGCTTTTGTGGAAAGATTTAAATAAACTGTTACACAAACTCTTAAATACTCTGTTACATGAAAA
>CAMBMW010000051.1 GCA_945868875.1 uncultured Treponema sp.
TACACACTATTTTAATTGATATCTAAGACCACATACTTTAATTTATTTTGCTGTAATTCTCATTATTCTAGCAGAACCTTCAACAGTAACTTTTTCTCCAGGTAGAACTGCATAAATCTCTTCAGCTTTGATTGGAGAAGCAATTTTTTCATTCGAAGCTTTGATTACTGCGTTTTGTGAAGACAAAACATATAAAAGTTGAGTTGATTTTGGAGTACTTCCTTGAGGACAAAGCATACTCCATCCTCCTTTTATATCAATTTCGTCTAAAGAAAAATAATCACATTCAAAATGTTTATCAAAAGGGGCAACAGGAATCATATCATCTTTTTTTATTACAGCAAGCCCTTTTTCTATATGGACTTCCCTTCCCCGTCCCCAATCATAAAGACGGTAAGTCAAATCACATGATTGCTGAACTTCCAGAAGGCGAAGTCCGGCTCCAATGGCATGAACAGTTCCTGCAGGAATGTAAATGAAATCTCCTTTTTTGACTTGCACAAAATTCAAATACTGTTCCAACGCATTTTCTTCTATAGCTTTTGCAAGGACTTCATTTGAAAAACCATCTTTAATTCCATAAACAAGCTTTGCATCTTCTGCAGCATCCAACACATACCAGCATTCTGTCTTTCCACAATTACCGCTGCCTTCCAGTTTTACTGCAAAATCATCATCAGGATGAACCTGAATAGAAAGCGTATCATTTGCCTGAATTATTTTCACAAGCAAAGGATATTCTCCACCTATTGCTTTTTTAAAATCATCCTGACATCCGTTTGGATGTGTCGAAGCTATCCAAAGTTCATATCCCCAAATTTTTTCTGATTTTATTGATTCAAGTTTCAACATTTTTTTATTTTTCCCATAATGTTTCAGGATAATAACCAGATTGTATTTTTTTAGCTATTTCATCCTTTACAAGCTGTCTGTCTTCAGGATATGTCATGCCAAACCATGTTTCTGTAGAATTAAAGAATTTAATAATTCCTTTTTTGTGTTCAATAATATCACCAGCAGAAACAGGTAAAAGTGCTTCTGCTTTTGGAGCTTCAACATTATTTTTGATAAAATTTTCCCAATAAACATTAAACTCTTCAAAAGCTTTTGGTGAAAAACCAAAAAGATTCATACTTACCCATTCTTTTCCAGTAAGAATTTTCTTTTCTCCATCTGGCATTTCACTTATGATTTTATCATTTTCATCATAGTAAATTTTTAAATTCTCAACAATAGAATCAAGCTGACCATCTTTTACTGTACATACACCACGACTAACCGAACCTGAACGGCTCATTGTATTTCCCAAAACATAACCAACCATTGCATGCTCAGTAGAATCGTTATTTATAGAAGAAAGATAATTTCCAAGAACTTCAAAAGCTTGTCTTCCATAATAATCATCTGAGTTTATAACTGCAAAAGGAGTATGAATTGCATTCTGTGCACATAAAACAGCATGAGTTGTTCCCCATGGTTTCTGTCGGTTTTCAGACAATTTTATCTGTTCAGGTGTCAAAAGAGATTCTCTTTGCTGGAAAACATATTCTGCATCACAATTTTTTGCAATTCTGTCAAAAAGTCTTTCTCTGAAAGCCTGTTCAATATCTTTTCTGATGATAAATACTACTTTTCCAAACCCACTTTTGATTGCATCATAAGTTGCATAATCCAAAAGACATTCATTATTCTGTCCAACTGCATCAATCTGTTTTACACCACCGTAGCGGCTTCCCATTCCTGCTGCCAATACTAATAAAGTTGGTTTCATATGTTTACCCCATTTTTTATTAATTCTTATATTTTTTTTATTATTTTAGAAAAATCAGTTTGTTATAATTTTATTGCTGTTTCGAGTGCTAAAACCATCATATCTTTGAATGTTGTTTGACGTTCAAGAGCAGTCGTTTGTTCTCCAGTTGCAATATTATCACTTATAGTTAGAATTGCTAAAGCTTTCCGGTTAAACTCTGCTGCAAGAGTATATAATTCGGCGGCTTCCATTTCTATAGCTGCAATGCCAAACTTTTTCCACATTTTCCAGGTTTCTCTTTCATCGTAAAAACGGTCAGATGAAACACAGGGTTTAACAATCGGTTTTAATTCCAGTTCGAGCGCAGTATGATAAGCCTTATCAAGAAGCTCAAAATCTGGAACGGGAGCAAAATGATTGATACCAAAACGCTGAGTCTGCAAAGCAGAATCAGAACAAGCCGCATTTGCTATCACAATGCTCCTGCATGGTACATTTTCACTTACAGAACCAGCTGTTCCAATTCTAATAGCATTTTTGACATCATAAGATTGAAAAAGTTCCTGAACATAGATTGATAAAGACGGTTGCCCCATTCCTGTCCCCTGAACAGAAACTTTTCTTCCTTTATAAAAGCCTGTAAATCCAAACATTCCACGAACTTCGTTATAACATTCTGCATTTTCTAAAAAATTTTCTGCAATGAATTTAGCACGAAGAGGATCACCAGGCAGCAATACTGTATCAGCAACAGCTCCTTGTGGAGCCTGAATATGTGTACTCATACTTTTAATTATACCAACAAACAAAAAAAAATAAAGTGTATTTTTAACATTTTTTTGTAAAAATATACATATTTTTACTTGTATTTAAAAACAAATATGCTATACTAAATGATATGAATGAATTTATTATGAATTATGGCTCATGGATTTGGATTGGAATTCTTGTTATCAGTTGCTTTATTGAGGCTTTTACATTCGGACTTACTACTATATGGGCAGCAATAGCAGCAATTCCTTTAATCTTTATTTCACGAACAGGACTGGCTTTTCAATGGCAGATTCTCATATTTTTGATTATTACTTTGTTTCTAATCATTTTTACAAGACCTTTTGCCATCAAAAAGTTAAAAAATGGAAAATCAAAAACAAATGTCGATTCGATTATAGGACAAGAAGTTTTGATTACAAAAACAATCGATAATTTTGAAAAGGGGGAAGCTAAAGCAAAAAATGGAGTTATCTGGACTGCAAAATCAAAAGATAATGTTACTATAAAAAAAGGAACTGTATGTTCTGTAGTGTCTATTGAAGGAAACACAATTTGTGTTGAAAAAAATAATGAGGTAAATTAATGATTTATATTTTTATTGCTATTTTTATTATTCTTGCCATTATGATAGTTGTGAACATTCGCGTTGTTTCGCAGTCACAGGCATTTATTGTTGAAAGATTGGGCGGTTATCATTCTACGTGGAATGTTGGAATTCATGTAAAAATGCCCTTTATCGATAAAATCATAAATAAAATGTCGCTTAAAGAAAAAGTTTTTGATTTTCCTCCACAGCCTGTCATCACAAAAGACAACGTAACTATGATGATTGATACTGTTGTTTATTTTCAAATTACCGATCCTAAACTTTACACTTATGGTGTTGAAAAACCTATAAACGCACTTGAAAATCTTTCTGCCACTACTTTACGAAACATAATCGGTGAACTTGAACTCGATGAATCATTGACAAGTAGAGATGTAATCAATACAAAAATGCGTTCAATTCTAGATGAAGCAACAGACCCATGGGGCATAAAAGTGAACCGTGTTGAAGTAAAGAATATTGAACCTCCACAAGCAATCAGGGAAGCTATGGAAAAACAGATGAAAGCAGAACGTGAACGTCGTGAACAGATTTTGATTGCTGAAGGACATAAACAATCTGCAATTTTGGAAGCTGAAGGAAAAAAACAGGCTTTAATTCTTGAAGCAGAAGCTGAAAAAGAAGCTGCCATTCAAAAAGCAAAAGGTGAAGCTCAGGCAATTCTTGAAGTCCAGCAGGCAAAAGCTGAAGGTTTAAAAATGATAAAAGACGCTGGCATGGACGATAAAGTTATAAAGCTTAGAAGTCTTGAAGCATTTGAAGTAGCTGCAAATGGTCAGGCAACAAAGATTATAATTCCGTCAGAAATTCAAAACATGGCTGGAGTTGTAGAATCAATAAGTCAGATTGTAAAAAAATAAATCTGCGAAACCAATACGTCGAGTCAAGGCACGCTAACGCTTAAAGTCTTGACTTCGCCGTTTTGAAGGGTTGTACTACCCTCCCCCCTCAATAATCAAATGGCGCAATTTCAGCCATTTGATTTAGCTTGGAATTCGCTTCGAATTGCTCGAAAAAAAATAAAAAAAAACTTTTTGAAATAGTATAGGCTTTTTTATACAATATCATTAGTTGAATTTAAGTCAACAGTTACAATTACACATGTCCCGCTTGGTTTATTTTGTTCTATTTTGAATTCAGCTCCAATTTGATTAGCACGATATTCCATTGAATTCATTCCAATACCTTTTTTCTCTTTTATTGCATTTTTGTTAATCCCACATCCATTATCACAAACTTTGGCAATTATTTTATTTTTTTCAGAGTTAACAGAAACCTCAACTTTTGACGCTTTAGAATGTTTAAGAACATTATGTAAAGCTTCCTGAATGATTCTAAAAAGGTTTAACAATTTGATTTTATCGAAAACTAGATTTTCATTAACATTCCATTCATAATCACACTCAATTCCAGATTGAATTGAAAATGAATTACACAAATTGCTTAAACTGTGTTTCATTCCAAGACTTTCTAGTTCCACAGGATATGAATTATGTGCATATTGACGAGTACATTGTAAAGTTTCTCCTGTAAGTTGAGCAAGCTCATCCATCTGCTCTTTTGATACAGGAACAGTTTGATTTGAATAACTACGACATAACATTGAAATTCCCGCTAACCGTTGACAAATATCATCATGTAAATCATTACTGAATCTCTGTCTTTCAAGTTCACTAATTTTCAAAACTTCAGCTTCAACTTTCATTCTTTTGTTATTTGCTTTGACAAGTTCTTTTGTACGTTTTGTAACTTCTTTTTCCAGATATTCTGAATATTTTTCTTTTTCTTCTAGAGATTTTAATCGGTTTAATACTTGTGCAATATTATTTGAAATTGAAGTAATGTACGGGAGTAAAACATGAGAAGCTTCATAAAGTATACACCCAATAATATCATCACCAGAACGCAGGTATTTAAATATCAAAGAAGTTTGTTTTGAATTATCAATTTCAAGGAATTTTTGATAAAAATCTCCAAAAGTAATAGTTTTTCCTTTTGAAAAATCAAAAAAATCGTTTTTATTTCTTTTAACATAAATAGGAAGAACATATAATTGATTATTTTTTACTGATTTTTTTAATTCATATTCTTTAAATTTCAAAATGCAGAAACTAGTAACTTCAAGTTGTGAAATATTTTCAGATATCACATAATTCAATCCGTCAATAGAGGAAATATTATTCATCTGTTGAGCAATTCTGTTTACAATTCTCAAAATATTTTCAGAACGAACATATTTTGACTGAATATGCTTTAAAAATCTTTGCATATCAGTATTTTTATTCTGTTCTAGTAATATATCTTCTGTTTGTTTTAATAAATCAGAATTACATCCACAGGAATTTCTGTACATTACTTTTGATTCAATAAATGTTTCATCACTCACTGATTTTTTTTCAACAAATTCTTTAATCAATTCCAAAGACTTCTCACCAATCTCATCAAGAGGCTGATGAATTGTCGTCAATGATGGAATTTCAAATTTTGCCTGAGGAACATCATCAAAGCCAGTAACTGCACATTCTTTCATATTCAGTCTTTCACTGTTCATTTTAAAAAACTTATAAATCCCCAATGCCATATTGTCATTTGCACAAACTATAACATCAGGTAAATTATTACCATTTTCTTTTAAGTATTCTTCCAAAGCCTGAATGGCTACATGCTCCAAAAACAATCCATATTTTATCGTATACTGTAAATCTGAAAACCATGGCTTATATGCTTCCAGTGTTTTTTTGAAAATCTGTTCACGTAAAATTGCATCATGATGCTTGGGACTTCCCCCAATATATAAAAATTTTCTGTACTTATGCTTTAACACAAGATGCTCCACAAGTTCTTTCATTGATTCATCAGTTTCAATCATCAAAGATGGAACATCTTTTATTTTTTGTCCTACAGAAATAACAGGAATATTCTCCCAATACTTTTCAATATCTTCTTTCTTTGAAAAAGCAAAATTATCAGTGATAACAGACGTAAGTAAAATTATTCCATCAACATTAAAAAAATGTTTCTTTGGAAATTGAGAAACAAGTTCCTCCATTGACATATTTTTATTGTCTTGTTGAAAACAAACTATTTCAACCCCATGTTCTTTTGCTTTTTTTACGATACCTTTGTATACAGATATCTGATATTCTTCATCCAAAAGATTTAAAAACAATCCTATACGCATATAAATAATTATACAATATTTTTGAATTTGTGGTATAATTATTTTTATGGAATGTTCAGTTATTATTATAGATGACCATCCGCTTTTCAGTCGCGGATTAGCACAACTCATAGAAACTCAAAAAGATTTTAAAGTTGTTGGAATGGCAAAAGACAGAATCGAAGCGCTGGAACTAATTAATAAAACAACAGCAGATTTAGTGATTCTCGATTTAAATCTTGGGCAGGAAGATGGACTTGAATTGATTAAAGATATTCTTTCATATAATTCACATATTAAAATTCTTGTCCTTTCCATGCATGATGAACGCTTTTATGCAGAACGAGCATTAAAAGCTGGGGCAAAAGGTTACATAATGAAAGCTGAAGCTGAATCTCAAGTCATAAATGCCATTACAACAGTAAAGAATGGAGAAATTTATTTAAGCGAAAACGAAAAAAGCAGAATGAAAGAACTTTTGCAAGGGGATTCTGAAAATTCTGATAAGTTTGCGACAATCTCTACACTTTCTGACAGACAACTTCAGATTTTTTCATTGATTGGAAAAGGTTTGGGTACTGTAGATATTGCAAAAAAACTAAATCTCAGTATAAAAACTATTGATACTCATAAAGAAAATATAAAAGCAAAACTTCACTGTACATCATCAGCAGAATTAAGACAGATGGCAATAAACTGGACCAGCAAAGCAGATTAAAAAAAAATACATTTTCTTAAAAAGCTACAAAAAAGGCAGGATATTTCAAACCTGCCTTTTTTTATTGAGGGGGTAGTACAACCCCTCAAAACGGCGAAGTCAAGGCTTTAAGCGTTAGCGTGCCTTGACTCGACGTATTTCCGAATGATTTACAAAAAAATCAGACCACAACGAAACTATTGCAAAACCTTTGCAATACGTTCCAAAACCTTTTTGCGGTCAAGAGGTTTTATAATATAACTTTTTGCACCAGTCATTAAAGATTTTTTTACCAGTTCTTCTTTACCAAGAGCACTTACCATTACAACCTTTGCATTTTTATCAAAAGCCATAATCTGTTCCAAAGCAGTAATTCCGTCCATCTTTGGCATTGTAATATCCATAGTTACAAGGTCAACATTTGGACACAATTCCTTATATTTATCAACACCTTCTTTTCCATCAGCTGCAGTTGCAATAACTTCGTAACATTCGCTTGACAGAATCTGACTAAGCTGTTTTGCAACGAACATTGAGTCATCTACAACTAAAACTTTATATGGAGTTCCATCTGCTTTTTTTCCTTCAGGTGGACGGTCATTGATAGTTGGATAATCTTGTGTTGTTTTCATATTGTCTCCTAAGAGAGCAAATAAATTGCTCTATTTATTTTTTTTAAGCACGTTCCCTAATAGAAACATTAACTTCAATTTTACCACAATCTGAAAGAAGAGGTACAATTAAAGCTTCAACGCTATCTGTAGTTCCACCCAAAGCAGCAATTTCCATTTTCTGACCAACAAAAAGAGCTGGAGGGGTCAAGTCGAATCGGAATCCCAATTCATGCAACTTTGTAACAGCCTGAGCAGTAATCAAATTTGCCAATTCACTGATTGTAGCTTTTGCCAAATCATCAAATTCTGGCAATTTCTCACCATTCATTGCAGAAGCAATATTTAAAGCAGTTTCCATAGTCATATCAAAAAGAACACGACCTTCTACATCACCTGCCAGACCAACCAAAGCAGCAACTCCCATAACTGGCATAGCAGTTGATTTTAAATACAAATCCCCACGTTTTACTTCTGCACCACCAAGAACTTCTTGAAGTACTCTAAAAGAAGTTTCAACAAATGGATTAATATACTCTACTCGCATATTTATCTCCTATATTTTTTAATCCTTGCCATAAGCAACTATTTTGTCTACAGTTTTTTCGCCAAACCTGAAATTTGATGGCATAGCTTCATTTTCACCAATAATAACTATACCATTACCTTTCATTTTTTCCAAGAAGTCAGAAACAACAGTTTCCTGAGCATTCCCGTCAAGTAAAGAAAGAATATCCCTTGCAAAAATGATGTCTACCATTGGCAGAGCATTCGTGTTTTTACAATCGTGATATTCAAACATAATACTTTCTTTTATTTCCTGACTAAAAGTATACTCTCCATTTGCCTTTTTTGTCAAAAATGGAGCATACCAATCTGTAGACAAATTATTTGGAACAGAAAGCAAAGCTGCATTTGAAACGCTCAATAAATCAATATCCTGAGCATAAATTCTAATTCTTGCAGCAGGATAACGTTTCTTTAGAACACAAGCCAACGAATAAGTTTCTATTCCCTTTGCACAACCTGGATTCCATACAATAATCTGTTTTGCAGAATTATCAGGCAATGCTTTTTCAAGATTCTGTGCATATTCTTTTGTCCACCAAGCTTCTGAACAGGTTGACCAGAATGTTTTTAAAAACTCAGCAGAATCTTTTTCATTATTAATCTGAGGATTATCTTCGTTTTTGATTTTTTTCCATTCTTCATAACGATGATTTACCCAGGATTTATTTACAGATGTTACAAAAAATTTCGAATATTTTTGTAAACTGTCTTCGATGAATTTCAAATCAACCTGATTAGATTTTGCAGCTGGTTGAGAAAGCCCTTTTGCAATATCAGAAGCTGACTTTTCCTGAGCAGCAGCTAAAACAGGAGCAGAAGGTGCACCTACCGATTTTGAAAAAACAGCCTGTGGTTTTGTATGCTGAGCTTTAAGAACTTCATCATTATTTGAATCGTATGTTTCTTTTGAAGAAAAAATTCTTGTTACATCAAGAAGAACATAAAGTCTATTATTACTTTCAACAACACCATCAATATATTTAATATTGATATCACCAAAAAGAGGATGAGGTGGCTGAATCGTACTTTTCTGAACGCCCACAACTTTATCAATTTTATCTACGACTATACCGAAAATCTGATCATCAACAGTGAGAATAATCATATTTTCAAGTTTGTTTTCATCACGAGGTGGAACTTCAATATTAAAAAATAAACGTAAATCAAGAATTGGAATGATTTCACCACGAAGATTGTAAACACCAAGTACAAAAGGCAATGTATTTGGCACGTATGTAAAACGACCTGCTTTTGCAATTTCTTTTACATACATAATATCAACTGAGTAATCTTTATCTGCCAATGAAAAAGTAACCATTTTAAAATCAATAACAGTTGCATTTTCATTATTCTGCTCAACTTGTTCCGCTACATCAGTAGCCACAAGTGTTTTTTTCTCTAGTTCCATAAAAATACTCCTAATATTGACCTGTTACATATATTGATTTTGTTGCTGTGCAAGAAGTTCCTGTTTTACTCCAAGTTCAAGTAACTGACTTACATCAATAATCAAAGAAACAGAACCATCTCCCAGAATTGAAGCACCAGCGATTGCCGGTGAATTTGTAAACTGATCTTTCAGCGGTTTGATTACAACATCTTCTTCGCCAATTAATGCATCTACCATAACTCCAATTTTCTTTTCCTGAGAACCAACAATTACAATATAACATTCATCTGACTGAACAGTTTCTTTTATGCCAAAAAGTCGTGAAAGACGTAAAATGCTGATAACTTCATTGCGCACATTCATAATCTCATAATTATCAATATGATTGATTTCCTTGATATTTATGCACTGACTTTCAATAACATTTGCAATTGGAATTGAGTAAACTTCGCGTCCTACACGAACCAAAAGACCTTGAATGATAGCCAAAGTCAATGGAAGTTTTATGATAAACGAGGTTCCTTTCCCTTTTGCAGAATTTACAGAAATTGTTCCTTTCAGGTTTTGAATCATTGTTTTTACAACATCAAGACCTACTCCACGTCCAGAAATGTTTGAAATCTTATCTGCAGTTGAAAAACCTGGCTGCATTATCAACTGATATGCATCCTGATCTGAAAGAACTTTATCTGGATGAATAAGACCTTTTTCTATAGCTTTACGTTTTACTTTTTCTACATCAATTCCAGCACCATCATCTTTGATTTCGATGACAATCATATTTCCTTCATTTGACGCCTTAAGTAAAACTGTTCCTGTTTCAGGTTTGCCATTTGCAACACGAACATCTGGCATTTCAATTCCATGGTCAACAGAATTTCGCACACAATGCATGATTGGGTCAAGTAAATCTTCTACTACTGATTTATCAAGTTCTGTGTCTTCACCTTCAATCACTAAATCGATTTTCTTATTCAAATCTCTTTGTAAATCGCGAACAACACGAGGGAAACGACTGAAAATCTGATTGATTGGAACCATTCGGATTTTCATTACACCTTCCTGTAAATCTCCTGCAATTGTACCCAGATTTTGAGTGTAAGAACGGAATTTTGCATATATATTTTTTGTTTCAGTTTCATATTCATCAAAAATATTTCCAAGATTGCTGTATTCCTGCATAATATTTTTTCTGATTTCATTTGCAGAAGCACCATTTTTTGCTTCTTCAATATAATCTGGAAGTTTATCAAACAGAGAATGAAGTTTTTCTTTAAATTCAGCTTCCAAAGTCTGGAAATGAGAAATTTCATTTGCATTTTGCATTGCAAGCTGATTGAAAGATGCTTTATTGATAACAGCTTCCGAAACAAGATTCATAAGATTATCAATTCGTCTTGAATCTACACGTAAAATTGAACCTTGCTGTGGATGAACTCCTTCTTTTTTTGGCTCAACTTTCTTCTGTTCTTTTACTTCTGATGTTCCTGCCGGTTTTGAAGCATTTTCTGCAGGGGCAGATGCTGAACCTTTAGAACTTTCTGGTTTTAGAATATTATCATTTAAAATATCTTTCAACAAATCATTCTGAGCATCTGAGATGTTTCCTTGCGGTAAATCAAGAGATGGAGTAATTGGTGTTGAAGATACTGACGGCTGCGAAACTGCTGAAGATTGAACTGGAGCTGCTGAATGAGAAACATCAGACGCTGTACCAGTAGTATTATCTACAAGATAATGTGCATCAGTTATTAATGTTACATCACTTAAAAAAGATGCATCTTCAAGTTGAGAACCGTCTGCTTCTGTAGCAATATAATAAAATACATCTTCATAAAACTGATCTTCGTAAAGTGCATCAAAATCAGGAACTGTTTTAAGAACATTTCCAACTGATTTTAAAGCGGCAAAAACTTGAATACCACCTACAGTATTCATAGGATTGTTTTCATCAAATTTAACGGCAACACACCAGAGTTTTTGAGAACCTTCACAAGTTTCTTTTAATTCGGCGAATTCTGCTTCTGACAAATCTGGTAAAACTATGCCAGAACTTTGAGCAGGAGGTGCCTGAACAGGTGCAGCAGTTTGTACTGGTGCGGAAACTGGAGATGCTGGTTTTGGTGCAGACGCTTTTGGTTTTGAATCTCCTTTTTGAGGAATGTATGCATGAAGTTTATTTTCAAGGTCATCAATATTTTCCTGATAAACACTTCCATT
The DNA here is from genome assembly GCA_945868875.1 of uncultured Treponema sp. GTDB lineage: Bacteria > Spirochaetota > Spirochaetia > Treponematales > Treponemataceae > Treponema_D. Next base: position 11,783 of record CAMBMW010000051.1, read on the forward strand.
TTGACGTGCTTCAAGCATAGCTTTAATAACATCTATAGAAGTAAGCAAAACATCAACAACAGCTTCATCAACTTTCAATCTATCAGAACGAATTTCATCCAGCACATCTTCTACTGTATGTGTAAAATGAGAAAGTTCCATCATCTCTACTGTTGCAGAACCGCCTTTCAAAGTATGGGCTGCACGGAAAATTTCATCAATAGCCTCATGATTTGAAGGGTCGTTTTCTATTACAAGAACATTACTTTCCAGTTGTTCTACCTGCTGTTCAGCTTCAGCAAAGAAGTCTTTTAAGAGTTCTTCGTTATTTGGGTCAAGATAATCACTCATATTAAAATATTATATACCGAAAACAATAGATTTCAAGTAAAATTGTAAAAAAAAATCAAAAAAAAAATAATATTTGATTTATTCCATTATTTTTTACTTGAATCTTTAAAATTCAACCTCTTGTTTAAAACGTGGCAAGGATAGTAGCCCCTGCGAAGCAGTCCACTGGACTGAGCGAAGCGAGGGAAGCGGATGAGCGTTAGCGAAGGGCGAATAGCCTGTTTTTTGTTTTGTTTGATCCTGAGATTGTCGAAAGGAACAAACAAAACAAAAAGCCACCAAAAATAAAAAATAAATAATGTATATTTTCTTTATCAAAAAAAATAAAATTTTTCACACCTTGAAATAAATCATACTTCAAATTTCATAGAATTTTCTCTGGAAGAATCAAAATTTTCCCAGACTGGCATTTTAGAATCGTCACAGTCTTTGCCATTAGGGTCGCCTGTTTTGATAAAATTACACAAATAATTGCACATTTTTCTGGCTATATCATAATGTTTTCCTGTAAACGGACGCCAGCATTTTGCTAATGTTTCAAACCAGAACCATAAATCTACTGAATGGAATTTTCCTGGATTATCCCAGCCTGGAATGTCTACGTCAAAATGATAAAAATAATTTTTATCTTTGATGCCGTGCTTTTCCATGAATTGCTGGTACATAATATTTGCCTGCTTGATTGGATTTACGGTTTTTCCGTCAGGTGTCTGAAAATTGAATTCATCTGAAGTGTAACCGAACATCAAAGGAACTGATTTGAAAGCATTTTTTTCGACTGCGGAAAAGAAATCTGAATGGATAAACTTGTTGTCCAAAACTGGTGTCCATGTTTGAATTGATTTTGCGTGACCGCCATATTCATCCCATTTTTGGCGAAGTTCTGCTGTGGTAAATTTTCTCATTTCTGCAAGATTCTTTGCCCCGCAAAAATCGAAAAACTGTTTTCCCATTTCTTCGGCTGTGCTTAGAGGTTTGGGATTCATCACTGTATTTCCCGGCATGTAAAACATTCCGCTGTGGCAAACTGCCCGATTGAAAAGTCCGTCTGAACCTTTGAGAATCTGGGTTAGAACGCTTGCTCCGCCCGCAGATTGACCACCGATTGTGATATTCTGGTTATCTCCACCGAATGCTTCGATATTATCTTTGACCCACTGAATTGCCATTCTCTGGTCAAGAAGTCCGAAATTTGTCGGAGCTTCTGGGTTTTCTTTTGTGATTTCAGGGTGACTCATAAAACCAAACATATTCAGACGGTAAGCTATTGTTACCACAACAATGCCACGTCTTGCAATTCTTTCTCCATCGAATTCCATTTCGGCTGTAAAACCTGTTTGAAATCCTCCTCCATAAATCCAGACGTAAACAGGAAGTTTTTGTGCATCTTTTTTTTCAAGATCAGCTGGCGTCCAAACATTTAAATAAAGGCAATCTTCGCTCATTGGGATGTCTTTATCTACCGACCACTCGCGGCAATATAAATCATCTGGATTGTAATAAGGTGTTGGTTGTACCGAAATGGGACCAAACTTATATGCCTGGAGCGTGCCTTCCCATTTTTCTACAGGAACAGGTGCGTGAAACCGTAGATTGCCAACTGGAGGCTTTGCAAAAGGAATGCCTTTGAATGAAGTGATTCTTGGATCTGCGGCTGGCAAACCTTCAATTTTTCCAAGTTTTGTTTCGACTGTTCTAATCATTTTTCCTCCTTTATAAAGTCAAGAAGATTGTTTCAACAATCGACTGACTTTTTTTTCGCTGTTCCGTAATGTAATGAGGAACAGCAGTTTAATGTAAGATAAAGCCGCACTATTTTAGCGGTTTTATCTTACACTCCTATTAAAACACCGCGTTAGCGGCGAGCCAGGATGGCGAGTATCCAAGTTTATGAAGTGC
>CAMBMW010000052.1 GCA_945868875.1 uncultured Treponema sp.
AGTGGGCTGTTATAGCTGGGGCAGGACTCGAACCTGCGGCCTCCGGGTTATGAGAAGACCACTGAGCACTACACCACGCTATACGAAACATTATCCGCATCGTTTTGGCACAATTTTATATCCTTTTTGATTGAAAATCAAGAAAAATGTTATATCAAACTATAGGCAGAAATAATTTTTTCTAGCAGTTTTTTCTAACAAGTTGGTAGTCGTCGGGTTTTTTCACGAGGAACAAAAATTTATCATAAAAGTATGGAAGAAATTAATCTTTTTTAGGAATCTTTCGATTATTATTCCTCAAATTCATCTTCCAGAATAAAGTTTTCATAGCCAGAAATATTCTGAACTTTAAACCCGCCATGTTTGTCTGTTTTTGCGTATATAAATCCAAAACTTATTCCTTCATCAGGTTCATTGGGATTAAAGTTTTCGAATATCTTTTCATTCAGATTTACGTCATGGAAAACTGTAATTCGTATTGTGAGATTTTTTATACTCAATCATTAATCAGATTCGACATTTATTTTACACTGAGTTCTCTTTCTCTATGCTTTTTTCTTCTTTGGGAAAGAGAATCCTTTATTTGCTGCCCCTCATTGCTTTCATTATTCTTTCAATTCAGACTGTACTGAATATCGTTATTGCAATCGCAGTGCATATGGACTGGTCAGACCCGACAATGAATATCTGAATTCAGAAACCTTTGAGCATGTAAAGGTATACCTGTTTGTCGCAACACTTCCGCACAGCCAGTATTTATATGTTGAAGCCTGCGGTGAATGCATCTACAGGATTTTTTGCAGAAGTGAAAATAAAGGAACAGCATACTACGGAGGCAATGAAAATGATTAACGACGAAACAAAAATGAAACTCAGAGAACTACTATCTTTTTTCATTTTTCATTATTTTTAATTTTTTTTGAAAGCTCAATCTTCTGATGAACTTTTTCCTTAATCATATTCAATTCTTCCCTATATTTTGCACTTTTAATTGAAGGGAACTTTTTTAGAAAAGATTCTACACTCGGAAGATGCAGATTCTGCAATTTTTCAATTTTTTCAAGAATTTTCTGACTAAATTCTTCTTTACGATTTTCTGCTCTTTCAATTACAGAATTTATCATATCCATAAATGAGTCTTTTTTGAACCATTCTTCCTGTCCGTAATGTGAATTCAATGTTTCTCCAAAATCCTTGAGTTTTTTCATTACATTTGCAAAATCCACAAGCTTTCGGACAGTAAAAAAAATATCAACCGACAACACTGCAAGAATTATCATACCGCTGATACTAATCCAGGTTTGACCAAGAGAATTCAGTAAATCAGTCATCAATGGATACACAAAATGAATGACAACAACTCCCAAAAATCCAAAAAGTATTGAATTCAAAAGACAAATTCTTCCATTCAATTGAATTTTATAATGAGAATAATCCCACCATCTTGTATGAAAAAGTTTTTCCATGAGCCAGCTGACAAAATATTCGACGGTTGTGCATAAAATCATGGAAGCCAAAAATAAAGGAATCCAGGTTGCATAAAGGGAAGGTGGAAGCATCAGGATAACAACACCGCCAAAACCATAAACCGGACAAATAGGACCATGCAAAAATCCCCTGTTTACAAATTTGTGCGCAGAAGTTACACCCACATAAATTACTTCGCAAATCCAGCCAATAAAAGAGAACAAAATAAAAATCAAAAAGGCAGACCAAAAAGGCAATTCATAAATAGCAATCATATTTTTCCTCTCATAAAAAAAGAATTAGAAATTTTCTGCTTTTACAAGATGATGCAACGTACTTTAAAAATAATAAAATTTCTGATATAATTCAAATTTATGGAAGTATTTCTTGGCATTCCCGCTGCTGACGGTATTGGAATTGGCACTGCATTTGTAATTCCTGACGCTGTAAAACGTGCTATTCCTCAGCATCACATAAAAATTGACCAGATAAATAAACACTGGCTGCGTTTCGAAAATGCTGTTCAAACAGTTACGCTTGAACTTTCTTCGTATCTTGATTCACTTTCCAAAACTGACCCTCGTGATAAAGCTCAACGTGAAGTTTATGAAACTTATATTTTGATGCTTGGAGACCCTGTTTTCAATAAAGAAGTGAGAGATTTTTTTGAAACGGAACTTTTCAACATTGAATATACGGTGCAGTTTAAAGCCGAAGAATATGCTTCCAAGCTGCGTCAATCTGGAAATTCTTATCTTTCTGAACGAGCACAAGATATTACCGATGTTTTTGGCAGAGTTTTGGATGAAATGCTTGATATTCATCCTTTTGACATCAAACAAGTGCCAGATGGTTCTGTAATTCTTGCAACCTCTTTGAGCTCAGCAGACACAATCATCCTTTCAAAACGTAAAATTGCGGGACTTGCCCTCAGTGAAGGCGGTGTTTCCAGTCACGTTGTTATTCTTGCCAGAAACTACGGAATTCCGACAATTGTTGGACTTGAAGATATCAGCAAAAAAGTGCGAAATGGCGAAACTGTCATTGTGGATGGAAAAGAAGCTGAAATTCTTGTGAGCCCGGATAAATCTACAATCGATGAATATAAAGCAAAAATAAGGCAGGAATTTGCACATAAACAAAGTCTGAAAGCGTTTTTGGATAAACCTGCTGTCACCAAAGACGGCACAAGGTTTAAACTTTATGCAAATATAGGAACTCCTGAAGAAGCTGATGTTGCTGTAGCAGAAGGAGCAGATGGAATTGGACTTTTTAGAACTGAGTTTTTGTATATGGCACAAAATGGAGCTTCCCTGAATGCCGCTGCCAGAAATTTTAGCGAAGAAAATCAGTTTGAAGCCTACAAATATGTTTTATCAGCAATGCAGGGAAAACCTGTCACTATCCGCACGCTGGATGCAGGCGGAGATAAACTTATTAATTCCGTTGAATTTCCGGTTCTAGAAGAAAAAAATCCACTTATGGGACTTCGTGCTGTACGTTTAAGTTTAAAATGTCCAAATGTCTTGAAAACACAGCTTCGAGCTCTTTACAGAGCCAGCGTTTATGGAAATCTGGAAATAATGTTTCCGCTCATTTCGAGTTACTGCCAGGTAAAACAATGTCTGGAATTAGTCGATGAAGTCAAAAAAGAACTCACTGCAGAAGGAATTCCTTTCAAACATAATATTCCAATCGGTATAATGATAGAAACAGCTGCTGCAGCCCTCATTTCTGATTGTCTTGCAAAAACTTGTGATTTTTTCAGCTTGGGAACAAATGATTTGACTCAATATACTCTGGCTGTGGACCGCGAAAATCCTCATGTTGCAGAATTATACAACGAATTCAGTCTTTCTGTTCTAAGGTTAATCGAAATGACTATTTCTTCGGCAAATGCTGCAAACATTCCGATTGCGGTGTGCGGTGAAATGGCAAGTCGTCAGGATAGTGTGATGGTTCTAGCTGGAATGGGCATCAGAAATTTGAGTATGAGTCCAAAAATGATTTCCGGCACAAAAGAACTTTTATCAAGATTTACAATTCAGGAACTTCAGGCTATTTCTTCTCAGCATTTAGACAGTTTGTGGGAAATGAATCAGTTCAAAGGGAAAAAATAAAATATGGCGAAAAAAAAAGCAAAACCAGACTTCAGTAAACCAAAAGAAAATAACCAAACAGCTCAGGAAAATAAAAAAAATTCTTTTGATGATTTAGAAAATCAACCAGATTTTATAGAAAATTTATTTTCATCTGAAATAACTGTGGCACCAGACGGAACTGTAACAGTTACAGGAGAAGCTTCTGCAGAAAATGCTGAATATGAAGGACTTCCTGTTGTGGTGATTGCTGGTCGCCCGAATGTTGGAAAATCTACACTATTCAATCGATTTTTGCGAAAACGAGTTGCAATTACAAACGACCAGCCAGGCGTTACTCGTGACCCAGTTGAGGCAACAGCAATTTTGGATGGAAAACCTGTTCATCTTATAGATACAGGCGGCTACAAATTAACTCGTGATATTGGTACAAAAGAAGCAGAACTTGATGATTATGTTGTAGAGCGTTCTTTGGAGATGATTGAAAAAGCGGATGTTGTCATTTTGCTTCTGGATGCAACAGAAATTACTGGCGAAGATGAAGAATTTATCATCAGAATGCGTCCGTATTGGCACAAACTGATTGCCGCTGTAAATAAAACTGAAGGCGGAAAAAACGAGGCTGAAGCGTGGAATTACGCAAAATATGGTTTTGAAAATCTGATTTTTATTTCTGCAGAGCATGGAGATAGAATTGGTGAGCTTGCTACTCTTGTTACAGAAAGATGTGATTTTAGCAAAGTTAAAGTGCTTTCCACAGAGCGCCCAATCAAAATTGCAATTTTGGGAAAACCTAACACTGGAAAATCTACGCTTTCAAACAGACTTACACATTCTGAAAATTCTATTGTTTGTGATTACGCAGGAACTACCCGCGATGTTGTGGAAGGTGAGTTTGAATACGGCGGAAAACATTTCAAAGTGTTAGATACTGCTGGAATCCGCAGAAAGGCAAAAGTTCACGATGATGTAGAATATTATTCTGTAAATCGAGCAATCAAAACGCTGGATGAATGTGATGTTGTATTTCTTTTGATTGATGCCGTTGAAGGACTTGCCGAGCAGGATAAAAAAATCTGTTCGCTTGCTTATGAAAAAGGTCGGGCAATCATCTTTGTTTTGAATAAATGGGATTTAAAAGACGACCAGAGTAATAAAGCCATAAAAGATGTGCGCAATTGGATGAACATTATGTTTGCCCACATGGATTTTGCCCCGATTCTGCCACTTTCTGCACTAGAAGGCAAAGGAATCAAAGAACTTTTAAACACGGCTATCAAACTTTACGAGCAGCTTACTTTGAAGATTTCAACTTCAGCTTTGAACAATGCACTTCAAGACTGGCTGGAGCGTTATCCTCCGCCGGCAAGTAAAACTGCTCATTTTAAAATTCGTTATATGACGCAGGCAAGCACAAATCCTGTGAGTTTTGTTATTTTTGCAACTCGTCCCGAAGTTGTACCAGAAACTTATATTACATATTTAAAAAACAGAATTCGCGAAGATTTAGGCTACGACCAGATTCCCGTTCAACTCGAGATTAAAGGTAGCCGTCAAAAATGGGAAGACAGATAGTTTTTTTTGATAAAAGTCATCTGAACTGAAGTAAAAAAAATATTAGGAAAGTGTTTTTCTATGTACAATATCAAGCAGGTTGAAAAATTAACAGGTATAAAACCTCATGTACTTCGTTATTGGGAAGAGGTCGTTCCCTGTTTTTCTCCACAAAAAGATTTTGCAGGGCGAAGGATTTATTCACAAAAAGAACTGCAGTTGATTTTTCGCATCAAATTTTTGACTGTACACAGAAAAATGACAGCGGAAGAAGCTGGCAGACAAATCCTGCGTGAAGCAAAGATTATACAGCAAAAACCAGAAACTTTTCGCGATATCAGTGAAACAAGAAAAATTCTCGCTGATTTACTTTTGAAAAATACTAAACAAGATAATTCTGAAATAAAAACAAAAAATGAATCTGAAAAATAGTCAAAAATAACAAAGTATAGATAAGTTTAAAAAAGCAGGAAAAAAATGTCAGAAGAACAAAAATTCTACCAGAAATTTACACAAAAAAAAGTCTCTAAAAAAGAAAAATCAATAAAACAGCACTCCAGTCAGATATGTCAGTCTGGCAATAAAACTAAGACGACTCAGTCAAAACAAGATGCTTTTCAAGAAAATCAAAACAGCAAAAAAAAGAATTTTCCAAAAAATAATTATTTAAATGATTATAAGCTACAGAATTCGCTTTTTTCCACAAAAAACATTCCTTATGACACAAAAAAAATCCTAGAAGATTTTGACCAGATTGTTCAGTCTGTACGACCTTTAAACAGTCGCCAAATCCAACAGCTTCCAGACAATATTAAAATGCTTTCTCATCAACTTACTGACAAACGAAGTGAACGCCGGCTTGGTTATTTAAACGATAATATTCAACTTTCATCTTATGTTCGATATTATACCTGGTGGAATCTTGTGCGCCTGACACGACTTTTTTCAAATCTACCAGAAGAATCGTTTCCACAGGAAAATCAAATTTGTCTGGATTGTGGAACAGGACCTTTGACAGTGATAATTGCACTTTGGCTTGCCAGACCAGAACTCCGCAAACACAAACTCACCTGGTATTGTCTTGATGTTTCTGCAAATTCAATGATTTTTGGGGAAGATTTGTATCTGACCATTGCTGCAAAAAATCCAGAATTTGAACCGTGGAAAATCATAAGAGTGAAAGGAGCGTTTGGCACTCAAATCAAACAAAAAGCAGGGTTTATCATCTGTGCAAATATGCTCAATGAACTGAATCAAAACTCGGATATGCCGCCAGAATACCAGGCAAAAAAATATTTTCAGCAGTTTGAAGCATACGGTACTGCACAGACAAAATTTCTGCTTGTTGAACCAGGCGTTCCTAAAGCATCTCGTACATTAAGTCTTTTAAGAACAAGATTTTTGGAAGAGGGAAGGTCAATTGCTGCTCCTTGTCCACATGCACAAGAATGCCCAATGAACGGCTTTAAAGCATACACAGGAAGTTCACACAAATGGTGCAATTTTGCATTTTCCACAGAAGATGCTCCTATAAAACTTCAGAAACTAAGTGAAAAAGCAAAACTTCCAAAAGAACGGGCAACATTATCATTTTTATCAGTTACAGAAAAAATTAATATAGAAAAAAAGAATTCAAAATCACTGGAAGATAAAGATGAGGAGAACTCAAAAGGATTAAAATGGGGACAGACCTTGAAATGTCGTATAGCATCAGATTATTTTATTGTTGATAAGAAACAAGCTTTTTATGCATGCAGTAAACTAGGACTAACTTTAATCCGCACACAAGCAAAATCACAATCAAATGGAAAAATAAGCTATCAAGATTACACAGAAAAAGAAGAAAGTTTGGACAAAAATAATTCTCTTACAAGCGGCGATTTAATCAATGTTAAAATAAAAACACCAGCAATTCATCAAAATGATGAAAAAACTGGTGCCATTATTGTTGATATATGTTGAGTTTGTTATTTTGAAAAATATCCTGTGATTGCAACAACCCAGCCAATAACAATCATGTAGAAACCTGAAATTGCGTTTTTCAAGAAGGCTTTTCCAATATCTTTATAAATTTTGCCGTTTGTAGTGAAGCCAATCAAAAGAACAACTCCGCCGGCAATAGAAATCAAAAGACAGAGGAAATCAAGTTTATTTTTAGATAGTTTTGGCAAAAATTTAACAACAATGCCGCCAACAGCACCCAAAAAAATCATCAGCGCACCAATAGAAACAAAAACAGAATTGTCAAAATTGATGAATTTAAAACCATTTGCTGAAGGTCCAACAATTCCTTTAAACATTGGACAACAAAAACCAATAGCAACTATTGCCATACCAATTATGTACAAATATGAAAGCACATTATTCTTTTTCTTTCCCATAAAATACTCCAAAAAAGATAGTTAAACATCGGGTTTTAAATTATATCATATACCAGGTTTTTAGCAACTATTTTTCATTTTGTATCATTTTGCCGGCAATATGTTTTTTTATGCAATCAAAACTTTCTGCACTTATAACATGTTCAATCTTACATGCGTCTTCTGAAGCAGTTTTTTCAGAAACACCAAGCTGCATAAGTACTTTTGTTAATACAGTGTGTCTTTCATAAATGCGTTCAGCAATTTCTAATCCAGAAGGTTCCAGAGTAATATTTCCAGTAGATGAAATTTTTATGTAATTCTCTTTTTCCAGATTATGAATTGCTATACTTACAGTTGGACGCGAAAAATTCATCGCTCTGACTATATCAATTGACCTTACATCACCCTGTTTTGAAAGAATCAATATTGTTTCAAGATACATTTCTGCAGATTCGCCTATTTTCAATTTTTTTTCCTTGATTTCATTTGAGTAGTTCGTTTTTGATTTAATAATAAATCAGTTATTATTTTGAACACATTTTCAAATAAAATCAAGGGGCAAAAATCGTATAGTTATGTTGCATCGATATAATCAGAACGATATTCAATGTTAATTTAATTCTTATTAATTTCTTTGTCGGAACACTTAAAAGCTGTAGAACATCCTGAACAACCGCAACTGCAACTGCAACAGCAACCTCCGCTTTTTTTTGCTTTTATATGTTTTTTACATATTGATTTTATGCTAAAAAAAATCGCAATACAAAGAATTACACATATAATAACTGTTCCCATAGTAAACCTCGTATTTTATGCTTTTTTATATTTATCTTTTCTTACTATCATATAAATTAAACCAAAAAGAACTGCAAATGCAATAACAATTTCAATAATTTGTAGAACTCCTGCTACATTACCTGTAAACAGACTTCCAAATTGATTTACTAAGAATGCTATCGTATAAGCAAAAGCACATTCATAACAAATAGCAAACCAGAACCATTTTGTATTGTTCATTTCACGCTTGATGGCTCCCATTGCTGCAAAACAAGGAGCACAAAGAAGATTGAAGATAAGGAAAGACATACCTGTTACGCCGGTGAAAACAGCTGCCATATTTGTATAAGCTTCTGTTCCGCCGTAAAGAACTCCCATAGTTCCTACAATGTTTTCTTTTGCAACAAGTCCTGTAATTGCTGCAACTGTAGCCTGCCAGTTACCCCATCCAAGTGGCTGGAAGAGCCAGCAGATTCCACGTCCAAAGTATGCAAGAATTGAGCAATCCATCTGATCTTCTTCTAACATTCCAAATGCGCCGTCTGTCCATCCGAAGAATGAAAGGAACCAAATTACTATTGTAGAAAGAAGAATAATTGTACCTGCTTTTTTTATAAATGACCAACCACGTTCCCACATTGAGCGCAAAAGATTTCCTATTGTCGGTAAGTGATAAGAAGGAAGTTCCATAACAAATGGAGCGGCTTCTCCTGCAAAAAGTTTTGTCTTTTTAAGCATGATTCCTGAACAAAGGATACTAGCAATTCCTATAAAATAAGCACTTGTGGCAATCCAAGGTGAACCTCCAAAAATTGCTCCTGCTATCATGGCAATAAAAGGAGTTTTTGCACCACAAGGAATAAATGTTGTAGTCATAATTGTCATTTTACGATCACGTTCATTTTCTATAGTTCGGCTTGCCATAATTCCAGGAATTCCACATCCTGTTCCAACAAGCATAGGAATAAACGATTTTCCAGAAAGTCCAAATCTTCTAAAAACTCTATCCATAATAAATGCAATACGTGCCATATATCCGCAGGCTTCAAGGAATGCAAGTAACAGGAACAGAACAAGCATCTGTGGGACAAAACCTAAAACTGCTCCGACACCACCAACAATTCCGTCAAGAATTAATCCTTTGAGCCATTCTGCACAGTTTACAGAATCAAGCAGTGATTCAATAAGAAACGGAATACCTGGAACCCAAACACCGTATGCCTCAGGAGAAGGATTTTCTTCACCATATTTTTCAAGAATTTCTTTTGCAGTTGAAACGTCTTCTGCTGTAAATTCAATTGGTTCGGATAATTCAAGTGTTTCTTCATCCTGTACTACATAGAAGAATTCACCGTTATTATATGCATCGATAATTGCTGAAGAGCTGTCAAATTCTTCAATTGCACTTTCATAATCACTTTTTCCAATTCCAAAAAGATGATATCCATCTCCAAACAAACCGTCATTTGCCCAATCAGTAGCAGCGGCACCAACAGTTACCATTGCTATGTAATAAACTGCCCACATAACTAAGGCAAAAATAGGCAGGGCAAGCCATCGGTTGGTAACAATTCTATCAATTTTGTCAGACGTTGTAAGTTTCCCTGCTGAAACCTTTTTTGTAACACAAAGTTTAATGATAGATTCAATATATTTATATCGTTCCGCTGTAATAATTGATTCAGAATCGTCATCAAGTTCTTTTTCACATTCACATATATCTTTTTCAATATGATTAAGTGTTTCAGATGAAAGTTCAAGATTTTCCGATTTTTTCAACTGCTCAATCACTTTTGAATCTCTTTCAAAAAGTTTAATAGAATACCATCTTTGTTTTTCTTCAGAAAGATTATGAAGGATAGCTTCTTCAATATGAGCAAGTGTATGTTCAACACAAGGTTCAAAACGATGCTGATATTCTGCTTTTTTGTTTTCTTTTGCAATTTTTATGGCTTCTTCAACCGCTTGTGTACATCCTTCATTTTTAAGAGCAGAAATTTCAAAAACAGGACAATTCAATAATTCAGACATTTTGTTAATGCGGATTTTATCTCCGTCCTTTTTGACAACATCCATCATATTTACAGCGACAACCATTGGAATGCCAAGTTCTACAAGCTGTGTAGTAAGATAAAGATTTCGTTCAAGGTTTGTTCCATCAATAATATTTAATATAGCATTCGGACGTTCTTTCACAAGATAATTTCTTGAAACAACTTCTTCCAAAGTATATGGAGAAAGCGAATAAATGCCAGGAAGATCAACGATTTCAACATCTTTATGATTTTTAAGTTTTCCTTCTTTTTTTTCAACTGTTACTCCAGGCCAGTTTCCAACAAATTGATTTGCCCCAGTGAGTGCGTTGAACAAAGTAGTTTTTCCGGCATTAGGATTTCCTGCAAGAGCGATTCTCATATTATTCCACCTCTACTAATTCTGCATCATATTTACGAACAGAAAGTTCATAACTTCTGACAGTTATTTCTACAGGATCACCTAAAGGCGCTACTTTTCGTACAAAAACTTCAGTACCTTTTGTAAGTCCCATATCCATAATTCTGCGTTTGATTGCACCTTCTCCAGAAATTTTAGTTATTCTAACTGTTTTTCCGGGTTTCACATCTTTTAATGTCATAATTCCTCCAATAATAAAAATAACTCGCAACTTGAACTGGTTATCGCCTCAAATGTCGAATTTGAATGCTTTACAATTCTCACCACAGATCTAAGATTTCAGATTAAATTATTATTTTTTCTGCTAATTCACGACTTACTGCTATTCTTGCATCTTTTACCTGCACAATAAGATTTCCATTCATAACAGCAATAACACATATAGAAGTACCTGAAACAAAACCAAGATTTTGTAAATGATGTTTTGTCTCTTCCAGACCGATTGTTTTTTTGATAATGTATTGTTCGCCAATTTGAGCCAGATATAAAGGCATTTAATCCTCCATTATGTTAGTTAACACTAACTCTGAATGTTTATAATATAGTTAGTTTTATCTAACGTGTCAATAGATTAGGTATAACTAACCGAATTTTTTGAGTTAATCAATTTACTATTTGCCCTGTCGTTGCCCTGTTTTCATTTGCTTAATGGCTTTTTTTTCATTATAATTTTCTTTGTTATGGAAAAAAATCTTACTCAGGGAAGCATTTTCAAAAATATTGCTGTATTTTCACTTCCCTTCTTTCTTTCTTATTTTCTACAGACTTTGTATGGTCTGGCTGATTTATTCATTGCGGGTCAATTTAATGGTGCAAATGTAATTTCTGCCGTTTCAATCGGAAGCCAGGTTATGCATATGTTAACCGTTATGATTGTTGGACTGGCAATGGGAGGAACGGTTCTTATCGGGCAAGCTGTAGGAGCAAAGGATTCCAAAAAAGTTTCCAGCGTTATCGGAAACACTATCACGCTTTTTGTTATTGTTGCAGTTTTAATTACGTTCATTTTACTTGTTTTGTGCAGAAAGATTGTTCTGCTTGTTCAGACACCAGTTGAAAGTATCGAAGAAACTGTTTCTTATCTGAAAGTCTGTTTTATGGGGATTCCTTTTATTGTGGCATATAACGTAATTTCTTCCATTTACAGGGGGCTTGGTGATTCCAAAAGTCCTATGTTTTTTATCACAATTGCGTGTATCATAAACATAATTTTAGATTATCTATTTATGGGAATTTTTGGGATGAAGGCAACTGGAGCGGCGATTGCAACTGTTCTTGCTCAAACTTTCAGCGTTATCATAAGCATTGTATTTATGAAAAAATCTAAGAATTCTATAAATATTTCAAAAAATGATTTTAAACTTAAATCCAAAATTGCTGGAAACATTTTGAAAATTGGAGTTCCAGTTTGCTGTCAGGATGGATTTATCCAGATTTCATTTATGATTATCACTGTGATTGCAAACAGTCGCGGTGTTTATGTTGCGGCAGCAGTAGGAATTGTAGAAAAAATCATTTGCTTTTTGTTTTTAGTTCCGTCAACGATGCTTTCTACCGTCAGTTCTATTGCAGCACAAAATATTGGTGCAGGTTTAATAAATCGTGCTGAAAAAACATTATGGATGGGAACTTCCATTGCTGCCACAATCGGACTTATTTTTGCTTTAGTTTTTCAATTTGCAGCAAAACCTGTTTTATCTTTTTTTACGGCGGAAGATGTAGTTGTGGAATTAGGCGTGCAATACATTAAGTCCTACGTCTTTGATTGCATTTTTGCTGCAATTCATTTTTCTTTTAGTGGATATTTTTGTGCAATGGGAAAATCAATCATTTCTTTTATCCACAATGTTATTTCAATCATCTGTGTAAGAATTCCGGGTGCATATCTTGCAGCAAAACTATATCCTCAAACACTCTTTCCCATGGGCATGGCAGCTCCGCTTGGTTCAGCGCTTTCTGCAATTATTTGTGTGGCAGCCTTTTTTGTTTGCAGGAAGAAAATGGCTTCAATTGAAACAAAATAAGTGACATACAAGCTAATGATTAACTAAAGTCAATCGATTTGAGTTTTTATAGGAGATACTATGATAGAAAAAAAACAAAAAGATGATTTTTTTGACACAAAATATGGTTTAAACTTAAGTGTTCTTGATTTGGAAGAAAAACCAAATCAACCAGATTATTCCGAATGTATTGTAAACCTTTCTAATTCAATTCTCAAACATTATGGAATACCTACAGATAACGCTTCTCTTCCAGTTGCTGACTCAATTCTTTCCAAAAACAAAAAACATGTAGTGGTTATTTTGCTTGATGGACTTGGCGTTAATATCCTTCAGGAACATCTGCACTACAAGGATTTTTTGCGCAGGAATTTTATTTGCACATATTCATCAGTTTTTCCACCAACTACAACAGCGTCTACAACATCATTTTTAAGTGGAAAATATCCGATTGAACACGGCTGGCTTGGCTGGGATTTGCATTTTGAGCAGGAGAATAAAACCGTAACATGTTTTAAAAATGTTTTACAAGATTCTGAAACTCCAGCATCAACAGAATATAATATTCCATTTAAATATCTTCCTTATGAATCTATTATTGAAAAAATCAACAAGTCGGGAAATGCAAAAGCATATCAGGTGGCAACTTTTGGGGACGAACCTTGTACACAACTTGATGACTGGATTAAAAAAATTCAGAATTACTGTCACAAAGATGAAAGAAATTTTATTTATGCTTATTGGAATGAACCAGACCATGCACTTCATCACTATGGTACAAAATCAAAAGAAGTACATGATATTATTCAGGAATTAAATATCAAAATGATGGATCTTTGCGAAACTTGTCCAGACACAACATTTATTCTCACAGCTGACCACGGACATCTTGATATTTCTAATCAGGAACTTTGCACAGATTTTCCAGAACTTTCAAAAATGCTCGTACGGCAACCTTCAATCGAACCAAGAGCAATAAGTTTTTATGTAAAACCTGAATATCTTGAAGAATTTCCAAAAAAGTTTGTGAAAGAATTTGGAACGGACTATGTTTTGTTTACAAAGCAAGAGGTTTTAGAGAAAAATATGTTTGGACTTGGAAATCCACATTCAAATCTTACTGGCATTGGAGATTTTGTAGCAGCTGCTTTCACACCAAAAACTCTGGTTTGGAATGAAAAGTCTACGAAATTTCGCTCACATCATGCAGGATTAACAAAAAAAGAACTTGAAATTCCTTTAATCAGTTTTGAATA
>CAMBMW010000053.1 GCA_945868875.1 uncultured Treponema sp.
CTTCGTGCTACCTTCATTCCTTCGCTTCGCTTCGGAACTGGCTTCGCCAGCCCTTACAATCCTTGCCACGGTTTGTAAATCAAATACTCGAAATTGAACCTATAATTCAAAAACTTGCGGCTCGTGCAGTCAGAATATACATTGATGTTCAGATTTATTGAACGAGCCAGAACAAGACAGGGACAGACCTTGATTGTAAAAAAAAAATCGTATTTTTTATTCCATTAACAAGTATTCAATTGATTTTCCTGGTGGAATCATAGGGAACACCATTTCATCAAGGAAAATTTCTGCATCGATTACAGCTGGCTTTCCCGACTTTAATGCTTTATCAAAAGCATCTTTGAATTCTTTTTCATTTTTTACGTGATATCCCTGAATTCCATAAGCTGAAGCAAGAGTTGTCCATTCCGGTCCAAAATCAAGTGTCGTATTTGAATATCTTTTTTCATAGAACAAAGTTTGCCACATGCGGACATTTCCAAGTGCATGATTATCTAAAATCACTATAATGATTGGAAGTTGATAATGTTCGATTGTAGCAAGTTCGTTGCAATTCATGCGGAAAGAACCGTCGCCTGCAAAATGAACGACTGTTTTTTCAGGATTTGCAAACTTTGCACCAATTGCAGCTCCTGTGCCAAACCCCATTGTTCCAAGACCACCAGAAGTCAAAAAAGTTCTAGGTTTTGTAAAATCGTAGAACTGGGCTGTCCACATCTGATGTTGTCCAACTTCAGTTGTGATGATTGTGTCCTCTTTTACCTGGGAATTAACATATTCAAAAATAAATTTTGGTGACAAATCCTGCTTTTTATTATATGAAGGAGGAACGATTTTTTTCCATTCTTCAATCTGGCTATTCCACTGTGATTTTTCTTTTTTCTGGATTTTTGCGGTTAGTTTTGCAAGAATTGATTTTATATCACCAAGCAAAGCATCATCAACATTAATCATTTTATTAACTTCTGTAGGATCAATATCGATTTGAAGAATTTTTGCGTTTTTTGCAAACTTTGCAGCCTCACCAATGACACGGTCACTAAAACGACAGCCTATTGCAAGAAGTAAATCACAATTATCGCAGGCGGTATTTGCTGCATAAGTTCCGTGCATACCAATCATTCCAAGCGAAAGTTCATGTTTATTTGGAAAAGCTGCTTTCCCCATAAGTGACATTGCAACTGGAATGTTTGCCTTTGTTGCAAATGAAAAAAGTTCATCACTAGCTTCAGAAGTAATCACACCACCACCTGCATAAATGAAAGGCTTTTGTGATTCATCGATAAGTTTTGCAGCATTTTCAATTTGTTGTTCAGAAGGGAACGGAATTTTTTTTGAGGGAAGGTTAAAGTCAAGTTTTGAAGGGTCAACAGCTTCGTACTCAGTAACAGCAGAAGTAATGTCCTTTGGAATGTCAATCAAAACAGGTCCTGGTCTGTCAGATTTTGCAATGTAAAATGCCTTTCTGATAGTGTCAGCTAAATCCTTTACATCACGCACAATAAAATTATGTTTTGTAATTGGCATTGTTACACCAGTAATATCAATTTCTTGAAAAGAGTCTTTTCCAAGTTGTGATTGTGTAACATTGCAAGTTATTGCAACCATCGGAATGGAATCCATATAGGCTGTCGCAATTCCAGTTACTAGATTTGTGGCACCAGGACCGCTTGTTGCCATACAAACTCCAACTTTTCCAGTTGAACGTGCATAACCATCAGCTGCATGACTGGCTCCCTGCTCATGTGTAGTTAATATATGGCGAATTCTATTTGAGTTTTTGTAAAGTGCATCGTAAATGTTTAAAATTGCACCTCCTGGATAACCAAAAACTGTGTCAACTCCCTGCTCGATTAAACATTCAATTACAATCTGTGAACCTGAAATTTGCATATAAAATCCTTGTGATGAATTAAGTATAAATAAAAATATTTAATGATACTGAATAATTATATCATAAACTGTTTTTTTTCACAATATTATATAAGAATTATGATAAAAAATGTATAGTAATGAAATCAGAAATCTATGGAAAAATAAACCTGGTTATAGTATTATATCATTTAAATCTAAAAAAGTATTTTCTGTATTATCAGGGCAAACGCATTATAAAAAATATTTTCATAAAAGTTGGCGCGAGGGAGTGAGACACAGGGCAAAAAGACTTTTTTTGGGGCTGCCGCGAGAGCGGCATTATAATAGTTTCTATACCCCAAAAAACGTCTAGCGCATTATTGCGCGTTTTTGACCTGTGAATCACGACCGGGAGCCAGATATTACAACTAATCATTTTATAATGCGTTTGCCCTGTCTGTATTATTTTTATTTCTTTTTTATAATAGTTTTAAGTATGAAAAAATCTGTTTTTATGTTTTCTTTGTTTTTCTGGGGAGTTTTAAAGCTTTTTGCAATTCCAGTAACTCTTGATTATGGATATGAAGAGAATACCCCGCTTTATTTTGGAAATCCTTCTGATGCAACTGAAGATGAGGTTTTAAATGAATGTAATTTTCTTCTTATAAAAAAAGGCTATACAGTTTCATATAGCAATGATACACTCTGTCCAAATTGGGTTGCATGGCATTTATGCAAAGAAGATTTAGGTGAAGCCACAAGGTCAGATAAATTTGTGCCTGATAAGTCTCTTCCTGCAAACTGGTATGCCGTCAAAAAAAATGACTATCAGTTTCCAGCATATGGTTTTGATCGCGGGCATGTCTGTCCTTCTGCTGACAGAACTGCTGATGATGAAGTAAATCAGGAAACTTTCTTGATGACAAATATGATTCCTCAATCTCCAGACTGTAATAGAATTGTATGGAAAGATTTAGAAAGTTATGAACGAGAACTGGTTTTGCAGGGAAATGAACTTTACATTTTTGCAGGAGGTTATGGTTCAGGAGGAATTGGAAACAGAGGATACTTTGAGAAAATAATCATAAATCAAAAAAATGATAATCCTGATGAAAACAAAAATAAGGCAGTGAATGTTCCTGAATTCTGCTGGAAGATTATACTTGTATTATCTGAAGGGGATGATGACTTAAATAGAATTGATAAAAATACAAGAATCATTTGTGTATGCATGCCAAATGAAATGGGAATTCAGAAAACAGGTTCCTGGGAACAGTTTGAATGTTCTGTCAACTATATAGAAGAAATTACACATTTTGATTTTTTTGAACTTTTAGATGATGAGTTAGAAGAATTTCTGGAATCAGGACAGAGAGACGGATTTTACTGATAATCATTTTATAATGCATTTACCCTGTTATAGTGTCTTTATAAGTTTTATACTACTTGCAAAAAAATCAAAAAAGTTTCAAAATATCGCATTATGTTTAAACCTGAATTACTTAATTCGTTAAAAACCTACGATGTTAAAACTTTTTTTTCTGATTTAATCGCAGGTATTATTGTTGGTATTGTGGCTTTGCCACTTGCTATTGCGTTTGCTATTGCGTCTGGTGTGAATCCTGCAGCTGGTATTTTTACGGCTATTATTGCGGGTTTTTGTATTTCGACTTTTGGCGGAAGTCGTGTACAGATTGGCGGGCCTACTGGTGCCTTTGCTGTTATTGTTTATGGGGTTGTTTCCCAATATGGACTTTCGGGACTTGCTACTGCGACTTTATTAGCCGGAATTCTTTTGATTTTGCTTGGCGTTTTCAAAATGGGTGGACTTGTAAAGTTTATTCCATATACTATTGTGACTGGTTTTACTGCAGGAAT
This sequence comes from uncultured Treponema sp., assembly GCA_945868875.1. Taxonomy (GTDB): domain Bacteria; phylum Spirochaetota; class Spirochaetia; order Treponematales; family Treponemataceae; genus Treponema_D. The sequence continues at coordinate 3,736 of CAMBMW010000053.1, forward strand.
TGCGGTGACTATTGCCGCTGGTCAACTTGGTGATTTTTTTGGACTTATGCCAGACTTTTCTACACCGATGACAATTCTTGGTGAAGAGTATTCCAAGATGCCTGGTGATTTTTTGCCTAAGATGATTGTTTATGCAAAATCATTTTCTTCTATTAATATATATTCTTTTGTGATGGCGGCTGTTTGCCTTGCTTTTATTTTTATCTGGTCGAAGTTTATTAAAAAAATTCCTGGTAGTTTTGTTGTAATTATTTTAGCAACTGTTGTAAGTATTATTTTAGAAAAAACTTGCGGACTTAAAACTGATACTATTGGAAATTTCGCTGATGGAAGAGTTCATTATGTGATTCCTAATACTTTGCCGGCTCCGCAACTTCCTGATTTCAGTTTAAAAACTATTACAACTTTGTTTCCGACTGCAATTTCAATTGCTGTTCTTGCTGCCATTGAATCTTTGCTTTCGGCTGTTGTTGCTGATGGTATGATTGGTTCAAAACATGATTCTAATACAGAACTGATTGCACAGGGAATTGCAAATATTGCTAGCCCGCTTTTTGGGGGAATTCCTGCAACTGGTGCTATTGCAAGAACTGCAACAAATATTAAAAATGGTGGTAAAACTCCTGTAGCCGGAATTATTCACGCGATTACACTTCTTTTGATTTTGCTTTTTGCTGGAAAATATGCTGCTTACATTCCAATGGCTGCTCTTTCTGCCGTTTTGATTAATGTTGCCTGGAATATGGCTGGTTTTCCTGCAATTCGTGCTTTGTTGAAAGGACAGAAATCTGACATTTGTGTTTTTACGGTAACTTTTTTAATCACTGTTTTTGTTGATTTGACTGTTGCTATTGAAGTTGGACTTGGTTTTGCTGCTTTCTTCTTTATCAAAAAAATGATTGATTTGTCGGAAGTTCAAAATCACGAGAATTCTATTGCTGCCGGAATCAAAAATGATATGCCGGAAGAAAAACTTGATATTCCTGAGAATACTTTTGTTTTTGAAATTGAAGGTCCGCTATTTTTTGGAACTGTCCGTAAATTTGAACTTGCAATGGAACAGGCTCAAACTCACTGCAAGGTTTTGATTTTGAGAATGAGAAGTACTCTTTATCTTGATGCCGGTGGTGTTCGTGCATTGGAACAGTGTAAGGCGGCTTGTGACAGAAAAGGTGTTACAATTGTTATTTCTGGAATTCATAAACAGCCTTATCTTCTTTTGAAAAAAACTGGTCTTGTTGATAAAATAGGTCGTGAAAACATTTTTGGAAATATTAACGATGCTTTGAACAGGGCAAAAAAAATTGTAAAATAATTTGTATTATTATAATCTGACTTCGCTTCTGATTCACTGGTCAAAAAACAATAATTCGCCAGTTGACTGTCTGATTTGCAGGGTTTTAAACTGCACAGCGCACCGAGGCTTGAACAGGCGGCGAAGCCGAGTCCTTTTTTTTGCTTTCGAATATTTTTTTTGAGTTTTGGCACATATGGATTTTTACTTTGTAATGATTTTGTTGAATGTGCCAAAACTCAAAGCTCGTGTAAACAAAACGTATGCTGATATTCTGGTTTTCAGCACGAAAACTGGGACCGAGCGAACAGCGAGCTGTGAAAGGCGACTTGGAAAGGGGAATTTTGCTCTTATTCTTTTTTATAAAATAAAGTGATTTTCAATTATTAAAAAATGGTGTAAACTGTTTTTTATGGCAAATATCGAAAACGAAAAGTCTGATGACACTATTTATATTTTAGACAGTTACGGTTTAATTTACAGATGTTACTTTGCATTTATCTCTCGTCCTCTTACAAATTCCAAAGGTCAAAATATTTCGGCGCTTTTTGGCTTTTTCAGGAATCTTCACTATATTTTTAATCATTACAAACCTTCATATTTAGTAGCAGCTATGGACAGCAAAACCAAAACTTTCAGGCATGAAATGTACCCTGAATACAAAGCTACTCGTGATAAAACTCCAGAAGACTTGCATGCTCAAATTCCATGGATTTGTGATATTCTTCAGGCTCTCGGAGTTCCTGTTTTGCAGTGTGATGGTTACGAAGCCGACGATATTGTGGCAACTGTTGCAAAAAAATGTGAGGCTATGGGAAGAAAATGTCGCATTTTGAGTGGTGATAAAGATTTGATGCAGCTTGTTTGCGATACTACTCAGATTTTGAAACCTGAAGCTGGTTCAAGTACATGGAAAGTTACTGGTGCGGAAGGTGTAAAAGCCGAATGGGGTGTTTATCCTGACAAATTGCTTGATTTGCTTTCACTTTGCGGAGATAAGGCAGATAATGTTCCTGGTGTTAAAGGTATTGGTGATAAAACTGCGTCAAAACTTCTTTGTGATTTTGGTTCGCTTGATGGAATTTATGAAAATATTGATAACATCAAAGGTGCAGTTCAAAAAAAACTGATTGAAGGAAAGGAAAATGCCTATTTCAGTCAGAAATTGATTACACTTTATGATAAAGTTGAATGTCCTGAAATAGAAAATGTATTTCAACAGGGACCAATTTTTTATGATTTTGATGCGGCTGCAAAACTTTTAAACTCTTATGAGGCTTTTCAGGTTGCAAAAAATTATGCTGTTTTGAATGTTGAAACTAATGGAGATTTGAAATCGCAAAACAAGTCGAACTCTCCTGTCGGTGAAATAAAACCTGACGGTGAATCAAAAGCAAGTGGAAATGATTTTGTGCAAAACGGTGGGGAACATAATGATTCTCAGGCTGTTGCAGAGAGAATAAAACCTGAACCTGAACAAAATGATACGTCTGCTTACAAAGCAATCACAGATTATCAGCAGCTGAAAGATTATATTGATATGGCAATAGCTGCAAAAATTGTTGCTTACGACAGCGAAACGGACAGTCTTGATGCACTTCATGCAAAAATGATTGGTTTTAGTCTTTGTTTTGAAGAAAAAAAAGCTGTTTATGTTCCAGTCCAGCTTGAATCTGATGAACTTTTTTCTCAAACTGATTACATTCCGCTTTCTTTGATTCTCGAACAGCTTTATAGACTTTTTACCGCTGAAAATGTCACGATTGTGATGCACAATGCCAAATTTGATTTAAAAGTTCTTGCTGGTCAGTTTATATCGCAGGGTAAAAACGAAAACTTTGTTCTTGATTTCCTTCAAAAAATTCACATTTTTGATACGATGATTTTTGCATGGCTTGAAAATCCTGAACATACTGGAAAATCTTCTTTTTCTTTGGAATTTCTTGGCGAAAATCTTTTGGGCAAAAAAGGAATTGAGTTTGACCAGATTGTAAAAAAGGGACAGACCTTTGCCGATGTTCCTCTTGAAACTGCTTATAAATATGCAGCTGAAGATGCAGATTTTACATTTCAGCTTTATCATCATTTTATAAAAAATTCAAAAATTTCTTCTGAGCTTTTTGAAATGGAAATGACGGTTCTACCAATTTTGACTCAAATGGAAATTTCAGGTATTCATCTGGATTCTCAGATTCTTAATGATTATGCTTTTGAACTAAAACAAAAAATTTCCGAGGTTGAAAAGAAAATTTATAATGAAGTCGGTCATGAATTCAATATTGCATCTCCTCTTCAGCTTCAAACTGTTCTTTTCGAAGAACGAGGTCTTAAAACTGGGAAAAAAACAAAACGAGGATATTCAACTGACACAAGCGTTCTGGAAGAATTGCAGGAATTTGACATTGTTCCTAAAATGATTTTGGAATATCGGGAACTGACAAAACTTTTATCAACTTATGTGGAAAGTCTCCCAAAACTTACTGATAAAGAAAGTCGTATTCACACTGATTTTGTACAAACAGGAACCGCAACTGGCAGACTTTCTTGTCGTGACCCTAATCTTCAGAATATTCCAGTACGAAATGAAACTGGTAGAAAGATTCGAAGTGCTTTTACTGCAGAGAATGGAAAAGTTTTGATTTCTGCCGATTATGCTCAGATTGAACTTGTTGTGCTTGCTCATCTTTCTGGAGATGAAAATATGTGCAGGGCTTTCAACGAAGGAACTGATGTTCACAAAACAACAGCTGCATTGATTTATGGAGTTTCTCCTGACCAAGTTACTCCTCAAATGCGACGGATTGCCAAAACCATCAATTTTGGTGTGATTTACGGAATGGGCACTTTCAGTCTTTCAAAAGATTTGGGCATTTCACGAAAAGAGGCACAGAATTTTATAGATTTATATTTTAAAACCTACAGTTCAGTCAGTCAGTTTATGTCAGACACAATTTCCAAAGCTGAATCAAACGGATATGTAGAAACGATTTTTAATCGTCGTCGTCCTATTGCCAGTATCAATAGCAAAAATAAAATAGAAAAAGCGTCAGCTGAGCGAATTGCAAAAAATACTCCAATTCAAGGTTCTGCTGCAGATATTGTCAAAAAAGCGATGATTGACGTTTCCAAAGCCCTGAAAGAAAGCAAACTTCCATGTAAACTTCTTCTTCAAGTGCACGATGAACTTATTTTTGAATGTGATCAAGATGAAAAAATTATTCAACAGGCAATTTCTATTATCAAAGAAAAGATGGAAAATGCTGTCAAACTAAAAGTTCCTCTTCGCGTGAGCATTGAATATGGCAAAAACTGGGGAGAATTCCATTGAAAATAAATAGATGCATTGATTTGGTTCAAAATTGTAAACTCATCTGCATAACTGGAAAAATGGCATCGGGCAAAAATTACGTTTGTTCCCAGTTTGAAAAAAAAGGCTGGTTTTCCGTTGATGCCGATATTCTTGTGCATCAGGCAATTGAGCAGTCCAGTCAGGAGATTTTAGACACTTTCAATGATATTGCTCATGCAAAAAAAATTAATCTTTTGAACGAGGACGGAAAAATAAACCGGCGGGAACTTGGAAAAATTCTTTTTTCAGCTCCCGAACTTTTGGAAAAACAGGAAAAAATAGTTTATCCTGTAATCACAAAAATGCTGCAAAAAATTATTTTTGAACATAATAAAGTGATTTTAAACGCAACCGTTCTTTACAAAACTCCAGAACTTCTTAAAATGTGCGAAGTTATCGTTTTTGTTCAATCAAACACAATAAAAAGGTTTTTTCGAGCCCGTCATCGGGATTTATTATCTTACAAACAGATTTTAAGACGATTCAAAACTCAAAAAAATCTTTTGAAAGAATATAAAAAATTTGGAATTCCAATTTTTATCGTGAATAATTAAAAATAGTTTTCCCATTGCACAAAAACTAATTACTTTTTTCAGCAAGAATTTCCCATCGTTCATATTTTTCATCAAGAAGTTTTGAAATTTCCTGATAGCGTTCTGTAGCTTTTTGAATCTGGGCAAAATCAGATGACGACATTTTTTCTTCAAGAGATTTCTGCTCTTCTTCCAGTACAGGAATTTCTTCATTCAGTAAGTCAAACTCTTTTTTTTCATTAAAAGTGAGTTTCTGCTTTTTTTGCTTTTCATTCGAGGTCTGTCCCTGTTTTTTTTCTTTGTCTTCATCATCTTTTTTTGGTTTTTGTTCAGTCTGATTTTTTTTCTGTTTGTTTTCCTTTATCAATTCTTCACGATATTCGATATATTCGCTGCATTTTCCGACAAAGCCGCTTATGCTTCCATCTTCTTCCATGACAAAAAGACTGTCAACAGTTTTATCCATAAAATAACGGTCATGACTTACAAGAAGAAGACAGCCTTCGTAATTTATCAAAAATTGTTCCAGAATGTTCATTGTAAAAATGTCAAAATCGTTTGTAGGTTCATCCAGAATCAAAAAGTTTGGATTTTCCAGCAGTAGTCTGACAAGGTAAAGACGTTTTCGTTCACCGCCAGACAAAGTTGACACCGGTGAGTACTGAATTTTTCCTTCAAAACCAAATTCTTCCAGAAATTTTGCAGCACTAACTTCCTTTGTTCCGTTATTCAGCGTCATGTGTTCAGCCGTTTCTTTTATATATTCCAAAACGGTTAAATTTGTATCTGTAAAAACAGGATTTTGAGTGTAATATCCGAATTTTGTGTTCAAACCGATATCCACAGTTCCGCTATCAGGTAAAAGATTTCCAGTAATCAAATTGAGTAAAGTAGATTTTCCCGAGCCATTATCTCCAAAAATTCCTATTTTTTGACCTTTTGTAAAAACGTAACTAAAATTATTGATGACAGGTACACTTTTTTCATTTTCTTTTCCAGCTTTTTCAAAATTCTTGCAAATTTTATGAAGTTCGAGTACTTTTCCACCAAGTCTTTTCCCTTTTACTTCAAAAGTAAATCCTTTATCTGCCTGAAATTTTTCACGGTTGATAAGCTGTTCATCCCGCTGGATTCTTGCTTTGATTTTAGTTCCACGTGCACAAGGTCCGCGCAAAAGCCATTCTCTTTCAAAACGCAAAACTGACTCAATTCGCCGTTCTGTATTTTCTTCTATCTCTGCTTCCACAGATTTTTTTTCAAGATATTCAGAATAATTTCCTACATAAAGTTTTAGTTTATTGCGTGCAAGTTCATAAATGTTATTGCACACCGCATCCAAAAAGTATCTGTCGTGAGTAACCATCAAAACCGAACGTTTTGTATCTTTAAGATAATTTTGCAGCCAGGAAATTGTTGAAATATCAAGATGGTTAGTCGGTTCATCCAGCAGCAGGATTTTAGTATCTTCCACAAGAACCTGCGCAAGTGCAACTTTTTTAAGCATTCCGCCACTGAGATTTCCCATTTTTAAGTTCAGATTTGAAATTCCGAGCGTTGTCAAAATAGAAGAAATCTGCGCTTCATAATTCCACAAATCCTGCTGCTCCATTTTAAGCATAATCTGCTGGTAATCTTTTTGAATGCCGGCAGACTCAGGATTTTCAGAAAGTTTTTCACATATTTCAAAATAAGATTTGATTATCTGAAGTTTTGGGGAATTACTTTTAAAAATATGAGTTTTTATTGTATCTTCGCTTAAAAATTCAGGATTTTGCGGCAAAAAAGAAACACCGGCATCTTTATTGAAAACGACCGTTCCTTCATCTGGCTGTAAAACCCCAGCAATTGTGTTTAATAAAGTCGATTTTCCAGTTCCATTGCGTCCGATAAGCGCCGCTTTTTCACCTTCCTGCAGTCCAAATGTAACTCCAGTGAATAAAGGTTTTTCTCGTCCGATTTTTGAAAGATTATTAATAGAAAGCAAATTCATATTCTGATTATACAAATAAAATCGCTTCTTGTAAAATGAATGATTGAGTCAGGGCAAACGCATTATAAAATAATTAAATTAATTTGTAAAATCTGCAAATATAATTATTTTCTATTTTTGCAGCAAATAATCAGCAATCGCCTCGTAAGCGGGAATTGAAATCGGATCAATGTATTTGTTTGAAGCAAGAGGATTTGAAGCAAATCTTGCAATCACCATTTGAGCTTTCGGGTCAATATAAATTGCCTGACCGTGTACTCCTCGTGCCATAAATGCTTTGTGACTGTTATTTGTTATCCACCACATATTATGATAACTCCAGCCTTGTAAAAGTGGATATTCACCGCTATTTTTAAAAGCATCCTGACTTCCGCCTTGCGAAACTTCCAAAACCGCTTTTTTAGTCAAAATCTGTTTGCCTTTTTGTTTTCCACCGTTTCTCAAAAGTTCACCAAAAAGTGCCATATCACGAAGATTTAAACTAAAACCACCGCCTGCAAAAGCAATTCCAGCCGTCCCCACCTGATAAAATCCATCATAATTCGCACCCATCGGTTTCCAGATTTTTTCAGAAAGCAGCTGAGTAATACTTTTTCCAGTTACTCTTGAAATTATCCAGGCTGTAAGTTCTGTGTTCACTGTTTTATAGCCAAATAATTGTCCGTGTTCCTGATTAGGAATCTTTTTTACAGTTTTTATGTATTCATAATAATTTTTTGGACCAGAATAATCTGCCGGACGATAAACATTTCCAGAAGCGGAAAACTTCCAGACTTCAGCGTTAGGATTTGTATAATCTTCACTGTATTCAATCGCTGTGGTCATATCTAAAACATTACGAACAGTTGCACCTGCAAACCCAGAATCTTGTAATTCGGGAATATAATCAGTAACAAGTTTTTCAGGATTGATTATTCCTTCATCTATCAAAATCGAAGCCAAAATTCCAGTAAAAGATTTACTCACCGACATTGCAGAATGAACTCCATTTTGTTTGAGTCCTGCAGGATATTTTTCGTAAACAATTTTTCCTTTATGCAGGATGATGATGCCGTCTGTATAGTTCCGTTCCAAAAAATCATTCCAGGTAACAGGTTGTTTTTCATTCCATGGCACAAAAGTGATAGACTCAATCTGTCTGTCAATTTTTGATTTGAATTTGAACTTTTTTGCCCCAGCTTCTACCGCTCTTGTAGGATAAAGTTCTCTGATATGATTTACGCTGTAACGCAAAGCTGGAAACTCAAAAAAAGAACCATCGTTTGCGGAAATACATTTACTTTCTTCTGGAGGAAAACCTTTCATCCAGCCAATCTTGTTTGGGTTTGAGTCATTTGCATTTAAATATTTTTGATTTTCCATAGCGTTACCTCTTATAGAAAATATAGTAAACCGCTTTATTCAAAGTCAACAAAAAAATATTTTATAAATCCAAGATTGATGTATTGACTAAAAAATTAAAATAGTATATTATACTTTATACATTCCGCGGGGGTGGTGGAATTGGTAGACACGCAAGCTTGAGGTGCTTGTGGCGTAAGTCGTGGCCGTTCAAGTCGGCTCCTCCGCATTTAAGACTGGGTTCAAACTCAGTCTTTTTTTTTTAATCTCTCTTCCCTCACGCCAACTTTTCTGTCAATTTGTTTATCATGCGTTTGCCCTGAATCTCCCTTAAAACTCTTTTAAAAGTCATTGTAAAAAACTAAAAATAAGAGTAAAATGAAAAAATATTATGGATTGTCAGATTGACAGTCTGGAGGTTACAAATGGAAGAAATACTTGATTTATTGCGTCAAAATGCTCGTTTGTCTGCAGAAGATATTGCTGCAATGACAAAAAAATCTGTTAGCGAAGTTCAGTCAATCATCAAAAAGCTCGAAAATGACGGAGTGATTTTAAAGTATGCGGCCATTGTAAATCCAGAAAAAGATAAAGCCTCACGGGATAAAGTTGTCGCGGAAATTCAAATACAAGTTCAGCCACAGCGTGAACACGGTTTTGATGCTATTGCAGATAGAATTTACCGCTTTCCACAGGTAAAATCACTTTATTTGATGAGCGGCGGTTATGATTTAAAAGTTTTGATAGAAGGTGACAATCTGAAAGAGGTTGCTCTTTTTGTGAGCGAAAAACTTTCTACTCTTGAAGGTGTACGTTCCACAAAAACAAACTTTGTTCTAAAAACATATAAAGAAAATGATATTGTTTATGTGGAAGATGAACGTGACCATAGGGAAGGGGTTCACGCTTAATTTTTTTTTAGGAATAAAAATGAATAATAGAACAGATAAATTCAGTAAAAAAATGATGGAAATATCTCCATCAGGAATTCGTAAATTTTTTGAGCTTTGTATTGGTCATGATGATATTATTTCGCTTGGTGTTGGAGAACCTGATTTTTCAACTCCCTGGGTTATTCGAGAAGAAGCTTTTTATCATCTTGAAAAAGGACATACATCATATACTTCAAACTGGGGTTTGATTGAACTTAGACAGGAGATTGCAAAATATCTGGAAAGATATGAACTTTTTTATAATCCTGATACTGAAATCTTGCCGACTATTGGTGCTTCTGAAGGATTGGATCTTGTGTTGCGTTCGATTTTAAATCCTGGTGATGAAATTATTGTGTGTGAACCTTGTTATGTAAGTTATCAGCCACTTTCTGATTTGTGTGAAGCTAAAGTAATTCATCTAGATACAAGCAAAAATGGATTTTATCCATCAGCTGAACAAATTGAACAAGCTTGTACCGATAAGACAAAAGCAATTATGTTTTGTTCACCAAGTAATCCTACTGGACGAATTATTCCTGCTAGTGAACTTGAAAAAATTGCCGAAGTTGTAAAAAATCATCAGATTTGGTGCTTGAGTGATGAAATCTATTGTGAACTTTTATATGATGGACATAAGCATGTTTCAATCGGAAAATTTCCAGGAATGAAAGATTACACAATTATTTTCAATGGATTTTCAAAATCATTTGCTATGACAGGTTGGCGTATTGGTTATA
>CAMBMW010000054.1 GCA_945868875.1 uncultured Treponema sp.
AGTCTTTTTGCCCTGTGTCTCACTCCCTCGCGCCAACTTTTATGAAAATATTTTGTATAATGCGTTTGCCCTAAGTCAATTTTCTCTCCACTTGATTTTTCATAATTCTGCATATAAAATAGAAAAGTATGAAAAAAGCTTTTAGTATTATTGGTTTACTTTTTTTTTCTTCTATATTATTTGCCGAAAAACCGATTGTCCGCGACATTCAGGCAGAAGCTGGAAAAGGCAACAAGATTAATATTTTTTGGACACTGCCAGAAAATCCAGAAAAAGAAATTTCAAGTTTTTTTATTTATAGAGATACAAGGCAGATAGCGTCTTACGCACAGATAAAAAACATATCACCGATAGCACAAATTGATTCAAATTTTTCAGGATATACAGATTTAGTAAAAGATTACAACGATTATTTTTATTGTGTTCTTGCAGTAACAAAAGATTCATCAGTTCCTTATGATTTAATTTTACTTTCATTTAATTCAACAGTAAAAGGCGTTCACATTTCCATGAACACTCAGCAAAAAGAACCTCAAAAACAAGAAAAAGAAAAGCTTTATTACGAAGGGACACTTCGCGAAACTCCGCTTCCTTTCATCGATATTGTGGAAAATTCGCTCCAACCAGAACCAACAGTCTCAGAAGAAGCTGCATTTGCAGCACAAACTCTCACAAACAAAACCAAAAAGAGAGAACCTGTTCTAAAACCATATATTTTTGAAGAAGATTTGATTTCGCCTGATGGTGGTGATGATTACCTTTTGTTTGAAATTCTCAAGCAGTATTTTGTTCATAAAAATTATGATGAAGCAATCGTTCAATTAAATAAACTGGCTGGAACAAATATAAAAGATTCCACTAGAAGCAGAGTTTATTTTTACATCGGTGAATGTGAATATTTGACTGGAGAATACGAAAAAGCCGTAAAATCTTTCGTAAAAGTTCAAGACATTTACCCTACTCTGGCAAGAAAATGGATAAATTCTTCGCTTGATAGAATTTAATCCCCTGACTTATTTCATTTCTTTTTTTTGCAATTTTTATTACATTTTGTCGTCATTTACTGAATACTTCGTAGAATTTCCAAAATGGAAGGACGTTCTATAGCCCTTTTTATTTCATCTGTGATTTTTTCTGATTGGTCTTGATTGTTTACAACTGAATTTCCGCTTTCATCAGAATTTGGAACGGTATCAACTCCAGATTCTTTATTTTGGTCAGGAACGCTCACAAGAACAATCTCATCATCAATATTAATTCTATCATAAAAACCATTATTTGTAATAAGTGTCTCAGAAACTTCTTCGCCGGCATTTGTTACTGTTAAAATGCCAAGTACATCATCATCTTTATAAAAAAGTCCAGTCCCTGTATCTGAAGTTTTCAAACTGCCTTTTTTCACGATTTTAAACTGAGCATCTTTTGTGATGTTTTCAGATTTTCCTAAATCAATCAAAACTGTTTTTCCATTTCTTGCAAGAATCTTTCCCCGAACAGTCAGCTTTTCCAAAACTGAATTTCTAAAACGACGCAAAACTTTTGAAAAACGATTATTTCCTGTTGCAAAAAACTTTTCATTTGCAATTTCTATTCCAGTTCTAGCAGAATACATTTTGGAATTCAACGTCATATCTTCAGAACTTTCACTCAAAGAAACCATAATAAAATAATCATATCCGTTGGCACGTGCATTTTTAAAAGCTTCACCATAACCGGAAACAGGATTCACCTGAGTTTTCACAGCAGTAATTGCAACTCCAGAAAAAACATCAGAACAGGCAAGCGCTGTCAGACGTTCACTATCAGCATGAATAAATGAAGTTGGATTTTCTTCATAAAAAATTGCGATATTCCATCTGATTTTATCAAGATAAAAAGGTTCGATTTTCCACTTTTTTGAAAGACTGTTTTCCAAAAGTGAATTGTACGCTTCGATTTTATCTTCTATTGAAATACTAAGATTATTCTGAGTATTTTCTTTTATAAACAGAAGCTGCGAAAGATAAGTTTCGTACATTCCATTCATTTCAAGAATTTCTGCATAATTAAGTCTTGCAGTTGCATTTGACGGATCTATCATCAAAGCACGCTGATATTCATAAGAACTTCCTGCATTATCATATCTTGACTGATATTGCTGCGCATTTGTAATATGATATTGAGCAAAAGAAGAGCGACGTTCATCATCAAAAGCCAGAATATCTTTCAAAACAAGCTCAGTCACCATACGCATCATCTCATCTTGAGGAGCCACAGAAAGTCCTGTTGTCCAAACATCAAGTGCATCTTCTTTATTTCCGCTTTTTTCCAGGGAAATGCCTTTTAGATACCAGGCGATACTATTATTTCTGTTTTTTGATATCAGATAATCACATAAATCTATTACTTCAGAATAACGTTTCTGGCTATAAACTGCATTTGCCAGAAGTTCATAAGCTTTTTCGTAATTTCCTTTTATTTCCACAGCAATTCTCGCATGTTTTTCTGCAAGGGAAAATTCACCCTGCATCATATAAATAATAGCAGTAAGATAATGAACTTCTGCCTGACCCGAATAATACTGCATAGCCTGATTCAAATAAGTTTGTGCAATTTCAAATCTTCCAGTCTGGGCACAAATCAAGGCCAGAGATAAAAGTGCTTTTCTGTTTGAGCCCTGTCTTTTTAAAGCTTCAGAATATTGATTTTCCGCTCCTGAATATTTTCCGTCAAAAAGTTCAATTTCTGCCAAACCAAAATGAGAATCTACATCATTCGGGAACTGTTTCAGCACCGTCTCAAAAATTTCTTTTGCTTCGTCAAGTTTTCCAAGTGCGAGTAAAATCATTCCTTTAAGATTCTGCACTTTTGAATTATTTTTTTCATATTTTTCAGCAGATTCAAGATAATGATAAGCCAAATCAAATTCACCAAGCTGATAACTGCACAAAGCAAGATTAAACCAGGCATCACTGTAAGCCGGATTTAAGTTTACAACTTCTAAAAAACATTGAGATGCTGCATAATAATCTTCATTTTCAAGATGATTAACAGCCTGATTGTAAATTTTTACAGGATTTTGTTTTGCATTGTTTTTCGAATTACTCTGAGCCGAAAGGCAGAATGAGAAACTTAAAAAAACAATCAAAAAAACTTTTCCATGTAAAAACTTACTCATCATCCTCTTCCTTTTCAATATTTTTTACTACTTTTACAACGTTGATTCTATGCCCTTCAATATCCTGCACAATAAAATCATAATTTTTCCAGGTCGCTTTTTCAAATTTTACAGGAACTTTTCCAAACAAGTCAAAAACAAAACCACCAAGACTGTCAAAATCTTCGTTAGGAAAATCAGCTTCTATCGATTCATTCAAATCATCAAGATTTACGCGGGCATCACAAAGCCAAACATTATCGCTAACTGTCAGAATATCTTCCTGTTCTTTATCAAATTCATCCTGAATGTCACCAACAATTTCTTCGATAATATCTTCCATTGTAACAATTCCTGACATTCCGCCATATTCATCGATTGCAATCGCAATATGAAGATGATGACGTTTAAACTCACGCAAAAGAGAATCAATTCTCTTGCTTTCTGGCACAAAATAAGGTTTTCTAGCAATTTCTTTTAAATTAATTTCTCGATTTTCTGCAAGACATTTTATGATATCTTTTACATACAAAACGCCAATTACATTATCAATAGATTCTGTGTAAACCGGGAAACGGGAATGACCGCTTGAAACAAGTTTTTTAAAAAGTTCATCTTTTTTTGTATCAGAACTGATAAAATCTACGTCAATTCTTGGAATCATTACTTCTTTTACAGAAGTTTTTGATAAATCTTCCACTCCCTGAATCATATCTTTTTTTTCTTCATTTAAGATTTCCTGCTGAAGAATTTGTGCATCATTTTCTGACTGCTGCTTTTTTTTGTGTTTAAAAAAACTCATTTTATTATTTTCTCTTCCTTTAATAATTCCAATATTTTTTCCTGTTTTTGTAGCATTTCGCAAACAGGCATAACACCTTTTTCAATATGTTCCTCTCCATGATCCATACCGTTTAAGTGTAAAATTCCATGAACTAAAAGTCGTTTTAATTCATCATTATTATTTTCGTCAAAATAATCTGAATTTATAGGTAAAGTTTCCAGACTTATTACAATATCACCGACACATTTCCATTTACCTTCCTCATCCTCATACTCCATATCATTTTCAAAAGAAAGGACGTCTGTTGTGCTGTCAATGCCACGGTAGTTTTTATTCAGCTGCTGCATGTAATCATCATTACAAAAAAGAATAGAAATTTCCTGCTTTGTAATTTCAAGCATCTCCAAAACCCTCTGTATAAAACCTTCAACGTTCTCAAACCATTGAGGCTGCTCAAGATTTTCCTGCATATTCACAAAGACTCTGTTTTTTTCAGTCATTTTTCTCATCTCCATTGTTTTCTTTTTTTGTCTGACTTTGAGAGTCTGGATCCTGCTGGTTTTGATATTTGATTCTGTTGTGATAATATCCTGTCAAAAGATTTACAAATGAATTCTTGATTTTTGCAATATCGCTGAAAGTAAGTTCACAGTTATCAAGCTGACCGTGTTCAATTTTTTGACTTATAAGATTTGATATAAATTTTTCGAGTCTGCCGGAAGTAGGATTATCCAAAGTGTGACAGGCTGCTTCCACTATATCTGCGAGCATTACAACACCAGATTCTTTTGAAGAAGGTGGATTTCCAGGATATGCAAAATCTTCCGGACTCAAAGTTGCATCTTTTTTTGTAGCTTCATTATAAAAATATGTAATAATGCTGTTTCCGTGATGTTCTGCAATTATGTCAATAACAGCTTGCGGTAAATGTAGCTGGTGCCCTTTTTCAATTCCTTTTCTAACATGACTTTTGATTACACTGGCAGAAAGAGTAGGATTTATATCATTATGCTTGTTTTGCATATTCAACTGGTTTTCCACAAAATATTCACTTTGTTCAATTTTACCAATATCATGATAATATCCGCCTACCCGCGCTAAAATTGGATTTGCATTGATTTCGCGGCAGGCACTTTCGGCAAGCTGTGCCACCATCATAGAATGATTGTAAGTTCCATTTGCCTGAATCTGCATCTGCTTAAAAATTGGAGTATTGTTATCACTCAAATCCATAAGCCGGAAAACACTTGCTGTATTCAAAATAGTTTCGAGAGGTGTCAAAAGTCCCAGAGTTAAAATGCCGGAAATAAAACCGTTGATTGCAACTCCAAACAGCAAAGGTGCAATACCAGAAATTGCTTCATTAAAGATTACCTGAAGCAATAAAATAAACACAACTTCAAACAAAGCCATTATGATGCCAGCAACAACAAGATCAATTCTTCTTTCGATTTTTCTGACAATTACAGTCGATGATAAGGCAGCTGCGAGAGTAAACAAACATGAAGGAATCTGCCATCCGCTTGCATTCAAAACACCAAGCGAAATAATAAATGACAAAAGAACTGCAGACAAGTTTCCATATAAAATTGTCACAAGCATGATGCAGATTGATGTTGGAATAATTATGCAGATGCTGTATGCAGATGAAAACAGCGAAAGTTTCCCGCCAAAAGCAGTGACAAAATAAACAATCGCAAAAAGAATAACATGAAGCAGACATTCTTTAAACAAAACTTTTCTGCCAAAATCTACAAATGAAAAAAGAAGATACCACATAATTGCAAGCAAAAATATAAAAAGTTCGCTGTTTGCAAATGCTCTGTAATCAATATACAAAGGTGACGCAGCCATTTTTTTTAATTTTGCATAGCCTTCTTCAGTAATAGGAAAACCTTTTTTGATGATTTTTTCACCTTTTGTTATACTTACAGGGTCAAGTTCATCTGGAGAGAGTGAACGGTCTGCAATTATAGTTCTATCAGAAATTTGGCCAATCTCAAAATCAGAGATGGAAAAATTTGCTACTGTTTGAACGGTTGTGATTTTCATAAAATTTATGGCGGAAACAGCAAAAAGTCCCACAAAAAAAAGAATCAAAAATGCGTAATTTTTATGAATATAAACTCCACACGAATGGAAAAACTGAGAAAAAGCATTTTTTTCTTCATTTTCAATTTTTTCAGAATTAAATCTATCCGTTTTAGTCATTTTGTTTTTCATTTTCATAAGCCTTTACAATTTTTTTAACAAGATTATTCCTTACAACATCATTTGCTGTAAGACTAATAAATCCAATTTCTTCTATTTTATATAATATATTAATAGCTGCAGTAAGACCAGAATTATTTTTTTTAGGTAAATCTATCTGCGACGGGTCACCTGATACAAAAACTTTTGTATTTTCTCCCATTCTTGTGAGGAACATTTTCATCTGCGAGCAAGTTGCATTCTGAGCCTCATCTAATATTACAACACAATTGTTTAAAGTTCTACCACGCATGTATGCCAAGGGTGCAACTTCTACAATTCCAGTCTCAAAAAGGTGTTTAACGTTTTCCATTGGAAGTACGCTTTCCATAGCATCTTTTAAAGGACGCAGATAAGGGTCAATTTTATCTTCCAAATCACCAGGCAAAAAACCAAGACTTTCTCCTGCTTCTACAACAGGTCTTGTAATTATAAGTTTATTTTTTTTGTGATTTAGAATAAGTTTTAACGCTTCACATACAGCAAGAAAAGTTTTTCCACTTCCAGCAGCCCCAGTACAAAACACCATATCTTTTGTCTGTAAAAGAGAAATATATTCTGCCTGACCTTGTGTCCGCGGATAAACTTTTTTAATTGCACCAGGAATCAAGATGGACATTTGATTGACATCCACTTTTTTCTGAGCATTCAAAACTGTAAGAATTATATCCTGAGCATCTTTTGTTGAATAATCATCTGTATTTCGGATTTCATCAATTACTCTGTCGATTATAAACTTAAATCTCTGACATATTTCTGGATTCTCATTTCCTATCGAAAGTTCATTTCCTTTTGTAAAAACAGGCACCCCCAGATGCTCTTCAATGAGTTTTAAGTTTTTGTCATTCATTCCACATAAACAAAAAAGCACATCATTATCTGGAACGACAATTGTGAATTCATTCATATTTAATATAATTATATATAAAAAACACAGTTTTGACAATTTTATATTGTTTTTATGGTAGGGCAAACGCATTATAAAAAATATTTTCATAAAAGTTGGCGCGAGGGAGTGAGACACAGGGCAAAAAGACTTTTTTTGGGGCTGCCGCGAGAGCGGCATTATAATAGTTTCTATACCCCAAAAAACGTCTAGCGCATTATTGCGCGTTTTTGACCTGTGAATCACGACCGGGAGCCAGATATTACAACTAATCATTTTATAATGCGTTTGCCCTGATTTTATATTGTTTTTATGGAAAACTATTCTAATTTGAATTCACCGTATTTGTCTGTAACTGTAGTTTTTATGCTTTCCATTGGATTCCATACTACACCAATTGTAAAATAAGGACTAAAATCGTACCTTTTTATTCCATTTTCAGTAATAACACGGGGTTCAATTTTTAGAGTCATATTAAGTTTCCAGTCATGCAAATCGTGAGAAAGTGTCATATTTAAAGATTTAAGTTTAAATCCAGACTTTTCACGAAGAGATTTTTTGTCAAAACGGAAAGAATTAAACAAATCCACAAACATATTAAACGGGAAACATCCTCCATCATTGTAAAAATCACCAGGTTCATTATGAAAATACCAGTACAAAACAGAGTTTCTTGATGTTGAAGAAAAAGTTAAATCTATGACTCTATTAATTTTAAAAGTAATTGATGGAGAAAAAACAAAATAACTGTAAACTGGTCTGATAAAATCATATACAAGACTGGCATTAATGTTTGGTGAAAAAGAGATTCTGTTTGCCCATTTGTAATATGTTTTGGAAGGATTAACATAAGATAATGTTAAGCTGTAAGGTAAGAATTCTTTTTCATCACGGGAAATCCAGCCTTTTTCTTTCTGAAGATCATAACCTGTTGTATATGAATTCAAATATGATAAAGACAAACCGTTCCATGACAAAGATATTTTTAAATTTTCATGATATTTATCTTCCTGATTATATGAATAACTTTGAGAGATTTGAATTTTCTGGGATAAAACTGGAATACTAACAGAACAAGTTTGTATCAAAGAGTTTTTTTTCCATTTTTCATTATCTTGAATACCGTTTGACTTATCTTTTTCTTTTATCCCGGTACTTAAAGAAAGATCTACATATGGAAAAGAAAGTTTTAGTGTTGTATTATATTGTTTCAATAAAGGAGGCATAATTGCTGAAAATTCAAGTGATTGACTGAATTTTTTATTAAACTCATTTGCATGCAATAAAACGGAAAAGTTATTCTGTGTTACACTTTTATCATCATCCCAATCAAGAAACAAATTTTCCCACTCTTCGTTATCTGAATCCCCAATAAAGTTTCTTCTAAAGAGTTTTATTGTTGAATTCCATGAAAGATTTGTATCGCTAAAATGCTCATAATAAATAAATGGTTTTATTGAAACTTTATTTAAGTTTACGATATCGTGAGATCTGGCTTTATAATCAACAAGGTTAATATTTTTTATTTCTTTTTCAGAATATCCGCCATTATCAATATCATCAGAAATATAAGGATGCTCCTGCCAGACTGGCGAATATGAAATACTGCTTGAGGTTGAGAAAAAACTGTCTCCATAACTGAAATCACTTTTTAAACTTAAGGGTGCTTTAATATTATACATAAAACTTCGTGGACTTTCCCATTCAAAAGTCTGAGAATCTGATAAATTAGCTGATGCATATGAAATCTGAGTATTCAAGTTAAACAAAAGTGAATAAGATAATTCATATTTTATGCCATCATTAATCTTATTAACTTCAGTAGAATCAATCAAATCTGGAAAATAAAAATCAAACAGCTGGATATCAGGTTCATTCGTACCTTCATTTTGGGAAAACAATTGATTTGTTTCGTTATTACTGTTTTGTTCCACGCCTGGTTTTTCATTAACAGATTCTTGACTCTTATCATTTTTTTTATTTTCTTCATTAATCTGACTAACTGATTTTAAATGCTCAGGTTTATTCAGAGTAATCGGGAATTCTATCTTTTTTGAAGAATTTTTTGGCACATATGGCCATGAAAACAGCGTTCCTCTCAATGAGATACTTGTGTTTACAGGAGTTACAGTTGACGGATAATAAAATTTTCTTTGAGGGGTGAACTGTATCCATTGATAATCTGTTTTATTAGCAAAAACAGTGTTTTTTGATGCAAAGTTCACAGATGATTTTAAAGATATTGATAAATCCGTAATAAAAGGTTTAAAGAACTCTGGAATTTTTGGTGAAAAAGAACTGTTCATTTGCCACGCAAAAGAAGATACTTCAGTAATTGATACTTCCTGTGAATCTGTTTTAGAATAATCAAGTAAATAAGAAATCCAATCCATATTTTCATTACGAAATGACTTAAAGTCATAATTGTAAAAAGGATCGGAATAAACAGGCATTGATAAAGTAAAAGAAATGGGTTTAGAAATTTTTATTTCTATGGAACCACTGTACCTGAATGGCAATGATAATCCCAAAAAAGCAGAAGAATCAGAATATTTACTGCCATTTTTGTCAAATGGATAATATTTCCCATCTATTTGAAAAATCGTGTTGCTGAAACCCAAATCTAAAGAAAAAGCAAACTTTGAAATATATTCATTTTTTGGATTAAGATTAATATCAAATCCTACTAATCCGCCAAGATTTGTGTACCAGTCTGCAAGAACTTTAATGTATTGAGAAGAATCTCCTTTGTAATCTTCATCGAGATTATGCAAAACTAATCCTTCAAGTTTTTGTTCTTTTAAAGTTGATGGTCGCACAAAATTGTAAAGACCTTTCAATGCTTCAGATGATGTAGAAGTCGACGTATCAGATGAACTGGAAGAAGAAGATGATGATGATGATGAAGATGATGATGAATCAAGAGGTTTTCGTCCCCAGATATAAGTTGTAGTCTGGATAGCATATCCTTCACGTTTTCTTGTTGAAAAAACAGGATTAAAAACCAATTCATCTTTTGGATAATAAAATGCTGGCAAATATAAAACTGGAATTGATCCGACGTATAAAAGTGCATTAAAAAAGGCAAATTCTCCACCTGGCAACAAAAAAGTTCTGGTAGCATCAATTTTCCAATGGGGATTTTCGTCATCACAAAAGGTTAACGAGGAATTTTTAAAAGCGATTGTATTCTGACTTCCTTTTCCAAACAAATCGGAAAAAACTATCATTGTAGAACCAGAAGGTAAATTTAATGCGTCTGATTGTGTCTGAACAACTTTACCTCCATCAAAAATTCCTTCAAGTGTAGAAGTATTCAGCAAAAGTGATGATGCATAAGTCGTTTCACCACCTGATGCTGAAGATTTTGTAGTAATCTGCACATTTCCCTGCGCATAAAGCATTTCAGTTTTTCTGTCATAATTTATGTTATCGGCACTGATTTCAGATGTAGTCTCTCCTTTTTGAACAGTCAGTTCAACAGAACCTTCAAGTACAATCAAATCATTTCCAGTTTCTTCGCTTTTTTTATAAGAAGTCTGGCGTGCATTTTTAATCGTTATCGTAGTAATTTCTGTTTGCTGAGCGTAAAGTACATTTTTTTGCCCTGAAAACCCAAAATTAAACAATATTAATAGAAAAAAAAGACTTTTTTTAATCAAATGAGAAAAATGATTCATTTTTTGTTTCTTTTTTCCATTAATTAATCTCAATCAAAGCCTCAGTTCATTTTTATCTGTTTTTTTCAAGCATTTCTTTTATGAATTTTCCTGTATAGCTTTGTTCCACTGCTGCAACCTGCTCCGGCGTACCTTTTGCAATAATATTTCCGCCTCTAAATCCGCCTTCTGGTCCCAAATCAATAATATAATCAGCCTGACAGATTACATCAAGATTATGCTCAATCATCACTACTGAGTTTCCCTGTTCAACCAGGCGCTGAATCACTTCCATCAAAAGTTTTACATCAGCAAAATGAAGACCTGTTGTAGGTTCATCAAGGATATACAAAGTTTTGCTTGTAGAAGGCCGTGCCAGTTCATTTGCAAGTTTCACACGCTGAGCTTCTCCACCTGATAAAGTGAGTGCATTTTGACCAAGTGTAATATAACCTAATCCTACAGATTTGAGTGTTGCAAGTTTTCTATAAATATGAGGAATGGAACTGAAAAAATCGCAGGCTTCATCAATCGACATATTCAAAACATCATTGATAGATTTTCCTTTAAATTCCACTTCAAGAGTTTCTTTATTAAATCTTTTTCCGCCGCAAACTTCACACTGAATGTAAACATCCGGCAAAAAGTTCATTTCAATGATATTTTCACCGGCACCGCCACAGGCTTCACATCTACCGCCTTTTACATTAAAACTGAAACGACCTTTTTGATAACCACGAGCTTTACTTTCTGGAAGGCTTGCATATAAATCACGAATAGCATCAAAAACTCCAACATAAGTTGCAGGGTTTGACCTTGGTGTGCGTCCAATTGGACTTTGGTCAATATTTATAACCTTGTCCAATGCTTCAGTTCCTTCAACACTTTCACATTTGCCAACAGGATAATTAGTTCTCATCAATCTGTTGCTCACAGCAGGATACAAAATATCGCTCATAAGTGTTGATTTTCCTGAACCTGAAACTCCAGTTATGCAGGTAAAACATCCAAGTGGAATTTCAATGCTCACATTTTTTAGATTATGTTCCACTGCTCCGTTTATTTTCAAAAATTGACCGTTTCCTTTTCTTCGTTCAGAAGGAATATCCATTTTTAATGTTCCGGCAAGATATTGCCCCGTAAGACTTTCTTTTACTTTTGCAACTTCATCTGGAGTGCCGCAGGCAACAACTTTTCCACCATTTACCCCAGCTCCAGGTCCCATATCAATAAGATAATCAGCAGTACGTAAAGTCTGTTCATCATGCTCAACAACAATCACAGAATTTCCGTTATCACGTAAATTTATAAGGGTATCAATAAGTTTTTGATTATCTCTTTGATGAAGACCAATACTCGGTTCATCCAGAATGTACATTACACCACACAAAGCAGAACCAATCTGCGTTGCAAGACGAATTCGCTGAGCTTCTCCACCAGATAAAGTTTCTGCAGCACGTTCCATTGTCAGATAATCAAGGCCAACATTCTGCAAAAACGTAAGACGTGAACGAATTTCTTTTACAATTCCAGCAGCAATCTGTGATTCACTATCTGAAAGTTGCAATTCATTGAAGAAATCAATTGATTCTGAAACAGAAAGAAGACAAAGCTGGTGAATATTTTTTCCGCCTACTGTAACTCCCAAAGCTTCTTGTCTAAGCCGTTGACCATGACAACAACTGCATTCACTAACCGTCATAAATTTTTCTTCAATACCAGTTCGCTGTGCATCGCTCCATGATTCATTATAACGACGTTTCATATCGCTGATAATTCCGTTCCATGGTCTGTCGTAACTTGAATATCCTTCTCCACTTTGTTTTTCGTAAACCCAATGAAGTTTTTTTTCGGTATCTCCATTCCATAAATAATCAAACTGTTCTTTTGTCAAATCTTTGATTGGAGTATCAAGGGAAAAACCTGCTTCCTCAGAAACAGCCTTGAAAAATGATTTATTCCATGAAGATTCAGGATTATAAAAAGGAAATGCCTTTTGATTAAAACTTAATGATTTATCTGGAAGAATTTTTTCAAAATCCCATTCCATTTTTTCACCAAGACCTGTACATTCAGGACAAGCACCAAATGGATTGTTAAAAGAAAAAAGACGAGGTTGAAGTTCTGGAATAGAAATTCCACAGTCTGGACATGCGTTTTTCTGACTAAAAAAGATTTCCTGCTCAGTATCTGAGTTTTCATCCTTTCTGGCAATTACCACAATGCCGTTTGCATTTTTAAGAGCAATTTCAATTGAATCAGCAAGACGCGAACGAATATCATCACTCTTTTTGATTCTGTCTACAACAATTTCAATAGTATGTTTTTTTTGTTTGTCAAGTTTTATAGAATCATCCAAATCTGTCATTACGCCGTCAATTCTGGCACGCACAAAACCAGACTTTTTTGCATCTTCAAGGATTTTTTGATGTTCACCTTTTTTTCCGCGAATAACTGGAGATAAAATCTGCATTTTTGTGCCATCGGGCCATTCCATAACAGTATCAATAATCTGATCAACTGACTGTTCACGAATTTCCCTGCCACAGTTTGGACAATGAGCGTGACCTGCTCTGGCAAACAAAAGTCTGTAAAAATCATAAATTTCAGTAATTGTTCCGACAGTTGAACGGGGATTTTTGTTTGTAGATTTTTGTTCTATAGAGATAGCCGGAGAAAGTCCTTCAATTGAATCAACATCTGGCTTATCCATTCTACCAAGAAACTGTCTTGCATAAGAAGACAAACTTTCCATATAACGGCGCTGCCCTTCTGCAAAAAGAGTATCAAAAGCTAATGATGATTTACCTGAACCAGACAGTCCTGAAATCACAACAAGTTTATTTCTTGGAAGTGTAACATCAACATTCTTAAGATTATGTTCACGCGCACCTTTTATTATAATTCTATCTTCCATGGTAGATTATTATAGTAAAAAAACGATTTTTGAACAATGGAGTTAATATACATAAAAAAAGCTTTGCCGAAAAATCAAATCCAGCAAAGCCTTTATGTTTATTATAAATGAATCAATAATATAAGTTTTTTGAAATACCCGATTTTAGTTTGCTTTTATGCTATTTTTTACGATTACATCGTGAGCCCCACCTTCT
>CAMBMW010000055.1 GCA_945868875.1 uncultured Treponema sp.
CCTTACAATCCTTGCCACTGTTTAAAATTAAAAAACTCGAAATTGAACCTTTTATATTGAATTGTTCACATCAGGCGGGCAATTCAATAAAAAAACTTTAGGAAATATCACTGTTCAATGCTTTTGAAGTTGTGATTTCTTTTCCGTCAGCCAGAAGTTTTTTGCCTGCAATCTGAACAATTCCGTTTACAGAATTTATACTTACTGCAAAAAATTCATCACCAGAAATTTCAGATTTTTTAATGGTATTAACATCGCTACCTTCCAAAACAATTTTTGTTCCAGGTTTTGCCCAACTTACATCAAGCACTTCTACACATTCTTTACCATTTTCATCATTGTAATGACCTGCAAGAAGCATTCCACGGCTTTCAACGCCACGCATTGTTCTTGGTGCAAGATTGCTAACAACGATAATATGCTTGCCAAGCAGTTCTTCTTCCCTGAGGAACATTCTAAGTCCTGACTGAATAACGCGAGGAACAGAACTTCCATCATCCAAAGTTTCGATGTAAAGTTTTTCCCCCTCAGGATTTGGTTTGACATCAACGATTTTTGCAACTGTCAGTTCAATATTCTGATTAAAAAACTCAGCCTGTTTTTCAACAGGAAGGACAACAGGTTCTTTCTTTTCAGATTTTTTGACTTTTTTTTCAGCAGATTTTTTATCAGCAGATTCATTTCTTTCTTTTTGATTTCCACTAAATTTTTCTCGGAACGCAAGCATTGTTTTTTGATCAAGAGGTTTAAAATAAACTTCTGTTGGTGACACAGTTGTAAGTTCACCATTTACACCCAAATCATTCCAAGTGTAACCTTTTAATGTTTCCATTCCTACTTTTGACTCTTGAATTGTCTTTCCAAAATATGACATAATTTTTTGAGTATACTGAGGCATATATGGATTCATCATAATCATTAAATCTTTGATTACATAACACAAATTATAAATGAGTTTCTGTGCAGCTTCAGGGTCAGTAGTTCTTGTTTTCCATGGTTCTGCAGCCTGGAATTTTTTGTTACAGATGTCAGAAATTTCAAACATAGTTCTGAAAGCATCTTTTAATTCTGCCCATTCAAGATAATCTGTAGCTTTTTTTTCAAGTTCCTTTACTTTTGTCCAAAGTTCTTCGTCAATTTCAGACTGTGGAACTTTATTGTCATAATATTTATTTACAAATAAAAGAGTTCTGTTTACAAGATTTCCAAGATTTCCAATCAACTCGCTGTTGAGTTTTTCCATAAAATCCTTCCATGTAAATTGAAAATCCTGTTTTTCAGGACGATTGTAGAAAATGTAAAAACGCCATGCATCGGCTGGAATACCAGTTTCAATCGCGTCTGTTCCAAAAACTCCCACACCACGACTTTTAGAAAATTTTCCATTCTCGTAGTTCATGTATTCGGTTGAAGACATATGATAAAGTTTTGTCCAGTCATGAGGTGAACCAAGCAAAGTACATGGAAAAATAACTGTATGGAAAGGAATATTATCTTTTCCAATAAACTGAAACAGGTCAACTTTATCCTTATTTTTTGCTTCTTCACTTTCAGAAGGAAGCCACCATGATTTCCAGTCGAAACTTTGTTTGCCTTGTTTTACAAGTTCATCTGCAAGTTGCTTTGTAATAGACATATAACCAATTGGAGCATTGAACCAAACGTAAAAAACTTTGTTTTCATAACCAGCTTTTGGAACTGGAATACCCCATTTTAAATCTCGCGTTATTGCACGTTCATTCAAGCCATCGCGAATCCATGCTTTTGTGATATTAATTGCATTATCTGCCCATTGTCCTTCGATACTTGTTTTTGCCATCCATTCATCAAGCTTAGAACTAAGACTTGGTAAATCAATATACAAATGCTTTGTTTCACGAACTTCCGGAGTTGAACCACAAGTATGACATTTTGGATCTTTCAATTCGATTGGATCAAGTAGCGCACCACAATCATCACACTGATCTCCTCTTGCTTTTACAGAACCGCATTTCGGACAAGTTCCGTCAACATATCTGTCAGCAAGAAACATATTGCATTTTGGACAGAAAAGTTGTTTATTTACATGTTCTTTAATAAGTCCTGCTTCATCAAGGTCTTTAAAAAGTTTTTGTGTGATTTCAGTACACTGTTCATTTGAAGTACGGCCAAATTTATCAAAATTGATATGAAACCAGTCGTAAATTTTTATGTGTTCGTTATAGTAAAAATCACAAAGTTCACGTGGTGTTTTGTTTTCTTCTATTGCTTTTGTTTCTGTTGCAGTTCCATATTCATCAGTTCCACAAATATATAATGTATCATAACCTCTGTTTCGGCAAAAACGTGCAAAAACATCGCCTGAAAGCATCTGAATCAAGTTTCCAAGATGCGGAATATTATTAACATAAGGCAATGCTGATGTGATAAGTCTTCTGTTCATAAAAAAAACCTCATTAAAAAAATGTGCTAATATTATAATGTTTTAATGTTTTTTTTACAATATAGCAGGAAAATGATGTCGCAGGAAAAGGAATAAACTGTTATAATCAATGTCAGATATTATTTGCCAGGGACATAATAATGATTGACAATTTAAATGAAGAACAAAAACTTGCAGTCACTTCTACAGAAGGTTTTATCAGAGTAATTGCAGGAGCTGGTTCTGGAAAAACTCGTGCTTTGACTCACCGCTTTGCATATCTTGTAAATGAAATTGGAATTATGCCTTCAAATATTTTGTGCGTAACATTTACAAACAAAGCTGCAAACGAAATGCGTTCCAGAATAAAAAAACTCACTGGCGATAACGACACAGGCTACATCTGTACTTTTCATAGTTTTTGTGTAAGTGTTCTTAAAGAAGATTCAAATGCCGTAAGCTTTCCAAAAAGTTTTCTTGTTTTAGACAATTCAGATATCAATGCAATGCTTCAGATAATATATGAAGAACGCGGCCTAACATTGCGCGAAATGACTTTTTCAAATGCACGCGATATGATTGAAATGAAGAAACTCAAAGAAATTCCAAAATATTATTATGATTTAATCAATATGTCATTAGACGAAATTCATAATAAATATCTGAATGCAAAGAAAACTGATGAAATTATTTTCTACGGCTATCTTTATCAGCAAAAAAAATGTTTTGGACTTGATTATAATGATCTGATAAAATTTTCACTTTATATTTTTCAAGAAAATGAAGAAATACGCTTAAAATGGCAGCAGCGACTTGAATATATTATGATAGACGAATTTCAGGATATTGATGAAATACAATATCAACTGATGGAAGTTCTTTGTGATTATCATAAAAATCTTTTTATAGTAGGAGATCCTGACCAGACAATTTATACATGGCGTGGTGCAAGCGTTAAATATTTACTTGATTTTGACAAACAGTTTCCTAATGTTCAGACAATTTTTATGCTCAAAAATTACCGTTCTTCGCCACAAATTATCCAGACGGCAAATTCATTAATTCAAAAAAACAAAAATAGAATCAAAAAAGACTTAATTCCTGTAATATCCGAAAATGAAAATCCATTTTTTGCAAAAACCGTTTATTTCCATGCAAAATCTGCAACTCAGGAAGCACAATTTATCGCCGATGAATGTCAAAAACTTATGGAAAATGGAGTTTCTGGAGACAAAATTGCAGTTTTGTTTCGCGCTCATTATATCAGTCGTTCCATCGAAGAAGTTTTTCAGGAAAAAAAGATTGACTACACACTTTTTTCGGGGCTTCCATTTTTTGAAAGAATTGAAATCAAAGATTCACTCAGTTACCTGAGAATGATTGCATTCAAAGATGATTTATCTTTTTTACGAATTGTAAATGTTCCAAAACGAAACATTGGTGAAAGAAGAATTCGTTTTTTAAAAGAATATGTTGAAAATCATGGTGGTTCACTTTTTGATGCTTTAAAATTAAATATTGACAATGAAATTTTTTCTAATACTCAAGCACAAAGTTTCATAAAATTAATAGAAGATTACAATAAAACTTATGAAAACATGCAGATTTCAGAACTGTTTTCACATCTGTTGAACTCAAGTGGTTACGAAAGAATGCTCCGCACAGAAGGTTCGCAGGAACGTCTTGATAATCTTGCTGAACTAAAACAGGCAATCTATGAATATGAAGTTTCCTGCGGCGAAGAATGTAATCTCGAAAATTTTCTTTCACATGTTGCACTTTATTCTAATTCAGATTTAAATGTGAATAAAAACAAAGTAAATTTTATGACAATTCACGCAGCTAAAGGTCTTGAATTTCCATTTGTTTTTATAGCAGGCATGAACGAAAATATGTTTCCAAGTAAAAAAATTGATTCACTTTCAGCAATGGAAGAAGAACGCAGACTGGCATTTGTCGGCTACACTCGTGCAGAACAAAGGCTTTATCTTACTGAAGCAGAAGGTTTTTCAGAAGCATACGGATTTAGGTTTCCTTCTCGATTTATATTCGATGTTGATGATTGTTTTCTTGACTATAAAGTTGAACTTTCAGATTCATTAAAACAAAAATCTCGCAATTATATAGAAGAAAGTGATAAAAACCTTGAAAAAATGGAAGCATTAATTGATTTATCCCCTGGTGATAAAGTGACCCACAATATTCTGGGAAATGGAAGAATTCTGGAAATTGATTCAGTAAAAAAAACTTACTTAATACAATTTGAGAATATTCAAACTCCACGAAAAATGTCGTTTAAAGCTCCTATTAAAAAACTATAGAAAAAAAGACAGTTTTCATGATCCTCGCTGCTGATAATTCCATGAGATATAGCTTTTACCGATAATCTATGCAATATTTTTACTCTGTTCTCTTATATTTTCCAAGGAATCTTTTGCACAGATGACCATTGCGCCAACTTCTGCAAACTGATTTTTACTGCCTATTGTGTTTATCTCCCGGTTCATTTCTTGACAAATAAAATCAAGTTTTTTTCCTGGAAACGGATTTTCCATTTCTTGTTTCATAGCTTTTATGTGACTTTTTAATCGAACAATTTCTTCGTTTATAGTATATTTTACAAGCATTGCGGCTACTTCAGTCATAATTCTGTTTTGATCAACTTGTTCACCAAGAAGTTCGTTAAATCGTGAAACAATCTGCTGTTTGAAAATCTCTTCCATTTTTGGTTGCCATTGTTCAAAAAAGTCAGCACATTCTTCAAGTTTTGAAAGTTTTTGTTTTAAATCTGCTTTTAAATTTTCACCTTCTCTTTTTGCATCAGACAAAAAGATTTCAAGTGCATTTTGAAAAACTGGTTCAATCTTTTTTTGATAATCTTGAACATCATAGTTTTTATTTGTATTCAAAACACCAGTCTGACTTAAAATCAAAGAAAGTGGAATATTGTTTTCATCATAACCGATTGCTTTTGCAACCTGCTTGATTGCC
The DNA here is from genome assembly GCA_945868875.1 of uncultured Treponema sp. GTDB lineage: Bacteria > Spirochaetota > Spirochaetia > Treponematales > Treponemataceae > Treponema_D. Next base: position 5,393 of record CAMBMW010000055.1, read on the forward strand.
TCAGAATAACTTTGTGCAATTTTTGTATCTGCAACAATTTGAGCATCACTTTCAAGTTCTTTCACACGAATAAAAACATCAACTTTACCACGCGAAATATTTTTTATTATCAAATTCCTAAAAAAACTTTCAATTGCATTCAAATATGGAGGTAAATTTACAGACAAATCTAAAAACCGAGAATTCACAGATTTTATTTCTACGCTAATAACCGCATTTTCGTAATTTATTTCACTATATCCATAACCAGTCATCGAAATCATATATATCTCCCAAAATTATATTTGTTGTCCCAGTTTCCAATTGTCGCCGGCTCCCATCGTTACAAAAAGATATCCATTTTTTCCTTTCTCCAGAGGTTTTGCAAGTTCATTCAAAACAAAATCTTTTGCATCAAGAACTTCTTCAAAGTAAAAAACATTTTCAGGATTTTTGTAATTCTCTTTTACTTTTTCAAACAGAGTTTTTCCAGTTATTTCAAAATCTTCTGGATTTTCACGGGCAGAACTGTAAATTTTATGCAAAATTACTTCATCTGCATAGGAAAAACATTTTGAAAATTCATCAAGAAGACTTTGCGTTCTAGAATAAGTATGGCTCATAAAATCTACGATTATTTTTCTGTCGCCATAAAATTCTTTATATCCCTGCAAAGTCGTATTCACCGCTGTTGGATGATGACCATAATCATCGATAACAATTACATCATTTCCGTTTATGTTTGTTTTTTTGATAATCTCACTGCGACGCTTACCACCAGAAAATTTTGAAACTCCGTCAGCAATCTGTTTATAATAATCAAGGGGATTTTTTCCAAAATATTTTAAAATTGTACACGAAAGGGCAATAGCCGCAACTGCATCCAGAATTTCGTGATGACCAGGCACGCAAATTCTAAAATCCAGTGATTTTTTAGCATCAACACCAGGCAAAATACCTTTGCATGCTGTAATTTCATCTCCAGCGTCACTACAATTCGTATCATTCATCTTTTTTTCAAAAAAATGTAATTTAAAATGACTTGCACCATCTTTTATCTCACCCAAAATGATTTTAAAATCACACGAATTATCACAAGAAACACCATAAGGAATAAAATTTAAATCGCTGCGATTTCGTTCTTTTTTCACAATCTCAACAGTTTCAGCTGCACCTTTATCATCAGCACAATAAATTACATTTCCGCCTGGTGGAAGTTTACACAAATAGTCAACAAATGCATTTTGAATATCCTTAAAAGTCGGATAATAATCTTCATGGTCACTTTCCACAGAAGTTAAAATAATATTTTTTGGTTCAAACTGCATAAAATGACGCTGATATTCACAAGTTTCTGCCACAAAAACAGATTTTTTTTCAGAGCTTTTTTGATTATGAAAATCAGTAAACAAATCACTTGTAAAAGTGCATGAATCTCCAAATGATTTTATTCTTGAACCAACAAGTACCTGCACAGGTAAATCAAGTTCCTTCAAAATAGTCCCAACAAGACCGGTTGTGGAAGTTTTTCCATGAACACCACAAACTCCACAGGAATAAAAAAGACTGCTGTATTGCCCCAAAGCCTGAGTATACAAAATGCACGGTATATTTTTGCTAATTGCGGCAATCAAATCAGGATTTTTGTCAGTTTTATACGCTGACGAATAAATCACAAAATCAATATCGTCATTAATATTATTTTCATCAAAATTTTTTGCTTTAATTCCAAGATTTTCAAGAATTTCATCAGTGTAAAACCTTTCGCTTACATCAGAACCTGAAATTACAGCACCACAATGATGCATAATTTCAACCAAAGCAGCCATTCCAGTTCCCTTGATTCCAACAAAATGAATATGAACACCCTTCAGATTTTCAGGCATTCTAAAATCACACTTTTCTTCTATATTAATATTCCTTTTGTTCATAAAAACCACTTTCTTAGCATATTTATTTTTTGAAAATTCATTATACAAAAAAAAATGCCGTCAAGCAACGCTCAACGGCAAAAAGATGTAAACTAAATATTAAGGCACATAAACGTGACAATATTTCTAAAAATAATTATACCAGACTTAAATAAATCTGGTCAGCAAGCCCAAAACCTGCATTTTTTGTCATCATAGTTGAATATTCATCAAAAAGCATATCTTCATAAGTCTGCTGTGCAAAATCAGAATCCTTACTTTTCATAACAGTTTTTCTCATTTCAGAAAGCATCTGTTTTACAAAATAATTTTCAAGTTCCATAGACTTTTCATAAAGTTCAGAAGTTCTGTCAATTTTTTTTGAAACTCCGTGTACTCCACTTTGATTTGCAGCAGCCCCCACAGGATTACTTTGTCTGTCCTGTTCAGAATTATAAACACCTGCAAAACCCGAAGTATAATCACCATTAAGTCTTCCATTAGCAGAAATCTGACTGGAACTCAAACTGCTTTTTCCTGCATCAACATCATTTTCTTTATTTTTTTCCTGCATACTTTTGAGAAGATCCATAAATTTGGAATTTTCAGCATTAGTTTTAGCACTTGATAAAGCACCGTTTCCATTTGTTATAGAACTGAAACTATTTGAAACAAGACCAACATTCATAAATCACCTCAAAAATAAAACTCTCTTAAATTATCGGAAAAAAATAATGCAGCATAACACTATTTTATAAAATCAAACTTTTATCGCTTAATATTTACAGCCGTTTGAAGCATAGTATCAGAAGTCTGAATAGCTTTAGAATTAAACTCATAAGCCCGCTGAGCAACAATCATCTGCACCATTTCATTCACAACAGAAACATTACTCATTTCCAAAAACTTATGTCTGGTATCACCAAAACCATCATAACCTGGACGACCAGCAATAGCTTCACCACTGGCACTTGTGACCTTAAAAAGATTATCTCCTTCAGCCTGCAAACCAACAGCATTTGGAAAACGATACAATTCAAGTTGACCAACTTCCACAGGGTCATTTCCACCGTTCACTTTTACACTTACAAGACCAGTTGTAGTAATATTCAAAGTAGAAACATCATAACCTTCAGGCAAAATAATTTCAGGCATCACACGAAGACCATTATTTGTAACAAGCTGACCGTTGGAATCCACCTTAAAAGAACCGTCACGAGTATAAGCATAACTTCCGTCATATTTTTGAACACGAAAATAACCTTCACCCACAATTGCCACATCAGTATCCACACCAGTATTTTGAAGCGAACCTTGAGTCATAACACGCTGAGTTGCACCAATTTTCACACCAGTTCCCTGCTGGATACCTACAGGAGTAACAGTATCTTCAGTCGCAGGTGTACCCGCAAGCTTTAAATTCTGATAAACTAAATCTTCAAATTCTACGCGCTGCTGTTTATAACCAGTTGTATTAACATTTGAAAGATTGTTCGAAATTGCATCAATGTTTGCCTGCTGACCATTCATACCAGTAGCCGCAGTCCATAAACTTCTTACCATATTAAAAACTCCATACAAAACATAAAAAAAAGCATTCAGGAGGGGGAAGTCTCCCCCTGACTTCAGCCCAAAGGTCTTCCGTCACCCCCTCTCCTAGGGGTATATGCGTAGCATATAACCCCTAAAACCCCTTTTTTAGTTTAAAACAGCAACTTTTTGCCACAAAGTGCTCATCATAGAATCTTCAGAAGTGATTGTTTTTTGATTTGCCTCATAAGCACGATTAACTTCAATCATCTGAACCATTTCATTCACAACATTAACATTACTTGTTTCAGAGTAACCTTGCAAAAATTTTGGACGTTCCTTTCCTTCTGCAATATGAGCAGGACCTGCAATATCATTAGTAGCATACATACTTTCGCCCATTTTTTTCAGATAACGTTCATTGTCAAAACGTACAATTTTAAATCTGTCTATCTGAGTACCGTCATCACTTCTTGCAATAATTCCGTCTTCATTGATTGAAATTTTATCATCATCAAGATATATATAACCATTTTCACCAAGAACAGGATATCCATCCTTAGTTTCAAGAATTCCTTCTTTTCCTATCAAAAAATTTCCATTTCTTGTGTATCGCTCACCAACTGGTGTTTCAATAACATAAAAACCTTTCCCGCTCAAAGCAGCATCAGTTTTTGAATTTGTAGTTTTGAACGAACCTTGCGAAAAATCAGTATAATTTTCGTTTGTTTCTACACCAAGACCAAGTTTTCCAATTACAGGAGCAGCGTCAGCACTACCCATTCCATTTTGCAGATGATACACACCATCAGCATTTGTGCGGCGCAGCAAAAGTTCAGCAAAAGACTTTGAAACAGTAACATCCCTTTTATAACCTGCAGTATCAACATTTGCAAGATTATTCGAGATGGCATCTAGTCTGTTCTGCTGTGCATTCATACCAGAAGCGCCAATGTACCAGCCACGAATCATATTACCTCCAGAAATAATTCTGTCTTGATTGTAATTCTCAAAAATTGTTATTTACACTTTTTATAAAACACCGCGAAAAGACAGAAAAGTTTACATCTTAATTTATTTATCGGGAAATAAAAAAAAAAGTTTAAAAAAGTTTTTCACATATTTTTACACATTTAACTTATATTTTATTTGCAAATAGCAAAAAACAGATTTATAATGTTTTAAAAAGAAAATCTCTAAAAGATTTATTTTTTTACAGATATCGTGAATTTTTTTACCTTAGGAGCATGCTATGTCAGAACAAGAACCAAGAGTACTTGCCATCATTTTGGGTGGTGGAAAAGGAACTCGTCTTTATCCATTAACAAAAGAAAGATCAAAACCAGCAGTTTCATTTGGAGGAAAATATCGAATTGTTGATATTCCAATCTCAAACTGTATCAATTCTGGATATAAAAAAATCTACTTATTAACGCAGTTTAATTCAGCTTCGTTGCATTTGCACATTTCAAACACATATAATTTTGACCGTTTTTCAGGCGGATTCGTTGAAATTCTCGCTGCTGAACAAACTTTGGAACACAGCGGATGGTATGAAGGAACTGCGGATGCTGTTCGCAAAAACTTTATTCATTTTAAAACTCAAAAACCAACTCACTACATAATTCTTTCTGGTGACCAGCTTTACAAAATGGATTTGAAAGCTTTTATGAATGAACACATTCGTTCTGGGGCAGAAGTTACAATTGCTACAACAGCAGTAAACCGCCACGATGCTTCAGGATTTGGAATCATGAAAATCGATGAAAATAATCGAGTTCGCGAATTCATGGAAAAACCAAAACCAGACCAAAATATTGATGACTGGAAAATCCCTGCAGAAGCACGGGGAGCCCTTCCTCCAGAAAAAGAATACCTTGCTTCTATGGGTATTTATATTTTCAATGCAGACACAATGGAAGAAGTTCTTAGCGGAGAAAATGAAAAATACACTGACTTTGGTAAAGAAGTACTTCCACTTGCAATCGGCAAAAAGAAAATTAACTCTTACATTTTTGACGGTTACTGGGAAGATATTGGAACAATCAGAAGTTTCTATGATGCAAATCTCGCACTTTGTGAACCTTATCCTACTTTTGATTTTTATGGAGAAACACAGCCAATTTATACACACATGCGCAACCTTCCTCCTTCAAAAATTAATAAAGCAGAAATCAATAAATCTTTGACTTCTGAAGGATGTATTATTACAGAAGCTAAACTCAACAGATCAGTAATCGGTGTTCGTTCTATCATCAGCGAAGGTTCAGAACTTGATGGGGTTATCATGATGGGTGCAGACTATTACGACCCTGAAGATGAAAAAATTGAAAACATCAAAAAAGGAAAACCTATTACAGGAATCGGTAAGAACTGTAAAATTGCAAACACGATTATCGATAAAAATGCTATGATTGGTGATAATTGTAAAATCGGTATTTCTGGAAAGAAATACGAAGATGGTGACCATGGTTCATTCTATAGTGCAGACGGAATCATTGTAATCAGAAAAGGTGCAGTTATACCATCAGGAACAGAAATCTAGTATATCATTTTTTTATACACAACCTCCATTTTGCCGTTTTATCATGTCATGGTAAAACGGCGTTTTTTTTAGAAAATATTAATATCAAAATTTCAATTAGTTATGTTTTGAAAATCGAATAAAAGAAATCCTACAAAATTCATTATTAAAGCAATCATAAAACAAGAGAAACTCTTTTAAATCCAGGAGATTTTTTGCATATTTCACGTACTTAAAAATGCATATTTATGCAATTTTTATACATTTTTACTTTTTGTATAGTATACATACTTTATAACTGTCTAATTTTCTAGACTTTAATTTAATAAAAAAAATATACACTGTATAAATATTTATACATAAAATTCTGTTTATGTACTATTTATTATACAGTGTATTATTTTATGCACAGTGTATACTTAATTTTACAATGTATTATTTATTAGACAGTATTGATTATTGAGCATTTTCCCACTCTTCAATTTTTCTGTGAAGAGTTTTTCTGCCAATTCCAAGAATATCAGCTGTTTTTGATTTATTATTATTATTCCATGCAAGATTTTCCTGAATAATTATTTTTTCAGCTTCTTCCATAGAAATGCCAATTGGAATGCAAATCATCTTTTCTTCACCAGCAGCACGAACAGAATCTGGCAAATCTTCAAATTTTATTTCTTCACCGTTACACATTACAACAGCACTTTCGACACAATTTTTTAATTCCCTTATATTTCCAGGCCAACTATATTTTATCATAGCCGCTTTTGCTTTATTATCAAAACGTAAAATATTTTTTTCATTTTCAATATTATACTCACGCAAAAAATTATGCATTAATAAAGGAATATCATCTTTCCTTTCTCTAAGGGAAGGAATTTGAATGCGAACTACATTAAGTCGATAAAATAAATCCTCACGAAATCGACCTGCTTTTACTTCATTTTCCAGATTTCTGTTTGTGGCGGCAACTACACGAACATCAACACTTATTGTTTTTTCACCACCTATTCGTTCAAACTTTTTTTCCTGAAGAACACGCAAAAGTTTTACTTGAGTTGCAGGATTAATTTCACCTATTTCATCCAGAAAAATTGTTCCTCCATCAGCAAGTTCAAAACGACCTTTATGCAAATTTTCAGCGCCAGTAAAAGCACCTTTTTCAAAACCAAAAAGTTCACTTTCCAAAAGACTTTCACTAAGTGCCGCACAATGCACAATCACAAAAGGTTTTTCAGCTCTAGAAGACTGTTTGTGAATCGCATTTGCAACAAGTTCTTTACCAACACCACTTTCGCCAGTAATCAGAACATTGGCTTTTGTTGGAGCAGCCTTTTGTATCATGATGCGAACCTTTCCAAGTTCAGAACTATTTCCAATCATCAAATCATTGGAATTATTCTGCAAAAGTTTTTCTTTTAAAATTCTGTTTTGTTCGGCAAGTTCTTTTCCCCGCAAGGCATTTTTTACGATAATATTCAGGTGATCCAAATCAAGAGGTTTAGTCAAAAAATCAAAAGCACCAGATTTCATTGCCTCAGTTGCATCATCTATGCTTCCATGACCTGTCAAAACAATCACAGGAATTCCTGGATATTTAGTAGTAACTTGCCTCACAACTTGTTCACCACTAATTCCATCCATTCTTAAATCGGTAATGACTAAGTCAATATTGCCTTCAGATACAATCTTTAATCCTTCTTCTCCACTTGCAGCTTGTTTTACCTCATAACCTTCAAGTTCAAAATTATCAGCAAGTCCATTTCTTATATTCTCTTCATCATCAATAGTAAGAATTGTCATATTACCTCACTAACATATTTTTTAAAGTTTTTTTTATTTAGTTTTTCGAAAGTAATTTTGCATCTTTTTGAGGAATTGGAAAAATAATTGTAAATTTTGTACCATCATTTTCTTTTGACTCAACAAAAATTTCACCTGAAAATTCTTTGATAATTTTATAAACCATCGTCATACCAAGACCTGTTCCGTTTGCTTTTGTTGTAAAATATGGTTCAAAAATTTTTGAAACAGTTTCTTCTGACATTCCACAGCCATTATCAGAAATTTCAATAAAATACTTATTTTCTTTAATATAATTTTCAATTTTAAAAAAATAATTAAAATCTGTGTCACGGATGATTTCAGGCAGATTTTGAAAATTTTCACTTGTTTTTTGCTCAAAAACATCTTTTTTTTCTGAAACAGAAATTGATTTTATAGCAGCAAGAGAATTTTGTGCCAAATTCATAATCACATCACGAAAAAGTTTTTCATCAAGCATGATTTTTGTATTTTTTTTGCA
>CAMBMW010000056.1 GCA_945868875.1 uncultured Treponema sp.
CACACAAGGATGAAAAACCGCCAAAACTCTCGGCTCGCACAAACAAAAACGTTCATTGGTGTTTGAATTTTTAGTGCGAGCCAGGGACAGACCTTGATTTTTTAATTATTTTCCAAATTTCTCTAATTTTATGATATAATGTTTTTATGAAATACTTGATTTTCTCAGACATTCACGGCTCTCAAACTTCCTGTCAAAAGGTTGTTTCTTTTTTTGAAGAATTGAATTGCGATAAAATTCTGATTCTTGGGGATATTCTTTATCATGGTCCTAGAAATCCCCTTCCACAGGGACATAATCCGAAAGGTGTTATTGAAATTCTAAATTCTTATTCTGATAAAATTTTTTGCTGTCGTGGAAATTGCGATGCAGAAGTTGATCAGATGGTTTTGAATTTTCAAGTCTTATCTGATTTTGTTCATCTTTTTGATAATGGTCTTGATATTTTCTGTTCACATGGTCATATCTATGCTCCTTTATTGCATGATGGGAAAAAACCTGCTGGTTGCGAAACTGCATCAAAATCACCAAAACTTCAAAACCCAAGTGTATTTTTTTATGGTCACACTCATGTTTCTGTTTTGGAAAAAAATCAAGCAGGAATTACGGTTTGTAATCCAGGTTCAATTTCTCTTCCTAAAGGCGGCACAGAACCTGGTTTTGCTGTTATGGAAACAAAAAATCATGAAAATTTAAATCATAAAATTTCACTTTTTAATATGGAAGGACAAGTGATAAAAACTTTGGAATTCTAAATGAAATCTCGAGATTCAGGGGCAAATATTAATGGAAAAATATGACGTTATCGTTGTTGGAGGGGGTAACGGAGGACTTTCGGCTGCAACATTTGCAAGTAAATGCGGGTTAAAAACGCTATTGTTTGAAAAACACAATCTTCCAGGTGGTGCAGTTACAAGTTTTAGGCGTGGGCGGTTTGAATTTGAACCTTCACTTCACGAAATGTGCGAAGTTGGTTCGGAAGAAAAGCCTGGACCTTCGCGTGAGCTTTTTAAACAGATGGAATCTGATGCTGAATTTGTCCATGAAAACAGTTGTTATCGTGTAATCTGCAATGATCCAAAAGAAAAATTTGATGTAAAACTCCCCTGTGGTATCGAAGAATTTTGTCAGGAGATTGATAAACAAGTGCCTGGAGCCGGAGAATCTGTTCATAAGTTTTTGGATTATGAAAAACGAGCGCTTGACGAAGCATTTAAACTTGATAACAAAGAATTCAAGTTTAAAGATATGCCAGATATTATGAATCTGTTGCGTTTTCTTTCTTTTCCTACTGATTTTGTTTTTGACCTTTTCAAAATTCCCAAAAAAGTTCAGCACATGATTGAGCCTTATTGGAGTTATGTTGGTGAGCCAACTTCTACTTTAAATCCATTTATGATGGGAATGATGGATTATTGTTATATCATTGACGGTGCCGGTCTTCCATCAAAATTTTCACACGAATTTTCACTTTCCCTGGATAAAGTTATCAGAAAAAATGGCGGAAAAATCTTTTACAATTCTGAAGTAAAACGAATTCTTGTAAAAAATCGAAAAGCCTACGGTGTTGTTGCTAATGGCAAAGAATATTTTGCTGATTATATAATCTGCAACTGTTTTCCAAACAATGTTTTTGGGAAGATGATAAAGAAGAAAGAAGTTCCTTTGATAGAAACGATGAAGGCAAATGCTCGAAAACTAGCTGTTTCATTTGTAAACGTTCATCTGGGACTCAACAAAACTGTTCAAGAATTGGGAATAACTGATTATTCCACTTTCATTCTGGAAAAAGCTGATACTACGGAACAGTATAAACTCTGTCATGAACTTGGAGGAGCAGGTTACATTATCGCAAACGCTTTGAACACTGTCATTCCAGAATGTTCACCGCCTGGAACTTCTCATTTAAGCATAACTTGTGCTGTTTATGGAGAAAAATGGGCAGATGTAAAACCTCAGGATTATAAAAAAACAAAACTTAAAATTGCAAAGAAGATGATTAATCTTTATGAAAAAAGTTTGGGCATAGAAATCACCCCTTATATAGAAGAAATAGAAGTTGCCACTCCAGTAACTTACAGTCGATATCTTGGTACACCAAATGGAACACCTTACGGTTATCAAAATTCAAATTGGGACGGCATTTTCCTTCGCACAATGAACCTTTTTAAAGAACGTTCTATAAAGAATCTATTTTTTGTAGGTGCTCATGCACAACATTCTGTGGGATATAATCAAACATATAAGTCGGGAAAAGTTGTGATTGATGAAATCATGCAAAAAAAGAAATAATTTTTTTTCCAATAGTCTTTACTTTTTGGTTTTATTTCAAATTTAACTGAAAAGATAGAAGAAATACTTTTATTATGAGGAAATAAATGAAAAAAATATCATTAAAAAAACTAAACCCTTTCAATTTTTTTTCTATTGTAAAAGAACGAACTTTACGTTTCAAAAAGGGTTCTAAAAAAAGACTACCAAAACAATATCCTATTAATGCACTGGCAAAAAAACTCCATCCCAAAAAACAGTATGCAAAAATTGCTGCTATTTTTGAGTATGATAATTGCAAAACTTTTACTTTTGTCCCAGATTTTTCGCGCGGTACAAAGGAGTTTGCTTATTTTTCTGCAGGTCAATACATCACTGTATTTTTAACAATTGGTGATTTACATGTCACAAGAGCCTATTCACTTTCATCAGCTCCATGCGAAAGTTTAAACAGTAAAAACCGTTTTGAATGTGAAAACTACAGTGAGATTAAAAAATATTTTAAACATTTTTATAAAAATCCAGAAGCACAGGAAGTTTGGGAAAACCAGATAATTCCTGCAGAAGCTTTTGATTCAGGTTTTTATCAGATTACTGTAAAATCTGCTCCAGATGGTCTGGTTTCAAATTATATTTTGGAAAACTGGAAAGTCGGAATGTCTGTGGAGTTATCTGCGCCAGAAGGAAATTTTGATTACGTTGATTTGAGAGATGCACAAACTGTTATGGGAATTGCCGGAGGAAGTGGAATCACACCATTTTTAAGTTACGCGAAAGCAATCTGTGCTGGCGATGAGAATTTCAACCTGATTCTTCTTTATGGCAGCAGGGATGCCTCTTCTATCCTTTTCAAAAAACAGTTTGAACTATTGGAAAAACAAACTTACAAAATAAAAGTTGTAAATGTTTTGAGCAATGCACAAGACCAGTCAGACAAAAGTTTTGAATATGGATTTGTAACCGCTGATTTAATCCACAAATATGCAACAAAAAGTTCATATTCAGTTTTTTTATGTGGTCCCCAAAGCATGTACAATTTTATGGATAAAGAACTTGAAAAACTCAATCTTCCTCAAAAATTTATCAGACGGGAAATGTTCGGAGAAATTCATAGTGCCAAAACTCAGGAAGGCTACCCTGGAACAGAGAAAACAGAAGTTTCACTAAAAGTTACAATCTGTGATGAAACAAAAACAGTTCAAGGAAATCCCGATGATACAATTCTGCAGATTCTGGAAAAGAACGGAATTTCAGTTCCTTCAAGATGTCGAAGCGGTGAATGTGGATGGTGTCACACACTGTTAAAATCTGGACAGGTATTTGTTCCTCAAAAAATTGATTATCGCCGCAAAGCAGATTTAAAATACAATTTCATTCATCCTTGCTGCACTTTTGCACTTTCTGATTGTGAACTAGACATTCCACCTGCTAAATAAAAAAAGCCTGATAAAAGCAATTTCTTAGAAAAAACATTGCTTTTATCAGGCTTTTATCACATCATCATTAAAAAATCATCCTAACGAAATTGAACCATCTTCTCCAATACTAATAATTGCTTTACAATTTGTACATCGGAATCTTCCTGCTCTAGAAGCTTGAACAGTTTTATTGCAGGAAGGACAATTCATAATTCTTGGAAAAATACTCGAAACATTACCGCTTGCTCCCCTCTGTAAGAACTCTACAGCTTCTTCAACAGTATTTTTTAAATTAAAGAACTGTGAAAAACCTAGAATTTGAAAAACTTCTGAAACTTTTTCCTGCACACTGGCAAGTACAATATCTCCACCCTTCATTTTTACCATCTTAAGTAAAATGGTAAACGAACCAAGTCCTGTAGAAGACACATAAGATAAAGCTTCACAATTAAACATCAAATTAAAATAACCAGCACTAATCAGTTTGGTAAGTTGTTTCTGAAAAAATGAAGAATTATAAGTATCAATATAGCCTTCTAATACAACAGCACAACCGTTTGCAACATTAGGAATCTTATGTAATGAAATCTTAAGTGAATCATCTTTTTCGTTATCAAATCCGGTAACTATTGAATTATTTGAATCCACAATATATCTCCAATTATTAAAAATACTATACAGTTCAATTCTAACATCAAAAAAACCATTTGTCCACTTTTTTTTTTATTTAATTTTCAATTTTTTTTTACTATTCTCAATAGAGGTCTGTCCCTATTTTAATCACAAAAAGGGGACATACAAAATGGGGACACACCTCAATTATTTCTCACGATTGTTTATTCAATTGAGGTCTGTCCCTCTTTTTTACCTCTCTTTCATTCAATCAAGGTCTGTCCCTGTTTTTTTGCAATGAGAATCTGAAAAAAGTAACAATTTCCTTTACTCAAAGTGTTTTATACATTAGATTATAATTACACTAATTCGCGTAGCAAAACTTCAATAACAGCACATGACATTGAAAACTTCCCCGCAAGACATTTCATTTCAAATGTGCAAAAATATTTTTTGCAGCACCAGTATAATTAAACAGTGTTTTGCGTCACAGCGGATTTTTTTTCTGGAGGAAATATGATTAAAAAACTTTTTACAGCATTACTTTTATTGACAACACTTTCAGTTCCAACACTTTCGGCACAAAATTCCACACCTGTCAATAACGAATCATTTTTAAAAAATCAGATTTCAAATCTCGACATAAAATTGATTTGCGAAGACTTAGAAATCAAAGAAACTTATGGAGATGAAATTTTAATTGAAGTTTATTGCAACAATCGTAAAAAAGCCCCATCAATAGAATGTCGAAACGAAACTCTATACATTTCATCAAAAGTGAATTTTACAGTCATTGGATTTACCTGCAAAGTAAAAGTCTACCTTCCTGCTAATCAACAATTCTCAAATGTCAAAATCGAAGGAACCAGTTCCGACATTTCAATAGATGCATTATCAGCAAAAGATTTATATTTGAATACCACAAGCGGAGATATACAATGTACCTCTCTTTCCATCGATAATAATGCAAAAATAACATCCACAAGTGGCGAAATAGATATTGAAGAAATAACCACAAAAGAGTTGACTTCCAAAACTACATCAGGAGAAATTTCATGTGAAAAAATTTCATGTGATACTGCAACAATTTCAAGCAACAGTGGTGAAATCAATATCGATGATTTTTACGGCGAATACTTCAAAATAAACACAACAAGCGGTGAAATTGACATTTATAATATCGACACAGAATATTTTACAGTCGGTTCCACAAGCGGAGAAATCTCTTTGGATTTCAAAAAAATAATATCTGCTAAATCACAAATAAAAACAACAAGCGGAGAAATCCAGATTTTCGTCCCACAAAACAGCAGTTTCAACGTAGCAGTATCATCCACATCAGGCACATTCAAAGACAAAATCAGCGGAAACCGACTGACTCCACGCGCAGAATACATTCAAAAATACAACGAAGGTGGAGCCCAAATCACAATCCGCACAACATCAGGCAACATTACACTGGAAGATTAAAACTCTCATAAAACTATCTAAAAATTTCGTTTTACTTTCATTGTAGTCGTCATTTCCAGAGGTTTTTCAAGAATTGTAATTTTTGTTATTCTTTGATATGGCTGAAGTTTTTTATTGATTTTTTCTACTATTTTAGAAATAAATTTCAAAACTTCAGCTTTTTTTGTATCATCACGAATAGAATCTTCACGAGAAAAATTCATTTTTTCAAAAAAACTGTCAGACGGATAAATCATTGCCTCAATTTCTTCTGATTTTGTGTTTTTGTTTGCAACATAACCTCGTACGGTAATCTGCTGAATGTCAGTTTCCAGCTGAAACGAATCTTCTATTTCCTCAGGATAAACATTTTTTCCGCCTTCCGTCACAATCAGATTTTTGCAACGACCACTCAACATCAAATACTTTTCAGAATCAAGCCAGCCTAAATCTCCAGTTTTAAACCAGCCATCGCTTGTAAACATTTTTTCAGTTTCCTCAGGCATCTTGTAATAGCCCTGCATAACCATTGGACCTTTTACGCAGATTTCACCAATTCCTTCTTCGTTTGGATTAAGAATTTTCATTTCCATGTGTCCAACAAAATATTTACCAACACTTTCAATTTTAAAATGCTGCACAGGATTTAACGCAATAATCGGAGAAGTTTCGGTCAAACCGTAACCTTGCACAAAATCAATTCCAAGCTGATTATAAAGTTTAAACACACTTTTTGCCAAAGGACCGCCACCGCAAATAGCAATTCTAATTGTGTTTATATTTGCTTTTTTCAAAACCGCATTGAACATTTTGTGCCCAACATTGATTTTCGTGATTTTTTTGATGATATAGGAAATTTCCATCAATATTTTCAAAATACCATAAATAAGTTTTCCTTTTTGTTTGATTCCGTTCAAAATCCCAGCAGCAAGTTTGTTAAAAAGCAGCGGCACACCCAAAAGCATCGTGATTTTGCCTTCTTTTAACTCCTTCATCAACCTGGAAACCGCCATACTTTTTCCAAATACAATTTCAGCTCCAATACAAATTGATTCTATAAAAACTGCAAGCATTGTATAGGCATGATGGATTGGCAAAAGAGCATAAAAAACATCATTATAATCAATAATCATGTGATATTGAGCAATAAAAGCATCACTCACAAGATTTTTATGACTGAGCATTACACCTTTTGGGACCCCTGTTGTGCCACTAGTAAACAAAATAGCAGCAGTATCCTCTTCCGAAGGAAATTGATTCAGTTCAACTTCACCAGTTGCTTCCAGGTCATAAACATATTTCTGATTTTTTCTATTCAAACTGTAAACTTTGTAGTTTTTATGATTCACATCAAAATAATCAAATTTTTCAAAGTCGATAAAAAGGAATTTTGGTTCGGCAGTATTCAAAAGATTTTCAATTTCATCATCATGTAATGCATAATCAATCGGACAAATAACAGCTCCGGCAAAATGAGCTGCAAGATAAACGGTTGCCCATTCAGGAGAGTTTTTTCCAGAAACTGCAATTCTGTCTCCTTTTTCTACTCCATTCTGAACAAGCCACTTAGCAAGTTTTTCGACTTTTGCATAAACTTCATTATAAGAATAAGTTCGCTTAGAACCATCATCAGTATCCCAGTCTGAAAATGCATTTCGTTCACCAAAACGTTTTACAGTTATTTTAAATATTTCTGCTAAAGTAGGCCATTCACCATGAAAATCCTTACCTCGATAATCATCAAGAAATTTAATAGGATTATAATTTTTTAAACTCTGCATAAAATCAAACCTCAAAAAAAAATAAAATACACAAAGAACAGCATTTCTTCGAAAACTTCAGATTAATAAATCACTTTCAGAAGTAAATAATTCTTTATTATATTGTATCACGGTTCATTATTTATTAACAGAAAAAAAGAAAAAGAGGGACAGAGCTTGTTTTTGCTCTTAAGAAATGTTTAATCCAAATGTCTGAACTAGTGCCATTTGAATTTTATTTTAAGCTTCCTCTTTATCCAGATATGGTTTTGCTTGAGTTGTAAACATTTCTTTATAAATACCGTCTGGAATTTGCATGAGTTGGTCATGTGTTCCATATTCTTTGATATTTCCTTCAGAAAAAACTGCAATTTGATCGCAGAATTTGCATGAGGAAAGTCTGTGGGAAATGTAAATAGCTGTTTTTCCGCCAACCATTTTGTTGAAATCTTCGTAAATCTCAGCTTCTGCAAGTGGATCTAAAGCAGCCGTAGGTTCATCAAGAATGACAATTGGTGAGTTTTTATAAAGTGCTCTGGCAATGGCAGTTTTTTGTTTTTGTCCGCCTGAAAGCTCCACACCGGTTTCATCAAAACTTTTGTAAATGCATGTGTCGTTCTTTTTGGGAAGTTTTTGAGCATCTTCATAAAGACCTGCAAGTTTAAGAACATCGTCAATCTGTGAATCGGGAACTTCTGGTGAAAATGCAATGTTTTCTTTGAGAGAGAACGCAAGAAGTTTAAAATCCTGGAACAAAACAGCAAAAAGTTTTCTGTATTCATCATCAGAATATTCTTTTATATTAATGTCATCAATGAGGATTTCGCCATCTGTAACATCGTAAAGGCGACACAAAAGTTTAATAAAAGTTGTTTTTCCAGCTCCATTCAATCCCACAATTGCAAGATGCTGTGCATTTGGGATTTTGATGCTTACGTTTTGGAGAACATATTTTTCGGAACGCGGATATTTAAATGAAACATTTTTGAATTCTATTGTGTGCGGTTTGTCCAATACAACAGATTTTGAACCTTTTGTAAGTGCAACAGGATATTCCATAAATTTGAGATATTCATTTACATAATTTGTACGTTTCAAGATTTCCTGAACACTTTGAACAATTGCCTGACAACAGTTTGTAAAATCGTTGGAAGCTGTTACACACATGGAAAAATCTCCGATGGTGATTAAGTTTTTGATTACTTTGTAACCTAAGTAACAAAAGATAAGAAAATTACAAATAAGATTAGAAAAATTCATCTTGTAATTTTGTTTTTTTGTTTTGATTAAACGGTCAGTCCAAATACATGTCTGGTCATCCAAGTGTTTTGATGAAAGTTTAGTAAAAAGATTTGATGCATCGTACAGACGAATATCTTTTCCATAAGAGAAATCTGAAAGTTCAAAGAAAAGATAACCAAAAATTCGATTGCTTTTTGCAAGATTTTTGAAACTTTCTAATTCAATCTTTTTGATTTTATTGTTGAAAAAAGTAAAGCAAGCAACTGACAAAATCTGAAAAATGATGACAAGAGGTGAACTGAACATAAGAATTGTAATAACACCGATTAAGCCTGCAATATTAGTTACAATAGAAAAAAACTGGTCGAGAATACCACAAACATTGCCACTGTACCAGTCCATTCCTTCTTTTGCCTTGTTCATTTGATCGAGAACTTGAGGATTTTCTGTACATTCAAAGTCTATTGACATAGACTGCTGATTGATTTTTACCTGGAAATATTCGTTGAACCATTCCTGACTTAAGTTTTTTATCCAGTTTGCAATGCCATCTAAAATGTTTCCAAAAAACATAATTCCTAGTGTAAGTACAACGAGAAAAACGATTCTTTGAAGATGAGCAGAAGGTTCGTCCCCATTGTAAACGGCAAGTAATTCTTCTATGAGAAATTTTGGTAATACAATGATTTGAAATTTTCTAATCAGACTAACAGAAAACTGAATGAAATAAGCAAAAAAAACAATTGGGCGGTTTTTTGCTGCTTCATAAAACATATTTTTGAGAACTTTTTTGACAGGAATACTGTTTTTTGATGATAAATTTGCTTTAGTTTTCATTTGTTTCTCCTGCATCTACATAATATTGTGCTTGAATCTTGAACATATTTGCATATTCACCGTTTTGTTTAAAAAGTGATACATGAGTTCCATATTCTATGAGTTTTCCATCTTTGAACATTGCCACATTATTGCAAAATTGTGTAGAACTGAGACGGTGACTTATGTAAATTGAAGTTTTTCCGCCAATGAGTTTGTCAAAATCAGAATAAAGTTTGCTTTCTGCAATTGCATCTAGAGCTGCTGTAGGTTCATCGAGAACAACTACAGGTGAATTTTTGTAAAGAGCGCGTGCAAGTGCAAGTTTTTGTTTTTGTCCGCCAGAAAGGTCGATTCCATCATCGTAGATGACTTTTAAAAGCTGTGTATCAAGACCTTTTTCAAGGGAATCAAGTTTTTCTTCAAGTCCGCTTTGAACAACTGACTGATGAGCCAAATCTTTATCTGTGTTTTCAAGAGATTTCATGGAAACATTTTCTGCAAAACTCATTGCAAAAAGGTTTACATCCTGGAAAACTGGAGCAAAAATTTTAAAATAACTGTTTAAATCGTAAGTTTGGATGTCAGTTCCGTTCAACAGAATTTTTCCTTCAGTTGGTTGATAAAGGCGCAAAAGAAGTTTGATGAATGTGGATTTTCCAGCGCCGTTTAACCCGACAACAGCAAGCCTTTCACCAGCTTTAATCTTTATGCTGACATTTTGCAGAGCAAATCGTTCTGCACGGGGATATTTAAAGCTGACATTTTGGAATTCAAATTCATAGTGTGATTGAGGTTGCAGTTTTGGAAGGTTTGTTTTTTGGTCTGGGAGATTTTGACGAAGTTCTGGCATTTCGTAAAATGAACGAAAATCATCAACATAACGACTGTTGTTTAAAAAATTTGTGATTGAGTTTAAAAGTGACATAACACATTCAAAAAAAGTTGCTGTTGCAGAAAGATAAAGTGTAAAATTTCCTATCGTGATTGTTTTCGCAAAAATGCAGCGAATTAAATAAATATAAATGAGTACTTGAGAGATAACCCAAAAGAACGAACTTGCAATGGAAACCAAAAGCCAAACTCGGTTATTCTTTTTCTGATAATTAAAGCGTATTTTGTTTATTTCTTGAAATTTATGTGTTAAATAATTTTTTAGTCCGAACATGCGGATGTCTTTTGCATAACTAAAATCTCCCAGTGCAATATCCATGTACCAGCGTTTACGCCACCATGGAGCTAGTTCATCCCAAACGTGTTTTTTGCACCATTTATTTGCAAGATTTGAGATAAAAAAGTTTGCAAGTGCAATGGCAATCATCAAAATGACGATTTTAAAATTTATTGTACTGATGATTGAAAGACCTGCAATAACAGCACCAAGTGAACCTGAGAAATTTAAAATGATATGCATCATTCCTTCTACACCCTGTTGATTTCCACCGACAGCCTGAGATGCTTTTTGATTGCAGTCGAGCATGTTTGGATCTTCTGTATAAATAAAAGGCATAGTCATGGTGATAAGATTTTTTTCGAGAATGAGATTCATGCGCGCAATTATGCATTTTATTTCTGTTTTGGAGTTGTACCATGAGTTTGTGTTCCAAAGAGTTATAAAAATAACTGAAAAAATGCCCAGCGTTATCAAAAGTTGCTGAAGGGTTCCATGATTTGTTGCAATATCGATAATATATTTAATAAGGAATGATACTGTGTATCTGTTTCCAACTGAAATCATTGCTGAAACTGGTAATAGGAAAAGAAGCATCGGTGAATATTTTTTCATTACTTTGAGAACAAACTTGAGGTTGCTGAAAAAGCCGAATTCTTTGTGGTAAGGATTGTCTTCACGTTTCATGTTGTTATTTCTCCAGATAAGCTAAAGGGTTTGAGGTAATGGCGCACCGAGCATGGAGCAACGCCGAAAGGCGGCCACCATATTTTGAAAAAATCGTGGTAAACTAATACTTTGGGTGATGTTAAAAAAATTGCATCGATTATTAATTCTTTTTCAAAATATGGGGCTGAGCGTTAGCGAATTGCGGAACGCGACTTGGAATGTGGACTGTGCCCATAAAATTCCAAAAAAAAAGCCAAAAAATCATTTTTCTTCAAAACATAATGTGATAAAAAATGGAACTCCTATGATTGAAGTTATGATTCCCGTTGGTAATTCACTAGGTCTCACAATTATTCTACATAATAAATCTGCTAATAACAAGACAATGGCACTCAAAATCATGCTGAAAGGTATAAGTTTTTGTGATTTTGGACCAACTATTTTGCGTGCGATGTGGGGGGCAATGAGTCCTAGAAAATTTATTGTGCCGCCAGCGCATACTACACAACTTGTGCAAAGGGCACCAATTATTAGAACTTGAATGCGGAGCGTGGACACCTGGACACCGAGACTTTGTGCATTTGTTTCGCCACCGCTGAGTAAATCTAAGGGTTTTGCTATGAAAACAATTAGAATAAGAGAAACGATGGCAGGCAAAAGGATGAAAAAAACTTCGTTCCAGCCGCGTCCATTAAAACTTCCGAGAATCCAGCTGTAAATGGAATGAAGAGTTTGACTTTTTGTCAAAAGGATAAGTGAACTGAGAGATGAATAAAGTGTTCCTAAGGCAGTGCCACAAAGTAATATAACTATGGAAGTGTTTTGTTTTTTTTGTGTGAAAGATAATGCTGTGACAATGATTCCTGCTGTAATTGCCCCGATGAAAGCAAAAAGACTGACGGGGGAAAAATATTTTAAAATTGTGGAAAAAAAAGTGTTATGAAGAAAAGAAATTGATGTAACAGCAGGAACAAAAGCAGTGGCAAAAACTGCGCCTAAAGTTGCTCCCGATGTTATGCCAAGAATGCCAGGTTCAGCGAGCGGATTTCTGAAAAAAAGCTGAAAAACTGCTCCGCCTGCGCCAAGAAGAATGCCCGACAGGAGAACTAAAATAGCTCTTGGTAAACGAAGATTCCAGAGAATTGTTTTTTCAAATGTATCACTGCGTGTTAATATGGAAGAAATGTGAATTTTTTGTGCTCCCTGCGTTATTTCAAGGATGAAAGCTATGAAGAGAAGCACAAAAAAAATGAAGAATATTTTGTGAAATTTTAGTTTCATCTTGTTAAGATTATTGTGTATTCAAGATTTTTGCAAGATTTTGAACTGCATTTATAGCTCTTGGACCCGGACGACTGAGCAGATTATCGTCTACCAGGTAGATTTGATTTTTCTGTACAGCCTGCATTTTATTCCAGCCATTTCGTGATTTTATGGAATCGATTGAAATGCCTGAACTTTGTGGAATCAAGATGATGTCTGGATTTTCCGCAAGAATTGTTTCCTCGCTCACGATTGGATATGCGTTCTGAAGATTGGCAAAAATATTTTTTCCACCAGCTTTTTCTATGATATCGTTGATAAAGGAACTGGAACCGCAGCTCATGTAAGGAGCATTCCAAACTTCGTAATAAACGGTTTTTTGTTTTGCCGTTGAATCTGTATTTTCAGACAAATTAACTGATGAAGAATCGGTTATTTCCTGTAATTGGTTTTGCAGCAAAGCAACTTTATTTTCAGCTTCTGCCTGATGACCAGTGATTTTTCCAATCTCCATCATCTCTGAAAAAATGTCATTAATAGAGGAAGATGATGAAATGTAATATTTGATGTTGTTTTGTTCGAGCTGTTCAATCAAAAAATTGTGCATTCCATCAGTAAGATAAACAAAATCTGGTTTGAACGAAAGAATTGTTTCCAAACTGAGTGTTTTTCCGTCAAAACCGCCGACTTTTGGAAGAGATTTGGTTTCTGGCGGATAATCTGATAAATCACTTACTGCAGCAATTTGATTTTGAGCTCCAACTGCAAAAAGGATTTCTGTTGAAGCTGGCGAAAGTGAGATTATTGACTGAGGAATGAAATCAGTATTTTTGAGAGTTTCTGTCTTTTTCTGACAGCTGCAAAACATTAAAAGAATGAATGAAATTAATGCAAG
>CAMBMW010000057.1 GCA_945868875.1 uncultured Treponema sp.
TCACGACCGGGAGCCAGATATTACAACTAATCATTTTATAATGCGTTTGCCCTATAATAATAAAAAACTTTCCTTTTCAGAATAATATGGTATAATTATTATTGTATTAGTGTACTTAATTAAAATTTGCAATTCTTTTATCTTTACAAAATTAAATTCTACTACATTATTATATTGAAAAATAGAATTTCAGCCGATAACTGATTAGAGTTATTTTAAACCTTAAAGGGTGGATTATATGTTAAAAAAAAGTTATTCAATAATCGCTATTACACTTTTCGCAGTTTTAATAGGACTTACATCTTGTGATATAGGACTTGGCAATGCCATTGACCTGGAAGCTCCAGTTCTTGAAATCACCAGTCCTGAAAACAATACATTTGTTGGAAAAAAATTTGCAATCTCCGGAATAGCAAAAGACAATACTAAAACAGAAGAAATTCGTTTTGTCTATTCCTACTCAATCACTGACCCTGTAACAGGGCTTTCTAAAAAACAGGGACCATTCACCCGTATATGGACCGATATAGACAGTCAGGGTGTCTTCAGCTGTCCTTTTGATGAATTTACTGAAGACACAGAAATTCATTTTGAAATTACTGCCTTTGACAAAAACCGAAACGGTTCAGAGTTCTCCTCTTGTTCAATTACTGTAATTATTGATACTTCTGACATTGACGTAAAAGAACCACGCATCAAACGCGATGGTTATATTGCCCGCCTTCTGCCAATTTCAGAATTTACAGATCCTGACGGACGAACGGCAAAACGCGAAAGTACAGAAAACAAAGATTACTTTCAGAATAAAAGCTTTTCTCTTTTTACAAACATTTCAGCCCGCTATGGTGTTAAAAACGCAAAATTATCTCTTTTTGAAGTAGATGAAAACGGAAACAAAATCGGTGAAGCGTTCATCGCAAACAAAGCCCCAGATGCTTCTGCAAACGCTTACGCACCTGAATTCTCATTTACTTCTGACGAAATGACAGCTGCAAAAGATTCTCTTAAAACCGGACTTCATTACATTCTGCCTGAACTCGTTGTTGTTGGAAATGCCGATCAGGTGACAACAATCTGCCAGAATGTTTTTGCATGGGAAGAAGAATATGATATTCCTCACGCACGCTTTTCTTCAATGCAGAGCTCTGTTGTAAAAGTTCCAACCGCAGGAAATATTCCGGTGTCAGTTTTCGATGATGACGGAATTTCTTCAATCTCGTATGCAATTGTAAACAACACAGATTTCCAAGATATCAACAGTGTTCCTTCTTCAAAATTTACCACTGTAAACAATTTTACTCCAGGACTTCGTGACCATACTTTTGATATTACAGCTCCAGTCGAGGATGCAAAGTACAAGCTGATACTGAAAATCATTGACAGCACAACAAACAGCGCTACTTACTTCAAAGCAATTGAACTTCATGTAACTAACGGTGAAGAACCAACAATCATTATCAGAAGTCCGGAAGAAAATTCTGTTCCTGTTCTTGAAAACGGTAAATTCACCATCCAAGCTTCCATTGTCGATAACAAACCCGTAAGTGATATTGCTGTTGCATGGCTTTCTGAGGGAAACAGTGACATTGATAAATTCACGGAATATTTCTACAAAACTTACGATTTCTCAGCCAATGAAACTTTTGAAGATTCTACAATTCACAAGCTCACCACCAGTTCAGAGCCCTCTTATGATTCAAATACTAACCGTTATACTTCAAATGTAAGCAAAGAGTGGGATTTCTTTGAAGACTTCATTAAAAACGGAAAAGTCGACAACAGCAACAAAGTATTTATGTTTGCTGCCAGAGACGACACAGGGAACATTACTACTCAAACTTTCCGCCTTAACCGGTTTACATCAAAACCTAACTTCGAAATTGCATACAAACAGGACGGAGATTTAGAATGGAAAACCGTTGATAACCCGCTGATTACTCTTTCTGTAAAAATCACAGAAATCAAAATCACTCCATTAGCGCAGAATAATATGTCCATAATTGCCTGCAATGCAACAAGTAAAAACGATCCGCAGAATGCATCGCAATCTGAATCTACAGGCTTTACAATCTCACAGCCGTGGTCAAAAACAAATCCACTTATCATAAAACTGACAGGTGAATTAGATTCCTCTGCCCCTGCATCAGGTAAGAACTTCAATATTACACTGACAGCAACAGACCAGCTCAACAACTCTGCCGTATCAAAACTGACTGTCGCATTTGATACGCTTGGTAACCTTACAAATATCATTGCAACAAAAGAAGATAACCATACTTATACCCTCAATGATGAAATTGTACTTCAGGCAGATTTTGACAACCGCGTAGCAATATATCCTGCAGGCAACAACCTTCCTTATATTGAATTTGAAGCTGCAGACTTTACTGATAAAAATGGTACAGCCGTTGCTCCTGAAAAAAGAAGGGCAGTTTACGATACAAACCGCAACAAAAACAGCAGTTCCAACACATTCTATTTTACATATAAAGTTACTGATGAAGTAGAATGTAAACAGTTGGCCATTCCAGCTGACAATCCAATAAACTTGAATGGAGCTACTGTTGAAGGTACCTTTACAAAAACAGGTGCCGGAACTGACTTTAACAATAAAAAACTCAAAATCGACAGTATCAAGCCATATCTTTTAAAATCAGAGTTTGTTCCTGCACCTGACAAAGTTATTAAAAAAGAAAACGGGCAGATAACAATAAAATTAAAATTCAATGAAAACGTAACTATTACAAGCGGCTCTCTGGTACTTAAACGCACGGCAGGATGGTATATTCCGCCAGTATTAAGCAAGGAAGTTTTTGAAGATAAAATATTCCTTCCAGCAAGTGCCGACGATAGAATAACCATCTGTGGAGATGCTACAAAACCATTCAAATATGGCAAAGATAAAAACGGAATCGACACAATCATTGCAGAAGGTCCATACATGCAGTATACAAACGGACTTAAAATTCCTGAAACTGATTCCGCATATGTTACTCCAGACCTTACAACAAAATATGTTCTTAATTATAAATATGACATCAAAGAACTGCCAAATACAGACAACTCAGCAGAAATCACGGCCCATAATGCAGTCGTTACAAATCTCCGCAAAGTTCTTGAAAAGTGCGGATATCATATGGCAACTTTTGATGTTCAGGATCTGGAAGGCAACGGAACTAATACTCTCAGTCTTACAGTAAAAGACAGCGACTTTATTGACTGTCTTGTTAACGGTGTTGAATACACACTTACTCTCAGTGACAACAGTGTTCGTGATGCTGCATACAACTATATGGATGAAGGGCTTGCAGAAAACGACTACAAATTCCTTGTAGGTCCAGTTGCAACACCAGTAATCCGAGTAAACAGAATTGCAACCAACGGAACAAATGACACAACCTGTAAAACAACAAAAGCAAAAATTGACTGTGTAACACCAAACGTTCAGATGAACTACATAATCGACCAGACAAGAAAAGATACAATGTCAACTTCTACCACAAAAAATTATTTTCATCAGACAGAAACAAGTAACATCAAAGCAAGTTCACTTAAAGGACTTGCAACAAATACTACCGGTGTAACAGCCGAAACTATTACATTTGACGGTACACAGGAATTATCAGAAACTCTTGGAACTGATGATTACAATACAAATGCAAAAATTTATATTAAAGCTACAGCAGAAAAAACGGGATTCGATAATTCTCTGCCGGGATATGAAGGTGCATTCAAGACAGTGCTTAGAGTTTATACAAAAAGTAAATTGACCAAAGTCACAGATTCTAAAGGTCAACCTTGTTTTGCAGTTTTTGGAAGCCAGATTCCTGAAGCTAACTCTTATACTGCAGGCTGGCCTCTTTCACAGAATGAACGGCACTACAGTAAATTCCAGGTAGCATACAAAAACGGAGATAATTATTACTGGTCAAGCTGGCAGATTCTTGACAACTATTGTCTTCAGACACTAAGCAGTGATCACCTCAAACCTGCAAAACCAAATGTAGGGTACGGTCAGGCCATATTAATCTACGACCCTGATATTTACGGGTATAATGATAATCAGTACTAAGGAGGAATGAAAATATGAAAATCACTAAAAAAATAACAGTAATTATAACAACATTATCTGCATTCCTTCTGGGATCCTGTACAATCGGTCTTGGAGAAGCAATTGACCTCATTGGTCCAAGTGTAACAATTCTGACACCAGAACCACGCCAGTGTGTAAAGGCAGCAGGTTTTGACATCACTGCAAAAGTGACAGACGACTTTGCCGTAAAGACAATTACTGTTGAATGTAACGGGAATAGCTGGGTAGGACAGGAAGGTGCATGGCAAGTGAAGACCAGCAATTCTTCTACTTATCAGGCTGATCCGCTTTCAACCTGGTCAGTTGATTCTGACGGAAAAACTGTAAACTTTACGATTAAATCAATTAAAATTCCGGTATCGGGAACATATAACCTCAGTGTAACTGCAACAGATGCAGCAAACAATATAAGTGAAGAATCAAAGAAAATACGCACTGTAATTGTAGACACAGATCCGCCAAAAGTAACAGTATCAAACCCTGCTCTTTACCCTGCAACAACCGATTCAATAGAAAAACTAAATGCAATTACTGACTACAGAAAAATTACAGAAGTTTCAAAATTCGTTACAGGAGATTTTACTCTTTCTGGAACAACCGTTGATGAAAACACTATTGAATATATTGATGTAATCATTAAAGAAACAGAAACAGATATCGTTTACCTTGAAAAGCGCCTTATAAAAGATACACAATTTGCAGAAGACAAATCTTGCATTGAATTGAACAGTCTGCGTGCATGGGAATTCCCAGTTAAACTTGCAGACTATCCAAAATTTGCATCTCTTGACGCATCAAAACATATGTTCACAGTCATTACCTGCAGCCGCGATAGTTCAGGTAACAGGGAAGATACTTATGTCCATGGTATTTTCTGTATGTGGAAAGATGCTGATCAGCCATGGATTGAAATGAAACTTGGTGATAAAAATTCTCCACTCTCTGTTTATGCAGGAACAACAATCAATGGTACTGCATACGATGATACAGAAATTTCCGAAGTAACTTCTACAGTAAAAGAAATTGATTCCTCATGTGCAATCGTAAGTCAGGATATTCTCTATGAACGCGGAACTAAAGTTTCAGAAAATACTATTTTCTACCAGCTTCCAGTTCCAAAAGACTGTACAACTTACTATATCGAAATCAACGCTAAAGACAACAATGGAAAAACCGCAGTTTCAAAAACAGGCTACATTGAAGTTGTAGATAAAACCTTCCCTTCTGTTGAACTCAAACATTATATAGATGAAACAGAAAAACAGATTGACCAGCCGCTTTTTGGAAACAAAGACGGTGACTTCGCTCTCGAATTTATTGCAAAAGATGATACTGATATCAAGCATGTTAAAGTTGCATACGTTACAAACAAAGATGACATTGTCACACTTTCAAATACAAATGCAGAACAATGGAATTCACCTGCATATGCAGCATCCTCTGTATCAGAATTAAAGGACGGGAAGATTTATACACTTCCAGACTTGAACGCAGACGGAACAGAAACAGATCCTGTTTTTGGTATTACCCGTTTACGATACAAAACAAAAGTTAACCTCAATCTTTTCTCAGACCTGGGAATCGACGGTATTACCCGTACTCTTTCTAACCAGACATTTGTTGTTCTTGTCGAAGATGGCAACGGAAACAAGATTGTTAAAACTTACACAATCCTTGGAGACATTACACCGCCGTCAATCACATTTGAGAAAATCAAATACAATAACACATTCTATACAAATACTAATACTCTTTTGCCTGCATTTGATTCTGAATCAGAAGTAACAGTTTATGGATCATTCACAGATGATTCTGCTGCAACATGGCTTAATGTACAAAAACTGGATTTTACTCTTGAATGCAACGGAACAAAAGTTGAACCAGACGAAGGTCAAGAAACATTCAAGCTTACTGATGAAGGAAAATTTGAAGTAACCGTAAAAAATCTTATCGGTTCTTCATTATCATTCAGAGCAACTGTTTCTGACCTTGCACGCAATACAACAATTCAGGATTTTGGATTCCTTGTAGATACAAACACACCGCGTGTAGAATATTTTTATGCAACAAATCCCGACGGCAACTACGGTATAAATGATGATATCACCCTCAAACTTCGTTTCAATAAAGAAATAAAATTCATACCGGCATCGGGCTCTTCTGAATTACCAGAGATTACTTTAAATAATAACAAAACAGTAAAGATGAAAACTGCTGCAAATACACTCACCCGTGAATTTGATTTTGATTATAAAATTGAAACCGGTGATGATATTCCTGCCCTTAATGTAAAATCTATTGACCTTAAAGGTGGTTCTATTCAAGACAGCAATGGTTCGGAAATTTCTGATGTTGAGGCTCTTATAAACGAAAGCTGGGCTAATAACCTTAAATCACGAAAATCAATCTGTATTATTACCTGCAGACCGAAAGTAAAAGCTGTTGATTTTGATGAAGACACAGGTACTGTTACAATCAGTTTTACAAGAACCATCCAGAAAGGCAACGGCAAAATTATAATTTCTCAAAAAGAACAAGATCTGAGAATCCCTCCAGTACTTTCTATTGCACAGTACAAAGTTATTGCAGCAAAGAATTTTACTCTCAAAAATGCATACGAGCTTTCTTCCAATGGTGCTGACCCAAACAACAACTGGGAGACAGACATCACACCAAAATATGTTCTCAAATACGATAAAGACTGTAATGATTCAACTCTTGTACAAGAATATATTAAAACCGGTTTGCTTAAAATCACACAAGACGTAAAATCAAATGCCTGCACACTATCATCTGACAATACAATAACTGTAAAGATCGGTTCATTGCCATGTAAAGGTGCTCAGTTTGATGTTACTATTGAAGAAAACTTTATTTATGATAGAACAGGTGGAACCGCTTATGGAAACCTAGAATACATTGCAACTTACAATTCAACTGGTGTAGAACTTCCTGTAATCCGCATTAAAAGCCAGAAAGCAACAGTTTCAAATTATGCCGCAGACTATTCAAACTGTCTTAATTCAACCTTTAAGATTGACTGTCAGTCACCAAATTCAAAACTGACATATTCATACGATACGCTGACCCGCACTGCTACCACTTATAGTGTTACAAATCAATACGACGACGGAAATACGCAGCCCAATAGAGCTAATTACAGCAAACAATCTACGAACAGTACAGATTATAAAAACCCAATTGAAATCGGCAGTTCAAACTACGAAGAAGGTTTAACTTTCCATATTACAGCAACGGCAACGGCAACTTCTGCTCTGAATAAAAATCATACGGAAAGTAATTATGCTTCAATCTCAAGAACAACAATTGAGCTTAAGGATTTAAATCACCCAATGTCAGATAGTGGATTAACAAATAATGCGAACGCCTGGCCTTATACAGAGAATCCTCATATTTGTGCTTTCCTAAAAGGTGGAGATAACCCTAACGGTCCAAACACAACACAGGGCTTGCCAACAGACTGGGATGTAAAAAATACTGAACAGTGTCTTCTTCTTCAGGTTTCTGGAAACAACTACTACACAGTATCCTGGGATATCACATGTTCTGAATACTACTTCAAGGTTTATGCAGGACTTATGGATTCAAAAACTTTTGCAAACGGACCAAAAGCAGGTATTGCACTCCAAAACTGCTGGGTCGGCGGATATTCCAAGTATTATGTCATCCCTGGTGAATATATGGTTATCAATAATAAAACCAATGGCGGAACTGGAGAGTATACAAACACAGATTTTGAGTTTGAAAACGGCGGACTGAAATGTCAGATTTACAGATAACTGTTTAAAAAGGAAATTTAAAATCAAAAGCGTGATAATAACATGCAGTTTTTAATTGCACTAAATCATCAGGCTTTTGATTTTGTAATTTTTCAAAATCCGTTATGGAAAAACTATAGCTGGTCTTGATTACAGATGGATACGTGGTGGAGATGCTGTAGGCGGAGGAGTTACAACGCCAGGTTTTCCTTTGAGCTGGAACAAGACTGAGCTGGATAAAATTCAGGCAATGACCAAACTAACAGATGGAACTTATGTTTGGATTTCATGTGACTGGGTATAAAGTGGTTGTAATAGTATTGCAATAGGGAAAATCTCTGCTTGACTATGTTGTTTTTTGGTTTTAAACTTTTTTTGTATGTTTTGAAACTGGCTTAGGGCGTGGAGCTGCGCGAAGCGGCCACTGGACTGAGCGAAGCGAGGGAAGCGGCTGGAGCGATAGCGTAACAGCGGAAGGCCCGACCCCGAGCGAAGCGAGCGGGTAAGCCCCAGATTTGTATTCAAATTATTTTTATTATTGTTAATATTCTTGGAGGATTAGAATGAAAACTGTTGCAGGTATTGACCTTGGAACACAAAGTATGAAAGTGGTGATTTATGATTATGAAAAGAAGGAAATAATCGAAAAATCATCTTGCCCTATGGATTTGATTTCGGAAGCTGACGGTACTCGTGAGCAGAAAACTGAATGGTTTGACAAGGGCTTGGAAGTTTGTTTTGGTAAGCTTTCGGCTGAAAATAAGAAAACGATTGAAGCGATTGGTGTTTCTGGGCAGCAGCATGGTTTTGTTCCTCTTGATAAGGACGGCAAGGAACTTTATAACATCAAGCTTTGGTGTGATACTTCTACTACTGAAGAATGTAAGATTATTACTGATGCTTGCGGCGGTGATGACGCTGTTGTTGAGGCTTTGGGGAATTTGATGTTGCCTGGTTTTACCGCTCCTAAGGTTTTGTGGCTCAAACGCAATAAACCTGACGCTTTTGCTGCTTTGAATTATATTATGCTTCCTCACGATTATTTGAACTGGAAACTTACTGGCGAATATGTGATGGAATATGGTGATGCTTCGGGAACTGCTTTGTTTGATTCTAAAAAACGCGAATGGTCAAAAAAGATTTGTGACATTATTGACAGTGGACTTCTGGCTAAGCTTCCAAAATTGATTGAAGCACATCAGGTTGCAGGTAAAGTTTCTGCTCAGGCTGCTGCGGCTTATGGTATTCCTGAAGGTATTCCTGTTTCTGCTGGCGGTGGTGACAATATGATGGGTGCTGTGGGAACTGGTACTGTTGCTGACGGATTTTTGACTATGTCGATGGGAACTTCTGGTACATTGTACGGTTATTCGGACAAGCCTATTGCTGACCCTGTGAATGGTTTGAGCGGTTTCTGTTCTTCTACTGGCGGCTGGCTTCCTCTTTTGTGTACTATGAACTGTACTGTTGCTACTGAATTTGTGCGTGGCCTTTTCCAGATGGATGTTAAAGAGCTTGATGGTGAGGCTGCTAAGGCTCCTTGTGGTTCAGAAGGTGTTCTCGTGATTCCTTTCTTTAATGGTGAACGAACTCCTAACTTGCCTAATGGTCGTGCTAGCATTACTGGTTTGACTGCTGCAAATACTAATCGAGCTAATATTGCACGTGCTTCTTTGGAAAGTGCGGTTTTTGCTATGCGCGGTGGTTTAGATGCTTTCCGCAAACTTGGTTTCCAGCCTAAGGAAATCCGTTTGATTGGCGGCGGTTCTAAATCTCCTTTATGGCGTCAGATTGCGGCTGATATTATGAATCTTCCTATTCGTGTTCCAGCTTTGGATGAAGCAGCAGCTTTGGGCGGTGCTGTGCAGGCTTTGTGGTGTTTGAAAAATCTTGATGGAAAGTGTGATATTGCTGAACTTTGCGCTGAACACATTTCTTTGGATACTTCAAAATCGGCTGACCCAATTGCTGAAAATGTTGCCGCTTATGATAAAGCTTACGCTGAATATTCAAAAATGGTTGAAACTCTGACCCCGCTTTATAAATAGTAAAAAAAAGCTGGGTTTAAGCAATATCAGGGCAAACGCATTGTAAAAATTTTTACAGAAAAGTTGGAGCAAGATCTTAATCTTAAACCATATTTATTTTTTGAGTTTTGGTGAAAGTTTAGTTTTCACTTAATAAAAGGGAATATTAACCACCAAAACTCCCGGCTCGCACATACAAAATTCTCATTTGTGTACAATTTTTTCAGTGCGAGCCAGGAAAAAATAAGACTTTTTTGGGGACTGCCGCAAACTCGGCATTATAATAGTTTCTATCCCCAAAAAACGTCTAGCGCATTATTGCGTTTTTGCCTGTGAATAACGACCGGAAGCCAGATATTACAACTAATCATTTTATAATACGTTTGCCCTGAAAACAATGCTTCCACCTGTTTTCAACTCTTCGTTTTTCTGATAAAATATTTTTTATGGAAAAAAACGCAATCATTCATGTTGAAAATACTGAAAACCTTTTGGAGTTTGCTTCATATTTATCTCACTCAGGGTGGAATATTCTTTCAGCTGATAAAACAGAAGATTTTTTACTCAGTGAACGTATCCCTGTAATTCATGAACCTGGTTTAACTCCCAGCAGTCTGTATGTAAATGAAACTTCACAAATCATCAGGCGCATTTTGTTTTCAAAATATCCTGATGAAAATGATGAGAATTATGAAAGCGATGGTGATAACAATATTTTCATTGTCTGCATGAATATGAATCCAAAAATTTTCGATAACAATGTTATTACTGGGAATGAAAAACTTAAAAGAATAGAAAGTTTTCATCTGTCTTCAATATTGCGAAATTCTTTTTCAAATTATCAAAATGTTCTTCTTTTAACAGATCCTAGTGATTATAAAGAAGCAATAATTCAACTGCGCACAAACAAAATTTCAAGCGAATTTAGAGAATATCTTGCAGGAAAGGTCCTGAACTTGATTTCAGCTTATGATTCAGGCATTGCAGCTTCTATCTGCATGAATAATAAATATTCCAGTGATTTTATGAATTTCTATTTGAAGCCTTACGAAAAGTTTTTGAATCTTTCCAGCGGTTCAAATGCGCATCAACGGGGCTGTATTTATAAATCACCAGCAATTTCTGGTGCGTTGAATGGTATCCAGAAATCTCAGGATAATGTTTTTTCTTACAATATGATTTCTGATATCTCATTTGGATGGGAAAGAATATGCGTCCTCTACGAAATCCTGAAAAATCAATATACTGTCGAAACTACAAACAGTGATGGATATAATTTTACTACTCAATTCACTCCCCTTACAGGGACTGTTTTTACGATTGCTATCAAATTTAATTCTATTGTAGGTGCTGCTCTTTCCACAAATGTACTTGATTCTTTTAAAAAAACTTACACTTACGATGTTTCCCATATTGATGGGGTTGTTTTAGCTTGTAGTGCTGTGGTCGATGAAATTTCCGCTGTTGAAATGGTAAAAGGAAGTTTTGCTGCAATTGTTGCTCCTTCTTTTACTGATGAAGCAAAAAACATTTTGGCTCAAAATCCAAAAATTAAACTTGTTCCTTCTGCAAAAGTTGAATCTTCTGAAATGGACGGCAAACTTATAAACGGGGGAATTTTGATTCAGCAAAAAGATAATACTTTATTTTCACACTGGAATATTATGACAAAAAATCGTCCTTCGCAATTTAAAGCAGACCAGATGGCATTCGGAATGCTTTTGGCAATGGGAGCACGTTCTTACAGTGCAATTCTGCTCAAGGATAATGCGATAGTGGGTATTTCTCAAAACTCTACTTCCACTGAACGGGCGTTGCAGATTGTTCTTGCCGATGCAAAAATGAGATGTGGCAATAATAATCCAGATAATTGCATTGGCGATGTGCTTGTTTGTGACAGTGTGATTAATTTTTCTGAACCTGTAAAAAATTTGATTGATAATGGAATTACAGCTATCATTCAAACTGGTTCAAGTTCTGCCGATAATGATTTTATAAACTATTGTGATGAACGTGGTATCATTATGGTTTACACAGGAATGACGCACATTTCGTTTTAAGCATTTATAAAGGCACACTTGTTTGTGCAAGTTAGAATGATAAACAAATTGTGTAATTTTTTATGCAAAGTTGTATATTGATTATGGGGATTCTCTATAAACTTCAATTCGTTGAGATTCCCTTCAGGAATTAATTTATTTTTTTTGAGGAATATATGCTTTTTTATCTTGGAAAAATGTTGCAGGATTTTTGGGGACCTGCAAGACTTTTGTCTTCTTATGCTGTTTTGATTACAGTTGCACTTTATTTGGGATTTTTTCTTTCTTTGAAACTAATTCCAAAATTTTATAACTGGCTTCCCCATGACCGCGGCAGAGATTTTGCGCTAAAAGAGAATTCCGATGCTGCAAAAGGAAAACCTACTGGTGCAGGTTCTGTTTTCATCACTTTATTTGTGCTTATTGTTTTTCTTATCTGTCCTATGAATTTGATGAGAAGTTGCGTTGTTCTTTTGACATGGGCAACAATGCTGACAGGTTTTTTGGATGACAGAAGTGCTGTAAGCTGGGGCGAATACTTAAAAGGTGCTTTAGATTTAATTATCAGCGTGACTACGGCGTTTATTTTATATTATGGATTAAAAAAGTATAATGCTGATGGTGTCGTTACATTTTGGCTTCCATTTACTTCCCAGGAGATTGTTATAAATCCAGTCGTTTACATCATCATCACAACAATTATGTTGTGGACTTCCATAAACACTACAAACTGTACAGATGGTGTTGACGGTCTTTCTTCCACGCTTGTTTTAATTGGACTTTTGACTCTGGGTTTGCTTTTTTATTTTATTCTTGGTCACAAAGATATTTCTGCTTATCTTCTTTTACCGCATCTGCAAAGTGGAGCAAATTGGGCCGTTATGGTTTTTGCAATGGTTGGCGTTGTGATGGGATATTTGTGGCATAATGCATTTCCAAGCCATTGTCTGATGGGAGATGCAGGCAGTCGCGCACTTGGTTATTTTATTGGTGTTTGCGTGATGGTTTGTGGAAATCCGTTTATTATTCTGGCAACTTCATCGATTATTTTTATAAACGGTGGAATGGGATTATTAAAAGTCTTTTTGCTCAGATTTTTCAAGATTAAAATATTTGAAAATATCAGATTTCCGTTGCACGACCACATGCGCAAAAACAAAGGCTGGTCACCAACTCAAGTTCTTTTAAAATTTGTGATTATGCAGATTTTGATTACCTGTGCCTTGATGGGAATTTTCTTAAAAATTAGATAATTTTCAGATTAAGGATTTTTAAACAAAAATCAGATTAATAGGACAAATGTCGAGTTTTGAATTTTTATTTTTTAGGGTGGCTTTTTGCTTCGCAAAAATCAGGCTTTTCAGGGTTACGCTATCGCTTCATTCCTTCGCTTCGCTTCGGAACTGGCTTCGCCAGCCCTTACAATCCTTGCCACGGTTTGTAAATCAAATACTCGAAATTGAACCTAATATTAAAACAAGAGGAAAAAAATGACACCAAAAGAATTTCTTGCAGATAAAAAAAATGAAATTGTTGAATT
>CAMBMW010000058.1 GCA_945868875.1 uncultured Treponema sp.
GTTTGCCCTAGATATGAATTTGATTTATGAATTTTGATATGATTTTATTGTTTTCTATTTCGTTTATTTTTTTTTATTTTAATATCTGATTTAAACAAAAAAAAGGTTTCTGGAAACCAGAAACCTTTTTTTGAGCTACACTGGATTCGAACCAGTGACCCACGCCTTAAAAGGGCGTTGCTCTACCTACTGAGCTAGTAGCCCGCTACATTCTTGTTTGCTGAATGCTTAATTAATATACAATTTAAACAAAAAAGTGTCAATAGCATTTTTTCATTTTTTTTAAAATTTTTTTATTTTTTTTGATATTTTCTATTTTGTTTCGCCCCCACCTTACTACCTTTCAAAACTTCTAAAATGAAGGTCTACACATTATCTCCATTTTCTTACCTGTTGTAGGATGGAAAAACTCTATTCTACTAGCATGAAGCATAAGACGTTCCCCATTTTCACATTTGCCATAAAGACTGTCACCTAAAATCGGAAGATTCAATCCTTTTTCACAACTTGCAGCAAGACGCAGTTGATGAGTTCGTCCTGTTTCAGGAAAAAACTCTATTCGCGTTACTTTTTTTTCCACTCCTGTCACTGGATTTTTCCATTTTTCAACACCGATTTTTTTCCAGTCTGTTATTCCATTTTTTCCATTAATTTCATCATAAATCTGATGCGGTCTATTTTCCAAATCCAGACGAAATTTGAGTTCAATGTGTCCTTCAGGTTTTCCATGCAAAACACCATCCAGAAGTGCTTCATATTTTTTGTGAACAAGATTATTTGCAAACTGCATTTCAAGATTTCTATGGCTCGCCTTGTTTAAAGCCAGAATCAAAATACCGCTTGTTTCCATATCAAGACGATGAACGGCTGGTTGATTTACACTTCCAGAAAACAAAAATTTTACCCTTGCTTCCACACAATCTTTTTTATCTGGGGTACGACCTGGAACTGAAAGCAAGCCGGACTGCTTATTAATCACAACTATATCATTGTCCCGATACAAAATTTCAAGTCCTAAAATTGTTGGTAAAATATATCCGCATCGATTATCACAAGGAGGATAGGAAATACCGTTTTTTTTACTTTTCGTATCATTTCCAAAGTAGATTTCATCCATACTCAATGGAGTTAAATCATGTTCAAATGCATAAGACAAAAGTTTTGGGGCACAACAATCCCCAGTTCCAGTTGGAGGAAGGTTTCCATTATGGTTTTGAATTATCTGATTTAGTTTAATCTTTTTTTTATCAAAACAGCAGAATTCATAAAGAGAAAAAACTTTGCGTAAAGACTCGTCTGTAAGTTCAGTTCTTTTCTGTTCAAGAGATTTCAGATGATTTAAATAATATTCATCATTTTGAAATGCCACATTTTTGATTTTTTCTTCGTTGATTATTTTTGTAAGACGATGAATTTCTGAATCATTTTGAAAAAGTGCATTTTCTATTTGATATGGAAGGACGATTGGATTAACAAAAATAAAATTCTGCTGTCCAGATTCCAAAACTTTGCTGTTTCCGCTTACTGTATATAAAATTTTTCTTTTTTTATTTTTTTTATCCTGTGCAACAAGACAGCCAAGCATTATGCCCTGCCCTTTTCTTTCTTCACTTTCTTTTGAAATCTGCTTGAGTACAACAGTACCGTCTTCTATTTGCTTGATAAGTTTGAGACAATACTGATGTGCTATTTCTGTTGGAAAAGGCGGGAACATTAAAAAATCAAAATGGGTAATTTATTACAAATTTCGCGTTTCTACAGAACCATCTTCTTTTGCGATAAAAACAATTGGTTTATTTTGAGAAAAAAGTCCATTTTCCAAAACACCTACAATTGAGTTGATTTTTGTTTCCATCAAAGGAACATCGATTGGTTCTTTCCATGTGCAATCAAGAATCTGATTTCCATTGTCAGTGATGACAGGACCAGCTTTTCGCACACCTTCACGCAATACACAGGTAGCACCAAGTTCATTCAGAGCTTTTGTTACAGGAACACGAGCATCAGCAATTATTTCAACTGGAACCGGGAATTTTGTTCCAATATTTTCTACTGCCTTTGAAGAATCAGCTATCACAACAAATATTTTTGAATTATATTCTACAATTTTTTCTCGAACGTGAGCCGCACCACCACCTTTTATACAGTTACATTCAGGGTCAACTTCATCTGCTCCGTCTATAGCCAAATCAAGTTGTCCGCCAATGATTTTATCATTCATTGAATATACTGGAATGCCATAATCCTGACAGGCATTTTGAGTTTGAAAACTTGTTACAACCGCTTTTATGTCTTTAAGATTGCCGTTTTGTATGTGATACGCAAGTCTTTTTACAGCTGGCATTGCGGTAGAACCAGTTCCTAGTCCTATCTTCATTCCGTTGAAAATCAATCCTTTTGAAATCAAAGTGTCAATCGCAGTTTCTGCAACCAAAACTTTCTGTTCGTTTTGTGAAAGTCCCATTTATAAATCCTCCAGTTTTTCCTATTTAAATCTAGTTAAATCTTTTTATATTCACATCCTGTAAATAACTTAAACTGTTCATAAGCGTGAATTTCAAACATTTTGCTTCCATTACAACAGCGACATCCAGCCATTATAGCACGTTTCATAATCGCTGTAATTGGCATTGCAAAGTTAAAATCAAAAAGTAATTCATTTCCTCTAAAACTATAAAAATCAATCGGATCATTTTCATAATAATCTGAAGTTTCTTCTACCTTTTCATGTACTGTTGTCTGAACTATCAGAGTTGAATATTCATCAAGTTTTTCAATACAGTGAGCATCAAGCTGACAAAAATCGCAGCCATAACGTTCCGCAATAAACTGAGCTTTTTCGACCGATTTACCAAACACACAAACTTTGGCTCCAAGTTGTTTTAAAACATAAGCCGCCATATTCGCATTTGCCGTATCACCAATCACAGAAATTTTTTTTCTCTTTAGATTCTGACCACCCATAAACTCTATGAGAGCCTTTTTAAAACCAATATATTCAGAATTATAACCAATCCATTTATTGTTTTTATTGATAATAGTATCGCAAACACCCATCTGCAAAACCTCAGGAGAGTGTTCACTCAAATAAAACATTACAGCCTCTTTATATGGGTCTGCAACTGTCAGTCCACGAAATCCCATATATTCACAAAATTCCAATCCCTGTGATAATGATTTTGTTCGCACGGGAATGTACACATTGTCAAAACCAAGCTGTCTGTAACCTACATTCTGCACAACTGTACTGAAAATTTTTGTCAAAGGCCAGCCGATTATCCCGAAAAGCTTTGTATTATTTGTGATTGATTTAAAATTATACAAATCATTAAGTGTAAGTGGATCAATATGACCAATTCCTGTTGTATTCACCAGCATTTCTTCGGGAGAAACATAAGTTAAAAATGAATTTGCAAAAGTAGAAAGAACTCTGGAAGGAAAACCTTCAACACCCATTGCACAAAAAATATGATCAAATTCGGACATTGCCTCACCTTCTTTGAACATATTTAAAACATCACTGATTGAATGAGGCATAAATGCAATCTTTGGAATTTCATAACCTGTTTTCCGCATATTTTTGCATCTTTCGCGTAAATTCAAAACAGGTTCTGTCATATTATGATAACTTCTGATGATTTTTACACCAAAGGCCATTGCTGCATCCTGGATACTCGGGATATGATAATCTTCTTCGAAATCTACATAAGCAAAATTTTTAGATTTATCAGGATTTGCAAAAGCAAGTGCTCTTCCAAAAAGTGAAGTGCGCGAAAATTCACCACCGCTGAAAAGCCCGCCATCCACATCTCTTCTGATTGTCAAAAGACACGGTAGATTAATAAGTGATGGAAAGCGTTTTACATAAAGCTGTTCATCCTCTGTCAGATGGTCAACCCGAAGTTCCACCATATCAATCTGTTTTTCATATTTTTTGACTAGTTTTTTATCTTCTTCCAAAGTTTTTCCAGTCAAAGTCATGCAAATCAAAGGTCTATTCATGTCAATCACCAAAAGAGGAATTAATTATCAGTATACAGTCTGTCTTGAAGCAACTTTTTCTACAACATAAAGCACAAGCTCTGTACCTTTAGGAACAGCATAAGGAATTGTTACATTTCCACCAGGATGAGAGAAACTCAAAATTGTATAAGAATTTCCTTCTTCCGGCACGGCTTCTAGTTTCATAGGAACAGGATATGGATAATCAGCAAGTTTTGCTTCAAAAATTCCATAAACATTGTCGTTTACAGGCTTATCAGGCATTGCCATTTCAATTTCAACACGTGAATAATTTGGAACAAACTCAGAATCAAAAGTCTGCTGCGATACAACTGTACCTATTTTTTCATCATCGAGTGCCATGTGGCTTTTTATATCAAACACAACTTTACTTCTTGTAATTGTCTGAAGCAAATCGTTTACAGACTGTCCCACAACTTTTGGAGGACGTGTATTTTCATAATTCGGTCCACGGCTTACCACAAGTTCCACAGTAACTGGTTCAGAAATACTAGTTCCTGCAGGAGGGTCTTGTTCAAGAATTGTACCGGCATCAGTCAAATCTGGTTTATATTTAGGATTTCCAAGCACAATCAAAGGTTTTGTCTGTCCTGCAAATAAAGTTTGAAGTTTAAGCTGAAGTTCATTAATATTCATTCCAACATAATCATCAACTTTATCAACAACAACACCCCGGCTCACAACAAGCGAAACACGGCTATAACCTTTTACGATTGACCCGGCCTTCGGAGATTGTTCCAAAATAGCACCTTCATCACCAGGAACATCTGAATATCTGAGATTGATTTTTGGATAAAGCTCCTTTGCCTGCATTTCCAAAAGTGCATCTTCAAGTTGCTTTCCTACAACATTTGGAACAAGAACTTTTTCAGGACCTTCCACATTCTTAAAAAATACGAGAATAGCCACAAGGAACATTATCAAAAAAGCTGAAACACAAGTGATAATCAGCATCCAGATATTCGACTGCAATTTTTCATAACCTTCAGAAAAACTTATGCGAAATTGATGAGGCTTTTTCTCTTTGATTTTTTTTGCCTTGTTTTTTGTTTTTTTATCTTTTTTTTCAGAATTTTCCATTTGAATATCATTGTTCTCTACAATGTTTTCAGTTTTTTCTGTAACTCTCTCATTTTCTTCTATATTAATATTTTCATTATTAATCTCTTCATTTTCATTGATATTCTCGTCACTCATAAAAACTCCAATTTTTTATAATTTTGGGTAAAAAAAACTCTATTTGTTTTCAGAGAACCCCATTACAAAACTGCATTTAGTTATTTTAACACACTACCAATAAAATCTCTAGCACCATTTAAAAAATCTTGATAATTCATAGCTTTTTTTCCCTGACGCTGTAATGTTTTTACAACAAGAACCCGGGAACCAGCTTTAACAAAAATTCCAAGTCCTTTTTTAAACGACATTACTTTTCCGTTTTCAGAATTTTCAAAAACTGTTTTATTAACATCAGAAATAGTAAAAAAGTCTTCGTTTGAAATATTTGCAGCCTGCAAAATTCGAAGCGGCATTTGATTTTCAAGACACCATGTTCCAGGTTCAGGATAATAAGCACGCACTTTTGCTTCTATTTTACGAGCATCTTCACTCCAGTCAATTTTGCCATCCTGTTTTGAAATCATCGAAGTATAAGAAGGTTCTCCTGACTGTGCAAATCCAGAAGGCAAACTGTACTTTTTATCCACAGAAGAAGACATTTCTTTCAGAAGTTCACACAAAAGTTCAGCACCAATTTTTGCACAATCATTCAAAAGACTTTCTCCAGTTTCAGTTCCATCAAGAATTATCTCTCGCTGTTTTAAGATATTTCCTTCGTCCATTTTTAAACTCAAAGTTTGAACTGTAACCGCAGTTTTATCATCAGAATTCAAGATAGCAGCAGGAACTGGAGTGCATCCCCGGTATTTTGGAAGCAAAGAAGGATGCACATTCACTCCGCCAGCAGGAAAGAGAGCTAAAAATTTAGGACCAAAAATATGTCCATAGGCAAAACTTACAAGAAGGTCAGCCCCCAACGGTAAAATGCCATCTCTACACTCTTTATCAAGATGTTCTGGCGTGAAAAGAGGAATATTTTTTTCCATTGCAAACGATGCAACACTTGTTGGAATAAGTTCTTTATGCCGTCCCTTTGCAGAAGGAGGATTTGAAAGCACACCGGCAATCTCAAAACCACATTCTTTTTGCCTTTCATAGAGCATACTTAATGTCAACTGTGATGCCTGCGGGCTTCCTGCATATAAAATTTTCATACTCATTTTCCAGAAGTCTTTTTTTCTTTCGCCGCAATTTTTGCTGCAATTTTTGCCTGTTTTGCAGCTTTTTCTTTTGCTTTTTGTGCAGCGCGTTCGGCACGTTTTTTAAACTGATTTTCGGTTTTTTCTGCAAAAGTTTTATCACCACGGTCAATATACAAAATACCGTCCAAATGGTCATATTCATGCTGAATAATTCTTGCCAAAAGTCCATCTGCTTCAAGTGTAAACGGACGACCTTTTTCATTATATGCTTGAACAGTGACTTCCAAAGGGCGCACAATTGTTTCATAAACCTGAGGAATACTTAAACAACCCTCATCATACTCACCAACTTCAGTAGAAGTTTTTATAATCTGCGGATTGATAAAAACACGGCGCACATCATCATCTGCAATAACTACAAAAAGACGTAATGATTTTCCAATTTGAGGGGCAGCAAGACCGACACCATCTTTTTCAATCATAGTTTCGAACATATCTTCTACAAGCGCACGAATTTCATCATTTATTTCAGCAACTGGTTCAGCTTTTTTTCTTAAAACTTCTTCACCAAGTTTTGCAACATCTAAAAGCATAGATTAGACCTCCGTCGCAACAGTAATATCATAAACTACTGCTGCATAAAAAAAAACTATTTTTCAATTCTGATTCTAGCGGCTCTTGCATGACCAGCTAGACCTTCTGCATCTCCCAAAGAACCAGCGGCAGCAGCACTTCTAAAAAGTCCAGCAGAATCTTTTTTTGCACGTAACGTAGTCACAGTTTTTAAGAACATTCTAACACTCAAACCACCAGTATATTTTGCAGTTCCAGAAGTCGGTAAAGTATGATTCAAACCAGCAGCATAATCGCCTAGAACTTCGGCAGAATAGTGACCTATAAACAGCGAACCATAATTATGTACTTTTTCTTCTATATAGCTAAGCATCTGCTCATCTTCGAACGCAAGTTCCAGATGTTCAGGAGCACGTCTGTTCGCAACTTCAATAGCCTGCTCAATACTATCCACAAGAATTATTTTTCCACAATTATCAATACTTTGACGAGCGGTAGTTTTTGTTGTCAAAGTTTCAAGTTGTTTTTCAATTTCATCACTTACTTTATTTGCAAAATCAACTGAAGTAGTAACCAAAACAGGCTGAGCCACAACATCATGTTCTGCCTGTGCAAGTAAATCAGCCGCAACCCATGCAGGATTTGCACTTTCATCAGCAATAACAAGAACTTCAGTCGGACCTGCAAGCATATCAATGCCCACAGCACCAAAAACCTCTTTTTTAGCAGCATTTACATATTTATTTCCAGGTCCAACAATCACATCAACTTTTTGAATAGATTCAGTTCCATAAGCCATAGCACCAATTGCTTGAGAGCCACCAACTGCATAAAGATGATTAACACCACAAATATAAGCAGCCGCCATAATTCCTTCATCTGCATAAGGTTTTCCACCCACAAAAGCATTTCCAGGAATTCCACTTCCATTTTTTCCGGCAGCAACTTTATCATCAGGATGAACTCTAGGTGGAGTACAGATAATTACATTATTAACACCAGCAGCAACAGCAGGAGTTACAGTCATTATAACAGTTGAAACCAAAGGAAAACGACCTGCAGGAACATAACAACCGGCATTTTCAACAGGAATAGTTTTTTGACCAGTAAAAATTCCAGGTGTGATTTCCTTCTCAAAATCAGTAAAAGATTCACGCTGCAATTTTGCAAATTTCAAAACCAAATCATGAGAATAAACAATAGCATCATAAACATCACGTTTTTCAATCTTTAATTTTTCAGCAGCAGCCTTCAACTCACAAGCTGGAACTTCAAAAACAGCAGGCACAGAAACATCAAATTTCTGTCCATAAATGCGAAGCGCTGTGTCACCTTTTTTCTGCACTTCTTCCAAAACAGATTTTACAACTTCATTTGAATCACCAAACTTTCTTCCATCAAAAAAATCTGGTTCAAGTTCAGCATATTTTTGTATTTTAATCATTTTTAACCCTCCAAAATTTCAGGCAAGATTTTGCACATTACAATCATCAAAAAAGCAAAATCAACATACCAGTCAAATTTTGACTTCCAGAAGCCTCAGTTAAACTTTTATACTGATTTATTTTTCTTTGTGCCTTCTGTCAAGTTCATCATAAACATCTTTCCAAGAAACACCTTCTTTATACATAAGAACGTTTACAAAATAAAGCAAATCGGCAGCTTCCCAAATCACTTCCTCTTTACCTTCCGCTTCGCACAATTCTTCAGCTTCCTCTTCCACCTTTTCGCGAACACGCTTAGCATCAAGAGTTGCAGTATAACTTCCCGGCTTAGGATTTGCAAAACGGTCAGCAATTACATTATAAAGGCGACCCATACTAGATTTTTCATCCACAGCAGAAGTAAAGCAAGTCCAACTGCCAGTATGACACGCAGGCCCAGTTGGCAAAACAGTTGCAAGAATACAATCTCTGTCACAGTCAGCCCGCATTTTTACAACCTGCAAAACATTTCCGCTTGTATCGCCTTTTGTCCATAACTCATTACGTGAACGACTCCAAAAAGTCAGACGCCCACAGTCAAAAGATTTTCGCACAGCCTCAGCATTTGCAAACCCCTGCATCAAAACTTCACCATTAACACTCTGTGCAATCACAGGAA
Source organism: uncultured Treponema sp. (assembly GCA_945868875.1). GTDB lineage: Bacteria > Spirochaetota > Spirochaetia > Treponematales > Treponemataceae > Treponema_D. The sequence goes on from CAMBMW010000058.1 coordinate 8,961, forward strand.
TTAAAGGAGATTTTTCAAAATCAAGACATTCCACAAAAGCTTCTTTCAAATCAACCTTTCCAGTATACAAAGCCATTCCAAGCTGAACATCACAATGAAGTTTCTCAAGTTCTTTAATCTCTTGAACACTCGAAACACCACCAGCAACCACAACTCTGCATTTTACCGCCTCACGTAAAGCACGAACATAATCCATATTTGTGCCTTGCATACAGCCTTCTTTTTCAACACAAGTGAACAAAAGTTCCGAACAGAATTTTTCAGCCTGCTTAGCACCTTCCACAAGCGGAATATCAACAGTTTCAGTCCAGCCTTTTACAGCAATCTTACCGTTAATAGCATCCACAGAAATAATAATGCGGTCTTTTCCAATTGCAGCAGCAAGTTCATTCAAAAATTCTTCATTCAAAACACTCTCGCCAGCCACAGGATTTGACTTCCATGCAGCAGAACCAATAATAACTTTTTCTGCCCCCAGACTGATAAGTTCCTTAGCACGTTTTACAGAACGAATTCCACCCCCAGTGCGCACATTTCCACGATGAAGAAGCGATTTTAAAAGATGAGTGTTTTCGGTATTGCCCTTTGCATCAATATTTCCCAAAGCGGCATCCAAATCAATAACTGCGACTTCACCAAACATATCAAACTGAGCAATCAAAGCATCAGCATCATCGCGCTGGAGAACCAATTCCTTACCGTTCTTAAGTTGAACGACGTGTCCATTTTTCAAATCAATAGAAGAAATTACCATAGCCTTATCTTACCAAATTTTCAAACTTTATACAAATGCGAAAATTTTTGAAATTTTTCAGCAAAATTCAGTCAGTCAGTCGCCTTTTACAGCTCGCTAACCGCTCGGTTGCAAATGCTATCACGTGCCTGAAAACAGACAACCAAAAATTGATTTTCCAGGAAAAACCAGGTCGTACCCCATTTAAACAAAAATAAAATCAGCACGTGACATCATTTGCAACTCACGCTTCGCGTGCCTGTTCAAGCCTCGGTGCGCTGTTTATCTTAAAACCCTGCACCATACACACCAGACTGGCGAACTTACATTATTTTAAGTTTAAAAAAAAGAAGACTGCCGTAAAAGGAGGAAAAAACGGCAGTCTTCAATAAATAGGAGGAGTATTTTTGAAAACGAACTAGTTTTACTTTGTTGTTTACACTAAAATAACCACCACCATAAAAAAAGGTTACAAAAAAAAGAGTTTTTTTTTTAATTTTTTTTGTTTTTAAAAATTAAATTTTACATTAAAACCTAGTGGAGAAACAGAAGACTGCACCTTTTTTTTCTGGAATACTGCATAATAATTCTGCGTATGCATAAACGGAACCAAAAATCCACAAGTCGTACCAATCAAAGCACCAACAAGAACATCAGTAAAATAGTGATTTCCACTTGCCATTCTTAAAGCTCCTGTCAAAGCAGCAATTCCAAAAGAAATGCCTGTCACAGCATATTTCCACGAAGATTCAGGATAATACTGGCAAAAAACATAACTCAAAAAAGCAGCTCCTGCAAATGCCATAGTTGAATGTCCCGACGGAAAAGAACAGTTCCAGTCACCTTCATCTACTTTATCATGAGGATAACCATCAAAATACATATAAGGGCGCGGCCTGTAAACTACATTTTTTATCCATTCTTTTGTACCCTGTGCCAAAAGTAAAGTTTCGGCAAACATTGTTCCAATTGTAAACCATTGAGAATTTGGCGTGCATAATAAAACAAGCGGAGATGCCATCGAAAGAACCATAGTTCCAGTTCCAACAATGTGCAAAGTTTTACTATAAGGTTTCATAAAAAGCTGATCAAAAACATTCACATCTGCTTTGTTGTAACTGCCTTCAGAAAAATTATTTTCTTTTGCATGAAAAACATCACTGTACAAAAAAGCAGAACCAGCAAGACCACCGCTTACTCCAAGAATAATTCCATCATTCAAAGGATTTAATTTAAAAGGCGGATTATCAGAAAAATCATCAGCAAAAAGATTAAAACCAAAACACAGGCAAAACAACGCAATCACAGACGATTGAACTTTTCTTTTCATAAAATCTCCAGTACTTTTTAGAATTATTTTAAAGTTACCTTTTTATTTTTTGAATCCATCATAATTTGAAGGAATTCATTTTTTGGAACAGGTTTTGAATAATAATAGCCCTGCAAATAATCACAGCCCATCTGTGTCAAAGCGTCAACATGTTCTTTTTTTTCAACGCCTTCTGCAAGAACAATCAAATCCATATTTTTTATCATTTTTATTGTAGCAGTAAGTGCCTTTCGTGCTTTTGGATCAGCAAATGCCGCCCAGACAATATATTTGTCAATTTTTATCATTTTAAACGGCAGATTGAGCATATAATTCATGTTTGAATAGCCCGAACCATAATCATCAAGAGAAAGTTCAAAACCTGCATCTGCAAGTGTCCTCATGTTTTTCAAAAGAATTTCAGGAGTATGAGCCGCAGAAGTTTCTGTGATTTCCAGATTAATAATGGAGGCAGGAATTTTATAAACACTTTGAATTGCAAGAATCTGATTTGCAAGAATTTCCTGCATACACTGAGCTACAGACAGATTTATATCAATTTTTGTAATTCCATATTCTTCTGGATTAATCAACGAAAGCATTTTACACACTTCTTCAAAAACAAACTCTCCAATGCGAAGGATTGTCCCTGTTTTTTCGGCAATAGGAATAAAATCTTCTGGAGAAATAAAAGAACCATCTTCATCCTGCAGACGAATCAAAGCTTCTGCACCAATTATTTTTTGTTCCTGTACAGAATAAATGGGCTGATAGTAAACTTCAAATCTGTTTTCAACTATTCCATTTCTCAAATAATGTTCAATATAAACAGTTCTGTGTTTAACTTTCAAATCAATCTCTTCAGCATAAATAATGTTTTTTTTGTAACGTTCGTCATCTTTTACCAGATTTACAAAGTCAAATAAATCACTAGAACTTTTTGCATATTCAGGACATTCAATAACGCATAATCTTGAAAAAAGTTTTAATTCCACATTATTCCAAGTCCATGAAAAATCGAACCGTTTCTGCAATTTCATCAAAGTTTTCTGGACTTTTTCTTCGCTTGGATTTTTTAACAAGATGAAGAAACATTCTGAGTTTATATTAAAGACATTTTGATATGAAAACTCCTGTTTTAGAAAATCAGCAACCAAACGCAGAAATTTATTTACTTGCGTCAAACCGATTGTATTTGCGATAAAAAAAGTATCATCAAGAATCAAAGAAACACAAGCAAACTTATTTTTTCTTTTAAAAAGTCTTGTCGTTATCTGGTCAAACGCAAATTGATTAAAACAGTCTGTAATGCCGTCAATAACATCTTCCTGTCGCTGAATGCAAAGATAAAATACAAGAGAAACGAGTGCAATTGCAAAGTTTTGTACAAAAAGTCCGTAAAAACAAAGTTGAAGAAGAACTGAAACAACCACAATAATTATATAGAATGATAAAAGATATTTTGTAGTTTTCGAAACTTCTTTTCGATGGATAATCAAAATTAAAAAAGTAATAATCAGATAGAAAGAGGAAATTATATAAGGAATCAAAAACCAAATATTGTGGTTTCTGACATATCCTACACCTTTTACGATAGAAAATCCCATTGGATAAACACCATTTAAAACAGGTGCCAGCCAAATAATCAAAAGACAGCACGCATAAGGTACAATCAAAAACACCTGTAAAAAATTGTATTTTTTGTTCGAATATTTTTTCTTTAAATCAAGAAGCAAGAAGCAATAAACAGCATATAAAACTGAAAATGAATTTACACAAGAAAAATATGTACATTCAATTAACCAGCGAATCCAGATGGGAACTTTATCTACCAAATATAAATCACAATAGGAAGAAGAAATCTCTAGGACTGAACAGGTAGTTAGAATGTACACTATCAAAGAGAAAATGCGTGTCTGCATGGAAGGGACAGTTCTTCTTTGGTAATAGAAAAAAAGAAGAATTATTTCTATGAGGAGTGCTGCAATGTCAAAATCATAGTTTAATTTTAGCAACATAAAACAAGAAGATTATAGTGTAGTTTTTTGATTTCGTCAAAGAAAAGTCTATAAAACAATCAAACAAATCAATATAGCATAAAATTAAAATGTTTTATCTATAAGTATTCCCGTCATGTACCTTATTCAATCACCCACTCAGTCAATTGCTTTTGTTCACTTGAATAATTCACGCCAACTTTTACGATTTTTCGTCCGTCGT